>JAXEJQ010000091.1:0-47780 GCA_034101475.1 Candidatus Limivivens sp.
AGAAGCTTCGGCTCGCAGGCCAGTGCAATGGCAATCATCACCCGCTGACGCATTCCGCCGGACAGTTCATGCGGATACTGTTTCAGCCGTTTTTTCGGCTCATTGATACCCACCAGCTCCAGGAGCTCCACCGCTCTTGCCTGAATCTCATCCTTTGTCTTATCCGTGTGAAGCTTAATCACCTCGCGGATCTGATTTCCGATAGTATAAACCGGATTCAGGCTGGTCATGGGATCCTGGAAAATAATGGAAACCTCATTGCCGCGCATTTTCTGCATCTGTTTTTCGGTCATATCATTGATCCGGTGGCCGTTAAAATCCAGAGTTCCTCCCAGCAGCTTTCCGGGATATGCCGTCAGGCCCATCAGGCTGTAGGCGGTTACCGATTTTCCGGAACCGCTCTCTCCCACGATTCCCAGAACTTCTCCTTCTTTGATATGAATACTCACATCATTGAGCGCTTTGACCTCTCCCGCCGGAGTAAAGAAAGAAAGACGCTCATGCTCAATATTTACCAGATATTCACTCATAGTATTTGTTCTTCCTTTCCTAATTTTTCATTTTCGGGTCGAAAGCATCGCGCAGGCCATCGCCCAGCAGGTTAAAGCTCAGAATGATCAGACTGATCAGCAGAGCCGGGATAAACAGCAGATACGGATAGGTATTGATGCCGTTAACGGCATCACTTGCCAGACTGCCCAGCGACGGCATGGGCACTGCCACACCCATTCCCAGAAAGCTCAGAAAACTCTCCGTAAAGATCGAAGAAGGAATCTGAAGCGTAGTGGTCACAATCAGGGTACCAATGCAGTTGGTCAGCAGATGCTTTTTGATAATCCGGCCATTGGATGCGCCCAGCGCACGGGCGGCCGTTACATATTCACTTTCCTTCAGCATCAGGATCTGGCTTCGGACCATACGGGCCATACCGCCCCAGTACAGAAGAGCAAACACAATAAAGATACTGATCAGGTTGGAGCCCAGGGTCTGCATCCAGCCAAAGCCCGGAACCTGAGACAGACGTGCCAGGGGATCCTTCAGTGCGAAGGACAGCAGAACGATCAGCAGCACATCCGGTATCGTATAGATAATATCAACCACACGCATCAGGAGCAGGTCCACCCAGCCGCCGAAGAACGCCGCAATGGAGCCGAAGAAGGAGCCTACCACCAGAATGATCACAGCCGCCACCAGACCGACAGTCAGAGAAATCCGGCTTCCCATCATAACACGGATGGCATAGTCTCTTCCCAGCTTATCCGTTCCGAAAATATGAGGAAATACCTTTTCTCCTGCCTCTATCCGTTCCTGCTCTGCCTCGGAATATTTCATGGGAGCCAGATTTTCAGAACCTCTGATCTGCTGTTCATAGGAATAAGGATAAAAAGACGGCACAATAAAAGAAAAGAACATAATAATAATCACAACAGCCAGACTGACCATCGCCACTTTGTTTTTCTTCAGGCGGCGCAGGCCGTCCTTCCAGAAGCTTACGCTTTCACGCATCACAACCAGACTTTCCTTCTCCTCCTGAGACGCGGGAAGGAAATCATCCGGATTGATCCTGGGCTGCAGACTTAACGGGTTTGGATTGTTTTTCATCTGTATGTTCCTCCTTGATTATTTCAGGTTAGTTCTCGGGTCGATGATCTTGTAGCAGATATCCACCACCACATTCATCAAAATCATCAGTGTAGCAAGGAAAATGGTCGTTCCCATAATCACCGTATAATCACGGTTGGTAATGGAACTGATAAACTCTCCGCCCAGTCCCGGGATATTGAAAATCTTTTCCACAATGAAGCTTCCGGTCATGGTATAGGCCAGAAGGGGACCCAGATAGGTAACTACGGGAAGAACCGCGTTCCGCAGGGCATGCTTGAACAGCCGGATATACTGATTCAGCCCCTTGGCTCTGGCTGTACGCATGTAATCCTGGCCCAGTACATCCAGCATGGCGGAGCGCATCAGCCGGGTAATATAAGCCGTGGGATAGAATGCCAGAGCGGTCACCGGCATAATATAATGCTTCCAGCTCTGAAGTCCCAGAGTCGGCAGAATTTTCAGCTTAACGCCGAAAGTATACATCAGCAGGGTACAGATGACAAAGCTCGGCACCGCAATTCCGCAAGTCGCAATCACAATGATGATGTTATCTCCTGCTTTTCCCCGGTTCAGCGCAGAAATACATCCCAGAGGAATGCCGAGACAAACCGCTACCAGAACCGCCAGGCCGCCCAGTCTGGCAGATACCGGGAATTTACTGGTGATAATCGATGCCACAGTACGTCCGCGCTGCTTTAAGCTGTCGCCGAAATCTCCGTGCAGAACGCCTGACATATAGGTGGTATACTGCTGAAACAGCGGCTTATCCAGTCCATATTTCGCTTCCAGAGCCGCCTGCGCCTTGGGACTGACTGCCTTCTCTGACATGAACGGGCCGCCCGGCACCAGATTCATCAGTAAAAATGTAAGGGTAGCGACAATAAAAATGGTCACTACAGCCAGGCCCAGACGTTTAAAAACATACTTTACCATAATCCAATCTCCTTTTTCTTAATGTGTACTTACTGGAGAGCTCATCAGCACACCCGCACCTGAGAAGGATCTGCCGGATCCCGTTCTCCTGCGCTGACATAAAAAAAGCTGATAGCGTCTACTATCAGCTTCGCTTCCTCCCGGTAAAGAAACCTGAAAACCCTGCATATCCGAATACCGGTAGTTCTATCCTTCTGCCCTCTCAACCTGTCAACGTTAAATACTCACTGTATCGAAATGCAGTAAAAAACTGACTCATATATTATATGTACTTTCTCCTTGTCTGTCAAGAATTTTTATAAAAGATACGGTATTTTTATACCTTCTTTTTCTGTTCCTTTTTCTGATAACTTCGGTAATCCCGAAAAGCCAGCCGAAGAGCCTTCCGGAGATCTTTTTTCGTCAAACCGTGAATTTTCTCCTTCAGCGCCGGATAAGCTGCTTTCCGTACCTCCATATCTTCTAGAATTTTCTGAACTGCTTCCTCCGCATCCAGGTGATTCTTCTCCATCAGGAATCGGGAATACAGCATACTCACCTGATACCCTCTGCGCTCCAGTTCCTCACTGGCTGTTTTCAGAGCCTGAAGCTCGTGTTCCCCGCCGGTCACCCCAAGAAAAATCCATCCGTTTTTATCCATGACGATACGGCTTAAAATATTCCGGATGCATTCCGGTGCATGCTCTTTCTGGCTTTCGAAGAGGAAACCGACTCTCCTGCTTTTTTCAAAAATAATGGCTTCACCGCTGACTCCGGAGGCCTTCCGGCACAAAATCCCCTCCTGCTCCTCCAGATATTTCGCATACATCCGGCAGCTGCTCTTCCTGTCATCATAATAAATCGTACAGTCTTCCATCCTGCGCCCTCCCTTTTCTGTCTTTTCCTGGTTTTTCAGATATTAGTTCATCAGTGAACTTTTTCATAATACCTGATATTATACTTATTTGGAGGGCGGATGCAATATTCCGCTTCCGAAATCCTTATAAATTTTTTCTAAACGGAAATGTCTGCTGACGCAGACATCACCAATAATTAAAGTCGATTGCTAACGCAATCCCCCCGTATTCGCAATTCGCTCCGCTGTTTGCTTATTCAGCTCCGAATCGTTCCTCTTCTTTTATCTATTCGTTATCCGTTTCCGCTTCTTCCGGGGTTTTCACCGGAACAAATTTGGCACGATTCATCAGCGGATGCACCAGAGTAATCGCGCCCGGTTTCGGGCAGACCATGACACAGGCCCCGCAGTAATAGCATTCTCCCGGATACATGACAATGGGATGCTTCCCCTTTTCCGGGGACGGAAGCAGAATGTCACACTGGCAGACACTGGCACAGCGGTTACAGCCAATGCAGAGGGCTTCGTTGTATTTCAGGGGGCGGGTGCTGCAGGGGGACGGCTCCACCCGATACTCAATTTTTTCCATTTTCTGCCACCTCCCGGATATAATCCTGATTCCGTTTTTCATACTCTTCCTTCAGGTCTCCGAAGAAATTCAGCGGTACATCCCTGGTAACCACCCTGCCTTTTTCCTGACGGATCACAATATGCTTCCGCTCAGATACCGGGTCCATTTCCGGATAATCGCTTCGCGTAAAGCACAGGGGCGCCGAACTGGACTTTCTCGCCAGACAGGCATGAATCACGAGCTGGGACACCGTGAGGATGTCCAGAACCTCATGGGTTCTCATCAGTTCATGGGGATTGGAAGCCCTCAGCTTCGGGACCATTTCTGTCTCGAACTGCTTCAGCAGATCCAGCCCTTCCTTTAAAAGTGCCTCGCATTTCACGCCGCCGCAGTAATTCTGCATGGCTTTGGAAATGGCCATGTTCAGTTCCTTCCAGCTGATGCTCTCTTCCTCCGGCACATACAGAGGCGCATACAGGCGCTTCTTTTCCGCCTCAATCTCTTCTCTGGATACCTGGGAAAGCGCTGTGCCCGCCGCATAATCCGAAGCCTTTCGTCCGGCATAGTAGCCTGTGGCGCAGGCAAAACCCGCACAGTCAGAGGCATAGAGCTGATCTCCTGCCGCATAAACTCCTTCCAGATTTGTCTTCAGATCCCAGTCGTGCATGACACCGCCGGGGGCACCGAAAAACTGCCGTTCCTGCTCCAGGAAATTCGCAGACTGCCATCCTGTCCCGTAGCTCTGGAGCATATGCTTTCCGGGATCAAAGCCCCGTTCCGTATAATTCTGGAAAATCGGGATTTTGGTCTTGGCTTCCTCTCCCACCATCATGCCCCAGATCACCCGCCGCTCCGCATCTGGCATCCGGCTCAAATCCGCATAGAAGGGAAGCTGATAGCCGCGCTTCATCAGCTCTTCAAAATCCAGTGTTTCCGGTCCCCGGTACTCATACTTCGGATTGTCAATCACGCCGCCCTTCAGGAAAAATTTCTGGCCCGGCGCCGGATAATACCGCTGAGAAACCGTTTCCAGCTCCCGTCCATCCCGGTCCACATAGGGAATCTCCACACCTCTGGCATCCACCATGGTGGCGGCATACCAGGTATTGTGGTTGTTCCCCGCGCCGTAGGGCGGAAAGCTTCTGCCTGCCGCGGAAAATTCCGCACGGACGGATTTTTCCATCATGGTAAATTCCATGCCTGCTCTCCACCCCATGGCGTGACCGCTGCCGATACTCTGCATGGGCCGGAATTCACAAAGTCCCACCAGATCCGGATTGAACAGCCATACCCGGGCCGGCCGGGACATGCACAAAACCGTTGCCTTTGCCTGAAAGACACAGAATTTTCCTGTATGAACATTCATGCCCATGGCACCGATTCCCTGTTTTTTCCCTTCATGCTCCCGCACCAGAAGGGCTGTCGCCTCGGTGCGCTCATAAATACGTACCCCCAGCCGCTTCAGTTCCTT
Source organism: Candidatus Limivivens sp. (assembly GCA_034101475.1). Lineage (GTDB taxonomy): Bacteria > Bacillota > Clostridia > Lachnospirales > Lachnospiraceae > Limivivens. The sequence continues at coordinate 5,416 of JAXEJQ010000091.1, forward strand.
CAGAAGAGCCGGCTTAAAGGTGGAGCCCCAGACACGGATAGTAAATTTATTCGCATAATCGTAAGCAAACATCAGCTTCGTTTTTTCGTCCCGAAACTCTGCTCCGGCAAATTCATCCTCCGTATCCCGGATTTTGCCCCCGAAACGTTCCATATCCAGAAGCCGGTCATAGCCCTCCCGACACTCGATATAGTGGGCAATGCCGTTACTGTACCAGTCCTGCTCATCCACATAGGCCTGGGCGATTTCCTCCGGCGTCACGCCGGAACAGGGATTGGTGCAGGCCGACTCCCAGTGATCAAAGCCGGTTCCGGCGGAACCGCTTTTTTCCACTGCGCCCTTTTCCACCAGAACCACCGACAGACCCTTCCTGGCTGCCGCAATGGCCGCGAAACAGCCGGACAAACCGCCTCCCAGCACACACACGTCGCTGGTTACCATTTCTTCCATACCGGCCTCATTTTCATAAGGCCATCTATATTCTTCTCTCATATCCGTTTTCCCTCACTTTATGTCTCTTACAGACGGCAGGCCGCAAAATGCCCCGGCCGGATTTCCCGCAGGGGAATATCGCCTCTGCGGCATTCTTCCGAAGCGTGGGGACATCTGGCGGCAAACCGGCAGCCTGGTTTGGGATTGACCGGACTGGTCACCTCTCCCTGGATCAGTTCCCGCTTTTTGTGACAGGACTCCACACTCGGAATGGGAATCGCCGCCAGCAGCGCTTTCGTATAGGGATGGATGGGATTTTTAAAAATGTCTGCCGCAGGGGCTTTTTCCACACATTTCCCCAGATACATCACCATAATTTCATCCGAAATATGCTTCACCACGGACAAATCATGGGTGATAAAGAGATAGGTCAGTCCCATCTGCTCCTGAAGATCCATCAGCAGATTCAGGATCTGCGCCTGAATGGACACGTCCAGAGCGGATACCGGTTCATCACAGACCACAAATTCCGGTTCCAGCACCAGTGCTCTGGCCACACCGATCCGCTGTCTGCGTCCTCCGTCCAGCTCATGGGGATAAGCCATGGCCAGACGCCTGGCCAGTCCCACCGTATCCATGATTTCCGACACCCGTTTTTCGATTTCCTTTTTATTCCGGCACACCTTATTCACAATCAACGGCTCCGCAATCAGCTGCTGGACTGTCATGCGCCCGTTCAGACTGGAATAGGGATCCTGGAAAATCATCTGCATCTTCGGCCGGATCCGATCCAGATCCTTTCTTTTAAGCTCCGCAATATTTTTCCCCTGAAACAGGATTTCGCCTTCCGTCGGTTCATTTAAGCAGAGCAGGGTCCGTCCCAGAGTGGATTTTCCGCAGCCGGATTCTCCCACCACACCGATGGTTTTTCCCTTTGGGACGGAAAAGCTCACATCATCCACCGCATGCAGCATGCCATAGGATGTTTTAAAATATTTTTTCAGATGCCTGACATCCAGAAGAATTTCCGTCATTTTTTCACCTCCCCGTTCTCCGCGAACAGATGACACCGGATCTGATGGCCCTCTTTCTCCCATACAGGCGGCTTCTGACTTTTGCAGATTTCCATGCATTTCGTACATCTGGGAGAAAATTTGCAGCCTTTTGGCAGATCTGTGGGATCCGGCATCAGTCCCTCAATGGGATGAAGCCTTCTGGAATCCTCCGTCAGGCTTGGAATGGAGCCAAAAAGTCCCACCGTATAAGGATGATGCGCTTCCCCGGTAAAAATATCTGCCAGAGTTCCGTATTCCACTATTTCCCCGGCATACATGATACCAACCTTATCGCAGGTCTCTGCCACAACTCCCAGATCATGGGTAATCATGATCACCGAGGTTCCATACTTTCTCTGCAGGTCGCAGATCATGGAAAGAATCTGAGCCTGAATGGTCACATCCAGGGCAGTGGTCGGCTCATCCGCAATCAGAAGCCGGGGATTGCATACCAGGGCAATGGCAATCACCACCCGCTGGCGCATCCCTCCGGAAAACTGATAGGGATATTCCCGCTTCCGTTCCTTGGGAATCCCCACCATCTCCAGGGTTTCCTCCACCTTTTCCTCAATTTCTCTCTGGGAAAGTTCTTTGGCGTTGTGCAGATACAGCGCCTCTCCGATCTGGTCTCCCACGGTCAGCACCGGATTCAGGGCTGTCATGGGATCCTGAAAGATCATGGAAATCTTTTCTCCCCGGATTTTCTGCATTTCATGGTCCGTCAATCCGCACAGATTTTTTCCCTCCAGAAGGATTTCTCCTCCCGTCACCCTGGCAGTACGCTCCGGAAGAAGTCCCATAATTCCCAGAGCAGTGGTGGTTTTCCCGGCCCCGGTCTCGCCCACCAGGCCCATGGTTTCCCCGGCTCCTATGGAAAAACTGATATCATTGACCGCATAAACCGTCTCCAGATCTGTATGATAGCAGATAGATAAATTCTGAATCTGTAATACCTGATCGCTCAATCTCATTCCCTCCTAATCTTTCAGTTTCGGATCCAGGGCGTCTGTCAGCCCGTCTCCCACCAGGTTAAAAGCCAGCGAGGACAAAATGATGAAGATTCCCGGGAAAACCAGAAGGTAAGGGGCTGTAAACAGATACTGCTGGGCATTGGACAGCAGCGCGCCCCACTCCGGAGCCGGCGGCTGAATCCCCATTCCGATAAAGCTTAAGCCTGCAGCGGAAAGAATCATATCGGAAATCGCCATGGTCGTATTGACAATAATAGGGCCCATGGCATTTGGCAGCACGTACCGGAAAATGATCCGGGGAGTTTTCGTTCCGTAAGACCTGGCCGCTTCCACATAATCCTGCTCCGCCACCGTCAGGACAACCGAACGGATCAGACGCACATTTCCCGGGATACAGGAGATGGTAATCGCAATGATCAGATTCCGCAGATTGGTTCCCAGAGCAGCCACCACAGCCAGCGAAAGAAGAATCGGCGGCACGCACATGAACACATCCACAATCCGGCAGATAATATTATCCACCATTCCGCCGAAATACCCGGCGCTGGCTCCCAGAATCGCCCCGATCACCAGAGCCATCAGACTGGTGGCTACACCGATAAAGAGCGAATAGCGGGACCCGTGAATGACTCTGGCAAACAGATCCCGTCCATACTCATCCGTGCCGAAAAAATGGTTCAGACTGGGGGGCTGGAGCCGGTCCGCTCCCACCTGCTCAATGCCTTTTGAATAAGGAACAATCAGATCCGCAAAAAGGGCGGTTCCCACAATGATCACCAGAATCACCAGACCAATGACTGCCGTTTTGTTTTTCCGGTAGCGCCGCCAGAACTCCGCAAGCTGCGCGTGTTTTCTTTTATTAGCCACGGCTCTTCCCTCCATTCTGGTATTTTGCCTTGATCCGCGGATCAATAAAGGCGTACAGAATATCCACCACCAGGATCACAAGGCTGAACAGCACAGCCAGAAACAGCGTGGCTCCCATTACCGTGGGAATATCCTTCTGCCGGATGGCAGTGGTCAGCAGGGTTCCCATTCCAGGCATAGCAAACACGGTTTCCGCGATAATCGCTCCGCCCAGAGACGCGCCAAAGCTGGTCCCCAGGGTGGTGACCACCGGAAGCAGGGCGTTGCGCAGAGCATGTTTCCAGATAATCCGGCGGCCGGATGCCCCTTTTGCTTTTGCCGTGCGGATGTACTCCTGACGAACGGTCTCCAGCATGGCCGATCTGGTCAGACGCAGAAGACCTGCCGCAGAGGTCATGGAAACAGTCAGCGTAGGCAGTACAAAGTGCTTCAGGCTTCCGGCTCCAAAGGAAGGCAGCAGCCCCAGCTTCAGGGCGAAGATCAGAAGCAGCATCAGTCCCAGCCAGAACCCCGGGATGGAAGCAAAGACCAGCGCAGTCACCACACAGACATGATCCAGCACCGAATACTGGCGCACTGCCGAAAGGATCCCCAGGGAAATGCCGATGATCGAGGAGACGGACATGGAAAGAACCGCCAGAAGCAGGGTATTGGGAAATCGGGCAATAATATCATTTACAACAGGCTGCCTGCTCTGATAGGAATTGCCCAGGTCAAAATGCAGGACGATGTCGCCGATATAATTCAGGAATCGGACCAGAAACGGCTGGTCATAGCCGAATTCCGCATTCAGGGCCGCAATATCCTCGGGCTTCGCCGTAATGCCGAGAATAATGGTGCCCGGATCTCCGGGCGTCAGGGAAAGGATGGTAAAGACCAGAAATGCCACTCCCAGAAGAACCGGAATCATATAGATGAGTCTTTTGATAATGTATTTCGCCATATGAAAATGCCGTCCTTTTCTTTTCGGTAAAAAAACATTGATGCGGGGGAGCCTGGATGCACTGGACATCCGGCCCCTCCGCACGTTGTTAACAGGTCAACAGAATCGGCTTTGCTTTACCACGCAAAATCGTAAACATAATACTGGCCTTCCAGAACGAATTCCGGGCACTGCAGGTCAGAATTATAAGCATACACCGTCAGCGGATTGCAGAGCACCGCGTAGATTGCTTCTTCCTGAGCCTTGCTGAAAATCTGATTAAAGAGCTCCGCTCTCTTTTCCGTATCCGTTTCCTTTGTGGTCTGCTTAAACAGATCGTCCATTTCCGCGTCGGAGTATCTTGCGTTGTTGGCTGTTCCGATGTAGTCGGTGGTGAAGGCCATCTCCAGCATCTGGGTGTCGCCTTCCAGGGTCATATTCAGCGCGGTGATGGTATAATTGCCGCTGGTCAGATCGCCGATGTAGGAGTTAAATTCTTTTACAGCGATGGTGCACTCCAGACCCACCGCCTTCAGGTCATTCTGGATAACCGTCGCCAGGTTGGAGTATTTTTCTGCTACCAGCATTTCACCCAGATCATAGGGCGTTTCAATTCCGGCTTCCGCCAGCAGGGCTTTCGCCTTCTCGGGATCATAGGTGTACTGGAACTGATCCTCAGAATAACCGAAGCGCTCTTTGGAGCAGATATTGGAGTTTACCTCCGCCTCCCCGTCATAGCAGACAGCAACCAGATTTTCCCGGTTAATGGCGTAGTTGACTGCCTGACGTACCTTTACATCATTGAAAGGCGCTTTTTCCAGATTCATGGAAACAAAAGCGAAACCGGAGGTGGGAACCTCTGCAATGGTAATGGAAGAATTGGCCTGAAGCTGTGCAATGCTTGCGGACTCAATGGAAGCAAAGTTCACTTCACCGGTCTGCAGGGCAATGGCTTTTGTGGTGGAATCCGGAATGACCTCAAAGGTAATGTCCCTGATGGCAGCGGCTCCCCGGTAATAACCGTCATAAGCTTCCAGCTTGATATTGCTTCCGTTGGCACGGCTCACAAATTTATACGGGCCGCTTCCCATGGGCTTATTCACAAATTCTTCCGGTGATGCTTCATAATAAGCCTGAGACGCGATGTGCGCAGAGCATACACCCAGCAGGAACGGGGAATAAGCGCTTTCCAGATGGCAGACAACGGTATATTCGTCCGTTGCTTCCACGCTCTCCAGCATGGTTACCTGAGATCCCTGATACTCAGAATCCATGTACATTTCCAGAGAAAATTTCACATCCTCAGCAGTCAGCTGGGTACCGTCATGGAAGGTCACATCCTGTCTCAGATGGAAGGTGTAATCCGTTCCGTCTTCACTGATCTCATAGCTCTGTGCAATTCTGGGCTCCGGATCATGGGCTCCGTCAGGATTCATGTACATCAGGGTATCATAAATCTGATTCAGAACATCCATCTCCACAGTAGTGGAAAAATCAGAGGGATGGAGGGTGTCAATGTCCGCATCCACGGCAATGACGATGTCTGTTTTCCCGGAGGATTCTCCGGCGTAGGCGGTAAAAGCGGCCGCCATACAGGTGCAGGCACATGCCAGCAGTACAAGTGCTCTTTTCATAGTTTTTCTCCTCTCTTTATGAGTCCGGCCTCTTTGGCGCAAACTCAATTTCGTGTTTTTCTAGCTTACGATCAGCAGCCAGAAGCTGCTGAAAAGCTCCTTTGTCCCAGGTTCTGGTTCCCTGGAAAACCTGTCGGATCTTCCGGACATTTTCAATGTCCGCCAGAGGATTCTCCTCCAGAACCACCAGATCCGCATCCATTCCGGGGGCTATTCTGCCCTTCTGCCCGTCAATCCCCATATATTCGGCCGGTTTGCGGGTGGCCGCACACAAAGCCTCATAGGGTGTCATCTCATAGACCCGCACCAGACGTTCCAGTTCATCCTGAAGAGAAAAGCCCGGTATCATCCCCGGATAGGCACAGTCGGAGCCTGCCATGATCCGGTCCGAATATTTCAGGAAGGTCTTTCCCCGGTCAATAATTTTCTGAAAATCCGGCTTCACGCCTAATTTCCGGTAATTGTCCACAATGATCCGGTTCTTTTCCTCCCATTCCCTGCGAACGCACTCCGGAAGATCCTGAAAATGCGCCAGATCCGTCATCTGTTTTCCGTTCCAGACGTAGTCCGGAAGGGTTTCACAGACCACATGGGTGGGACAAAGCCACATCCCGCTCTCTGCCAGGAATCGAATGTCCTCCTCCTTCGCAGGAAGGGAACTGGTATGTTCACAGCAGGAATAGCCTTCCGCAGCCAGCACCTTATCATCCAGCTTTTTGCTCATATGGCCGCACATCGGCAGCTTTTCCTGGGCTGCACGCTTCAGCAGATAGCGGTAAAGCGCCGGCTCAATGGAAGGATAGGTCTTCAGCCATAAAAAATGGTATTTTTTCGTATAGGCAATGGCTGCCTCCGCATCTTCCTCCGTATGGAGGATCACATTTTCATTATCGGGAATGGAGGGATCCTCTCCATCGTAAATGGGACCGCTGGAATACAGGTATGGCCCTCTCCGTTTCCCGGCCAGGATTTCATCCCGCCATCTGGCATGAAAGGCGTACCCCCGCATATTCCGCACGGAGGTAATTCCGCAGGCCAGGAAGAAATCGCCCATATAGTCTGCATCGTAATGAACATGGGAATCCATCAGCCCCGGCAGGATATAGCAGCCGGAAAAATCATAGACCGAAGCCCCCTCCGGCACCTCCTCTTCCCTGGTAATCCGCAGAATCTTTCCATCTTCCAGCCACAGATCCGCCCGTCTGAAAACGGGACCATCCTCCATAGTCAGAAGGGATGCATTCCGCAGAACTGATGCCGTCAAATTTCAAACTCCCGTCCGGAGAAGGCATTGATCAGATCCACACCTGCTTCGATATCCTTCTTCGAAGCTACAGCACTCTGACAGTGAGGATATCTGGTAACAACCACAATGCCGCCCGCCTTGACACCCATACCGGAAAGATTCATGCTGGAGGCATCCGTTCCTCCCTGATCAATCACCTCTCTCTGGTATTTGATCTGCTGCTCCTCACAGCAGGAAATCATGGTTTCCACCACGCCCTCGTCGCAGACGACGGAGGGATCACAGATCTTAATGCCGATCCCTTCATCCAGGGCATTGCTGCCCTCCAGGTCACAGGGATAATCATGGGCCGGGGAAATATCCACGGCAATGCCGATATCCGGCCGGATTCTCTCCGCTGCCGCTTTGGAGCCCCGGCAGCCCAGTTCCTCCTGGACGCAGAAAACATAATAAATATCATTGGGATAAGTGCCGTCATTTTCCTTCAGGGCTTCCAGAAGCTGATAGCAGCCGATCCGGTTATCCAGAGTCTTGGCACAGACCCGGTCATTGACCAGCTGGAGATAAGGGCCGTGATAGCCGCACACATCTCCCAGCTTTACATATTTCAGAGCATCTTCTCTGGAAGTGGCTCCGATATCAATATAGAGCTTGCCCGCTTTATTTCCCGCCTCTTCAATGGGCCCCATACAGCTCACCACGCCATGAATGCCGTTTCGGAACCGCACTCTGCTGTTATAAGCGGAACCAGTCCAGTTCCAGCCCATATTGCAGACCCGCAGGCGGCCGTCCGCCTCAATGGTCTTCACCATAAAACCGATCTCATCCATATGGGCCGCGAACATGATCTTTCTGGAACCCTCGCCTCCCCTGCCCTTTTTCCGGACAATCAGGTTTCCGATGGCATCCGTAAACATTTCATCTCCGTAGGGCGCCGCTTCCTTCTCAATAAATTCCCGGACTTCTCTCTCAAAGCCCGCCACCCCCAGAAGCTGGGTCAGCTTTTCCAGAAGCTTTTCGTCTCTCATACAATCTCTCCTAATCATTCACAGATTTTCCCGCAGCAGTCACCGCACGGTATTCTCTGTTTCTTTTCTCTGCTTTTTTGCGTGTTTTGAATCTGTTTTTACATGTTTTGAATCTGTTTTGTCTCTGTCTTTTTCTGTTCTTATCTCTTTCACTTTAAAACGTAATAGTTTAATGCGATAAATTATTGTTAAGTTTACCACTTTTTCCAGTTTATTGCAATATGCATTTTGCAAAATGCGTCAAAAGAATCTTTGATCAGCAGCGCCTTGACTTTTTCTTCCCATTCGGTAAAATAGACTTGATGCCAGGATTGTGGGAGTGCGAAGCACGGAACAATCCGTATGGCACCTTTTGACCCCAACATCATAGACTTTAGTAAAACACAAAGGATGACGCATTCTATGGATTTGAATAAAAATACTCTCTCTGAACAGATCTATCAGATTCTTCGCTCTGATATCCTGTCCCTGAAAATTCCTCTGGGTGAGAAGCTCACCCTGAAAACCTTAAAAGAACGGTTTGAAGTCAGTTCCACCCCCATTCGGGAAGCGCTCACCCGCCTGAACGAAGAGGGGCTGGTTTGCTATTATTCCAACATCGGGGTCAGTGTCATTGAACCCAATGAAACGGATTTGAAAGAGCTCTACCAGTTTATGGGGGATCTGGATGCTCTGGCAATTCTCTACACCTCCGGAAATCCCCGGCAGGAGGAGGTTCTGGAAAAGCTTCAGGAAAATATCCGCTCTACTGCAGTGATCAGGACAAAGGAAAAGCTGACCCCGGAGGAAACTGCCCTCTGGATCAGCCATTCTGACCGCTTTCACCTGATTTTTTATGATTTCTGCCGGAACAGCCGCCTGACACTGGCCGCAGAACGGCTTCGAAGCCAGCTCACCATTTTTTCCAATCTTTATGAGACAGAGGATCTGCCCCAGAAAAGCATTTATGAGTCCCATGCTGCGATCTATGAGGCCTACCGGGATGGCGATTATCAGACTGCTGCTTCCCGGATGCGTTCCCACCTGGAGGATTCCCTTCAGTATGCCCTGGAATGCCTGAAAAAAATGTAAGGCCGCTCTCCAAAGCTGCCTTACACCTTTACCGCGGGGAAATCTCCCCGCCTTTTTTCTTCTTTTTCTATTCCGCACCCAGAATGGTGCCGCCTCCGAACACATAATCTCCGTCATACAGCACCACTGCCTGTCCCGGGGTGATAGCCCTCTGGGGCTCCCGGAAGGTACATTTGATCCGGTCCTCTCCCACTTTTTCCACAAGACAGGGCGCACCCCTGTGATTGTAGCGGATTTTCGCCGTCAGCTCCCTGGGGGTCTCCAGGTCCGCCTCCGCCATAAAATTCAGCCTGTCCGCATACAGCGTACGTCGGAAAATATCTTCATTTTCTCCAATCACAACCTCATTGGTCTCCGGGCGGATCTCACAGACAAATACCGGATGGCCCATGGCAAGGCCCAGCTTTTTCCGCTGTCCGATGGTATAATGGGTAATACCCCTGTGACGTCCCAGGACCTTTCCCTCTGGTGTTACAAAATTTCCCTCCGGCAGCTTCTTTCCCACAGTCCGGTCAATAAAGCCCGCGTAATCCTGATCCGGCACAAAGCAGATTTCCTGGCTGTCCGGCTTGTGAGCCACCTGAAGTCCGATTTTTCCGGCAATCTCCCGGATTTCATCCTTGGAGTAAGCCCCCACCGGCATCAGTGTGTGGGCAAGCTGGTCCTGAGTCAGATTGAAGAGGGCATACGTCTGATCCTTGGCATCCGTCCGTGACCTTTGAATGGCATAGCGTCCATTCTCCAGACGGGCAATTCTGGCATAATGCCCGGTGGCAATATAATCCGCACCAATCTGCAGGCTTCTCTGCAGAAGAGACTCCCACTTGACGTAGCGGTTGCAGGCGATGCAGGGATTCGGCGTTCTGCCGGCCAGATATTCTGCCACAAAGTAATCCATAACGTGTTTCCGGAATTCTTCCTTAAAATTCATGACATAATAAGGAATCCCCAGATCCGCCGCCACACGTCTGGCATCGTCCACCGCGCTTAAGCCGCAGCATCCGCCGTTTTCTTCCTGTGTAAACTCGTCCTCGTCCTGCCAGATCTGCATGGTCACACCGATGACCTCGTAGCCCTGTTCCTTCAAAAGATAAGCGGCAACCGAAGAATCCACACCGCCGGACATTCCCACCACGACTTTTTTCTTTTCCCTCATAGTGATCAATATTCCTCTTCTTCTGCCTCTTCCCCTTCATGGATATCAGACTTGGGTTTTTCCAGCCCTTCAATTTCAATACCCTTCTTTTTCGCATAGTCCCAAAGAGCTGCGTGGATAGCCTCCTCTGCCAACAGCGAGCAGTGTACTTTGACAGGAGGCAGTCCATCCAGTGCTTCCATCACAGCCTTATTTGTAACCTGAAGTGCCTCATAAATGGTTTTTCCTTTTACCATCTCCGTAGCCATGCTGCTGGTGGCCACTGCAGCGCCGCAGCCAAAGGTCTTGAATTTCACGTCCTGAATAACCTGGTTTTCATCCACATCCAGATAAATCCGCATAATATCACCGCATTTGGCGTTTCCGACTGTGCCGACGCCGCTGGCATTTTCAATTTCTCCTACATTTCTGGGATGCTGAAAGTGATCCATCACTTTTTCACTGTACATAATCGTTCCTCCATATTCTTTCTGTGTTTCCTGCATTCTTTTCCGTTTTGTATCTGCTTTTGAACCTTTGCAGATCGGGATTTCTAATGTTTCCTGATAAAATCCTCATACAGCGGCGACATGCTGCGCAGCTTGCCGATGATTTCTTTCAGATTCTCCACTACGTAATCAATATCTTCCTTTTCAATCTCCTCATTCAGAGTCAGGCGCAGAGAGCCGTGGGCAATTTCATGAGGCAGTCCGATGGCCAGCAGCACATGGGACGGATCCAGAGAACCGGAGGTGCACGCCGAACCGCTCGAGCCGCAGATTCCCTTCATATCCAGCATAATCAGCATGGACTCACCCTCTACAAACTGAAAACTGAAATTGGCATTATTGGGAAGTCGGTCTGTTCGATGCCCGTTCAGTCTGGAAAACGGAATTTCATCCAGCACCCGGCCAATCAGGTAATCCCTTGTTGCCCGTTCCTTGGCAGTTCTGGCTTCCATGGTGCTGACCGCGCGCTCCACTGCCTTGCCGAAGCCTACAATCCCCGGAACATTTTCCGTGCCTGCCCGGCGCTTACGCTCCTGCGCTCCGCCATGGACAAAGGAACGGATCTTCACACCCCTGCGGATGTACAGAAAACCGATTCCTTTGGGGCCGTTCAGTTTATGACCGCTGGAACTGAGCATATCAATATGATATTCATCCACATTGATGGGCACCTGTCCGAATGCCTGCACGGCATCCGTATGGAATAAAATCCCATGCTCTCTGGCAATCTCACCGATCTCCCGAATGGGCTGGATCGTACCGATCTCATTGTTGGCAAACATAACGGAAATCAGAATGGTATCCGGACGGATGGCTTTTTTCAGTTCCTCCAGCTTCACCACACCGTTCTCGTCCACATCCAGATAGGTCACCTCAAAGCCCTGTTTTTCCAGCCATGCGCAGGTGTGCAGAATCGCATGATGCTCAATCTTACTGGTAATAATGTGTTTGCCTTTTCCCTGATACGCTTCTGCCGTGGCCTTTAATGCCCAGTTGTCCGCCTCAGAACCGCCGGCTGTAAAATAAATCTCCTCCTTGGAGGCTCCCAGCGCTTTGGCAATGGTCTCTCTGCTCTTGTCCACCGCCTGTCTGCTCACAGAGGCAAACTCATAAATGCTGGATGGATTCCCATAACTTTCCGTAAAGAACGGGAGCATCGCTTCCACTACCTCCGGTGCCGTCCTGGTAGTCGCTGCATTATCCAAATAGATTAATTTCTTCATCGCTTTCTCTCCTAACTGTTTTCGCTTTATGATCGTTTTCTATATTCTGACTTTTCTTTTCTACCAGCCTGCTCTCTTCCACAAGCTGAGAAAGGTCAATGTCATCCACTGCTTTTGTAATGCTGTCATTAATCCTCTTCCATACATATTTGGCCACACAGAAATCTGCCGTCTCACAGCCTGATTCCTCCTGCAGTCCGGGACATTCCACAGCATCCAGGCTTCCCTCCAGAGCTCTCAGAATATCGCCCACCGAGATTTCCCCGGCCGGCTTCGCCAGACGATAGCCACCCTGTGCGCCCCGGCTGCTGACAACCAGACCAGCCTTTTTCAGCTTCGCCACCAGCTGCTCCAGATAACTCTCCGAAATCTGCTGTCTGGCTGCAATGCTGCTGATGGAAACCGTCTCCTCCTCGCTGTACAGCGCCATGTCAATCATCGCACGCAGGCCATATCTGCCTTTTGTAGAAATTTTCATCGGATCACCTGCTTTTTATTTCCGACTAATTTACTCGGATTTCACATTCAGAATATATCACTCTGAAACCGTTCTGTCAAGTCCCTGAATCGAATATACTGTAAGAAAAGTTACCACTTACCGTTGATGGAGGTTACAGATCCCATGAAATCGGAACATCCTCTCTGGCGCGGCGCCCTGATTCTGACTGCCGCCGGTTTTGCCAGCCGCCTGATTGGCTTCTTCTATAGAATATTCCTCTCCCAGGCGATTGGTGCAGAAGGAGTAGGGCTTTATCAGCTGGTCTTTCCCGTCTATGCCACGGCCTTCTCCCTGACAGCTTCCGGCATCCAGACAGCCATTTCCCGACACGTTTCTGCCAGAATTGCCCGGAAAGATCATGCGGGAGCCAGGAATATCCTGTCTGCCGGGCTGATTCTCTCCTTTGGCCTTTCTCTGGCCTGCGCCCTGATCGTAAACGTTCAGGCGGACTTTATTGCCGTGCACCTTCTTATGGAACCGCGCTGCGCATCCCTTTTGCGAATCATCGCCTGGGCAGCACCCTTTGGCTGCATCCATTCCTGTCTCCATGGATATTTCTACGCTCTGAAGCGTGCAGATGTCCCTGCCCTTTCCCAGCTGATCGAACAGTTGTCCCGTATCGCCGCTTCCTACCTGATTTTCTGCCTGTTTCTGGAAAAAGGCCTGACACCCACACCCATTCTGGCCGCCGGCGGCATGGTCGCCGGAGAACTAGTATCTACCTTTTTTACAGTGGGCGCATTCCTGTTCCGTGAAAAACCCCTGTCCGGGAGACGCATTTTTCCGGACAGCCAGGCTTTCTCCAGCATTTTTTCCATGGCGGCTCCCCTGACCCTGAACCGCACAATGCTGAATCTGCTTCACAGTGTCGAAGCCGCCTGCATTCCCTGGCAGCTCCAGCGATACGGCCTCACCTCCAGTGAAGCTTTAAGCCTTTACGGGGTACTGACCGGTATGGCCATGCCTCTGGTGCTCTTTCCATCTGCCATTACAAACGCTCTCTCCACCATGCTGCTTCCTTCTGTATCAGAGGATCTGTCTCTGGATAAAACGGACAACATCCGGCGGACTGTGGAACGCACCATCGGCTCCAGCCTCTGGCTTGGAATTTTCTGTACCGGGGCCTTTCTGCTGACCGGCGAAAAGCTGGGAAACCTGCTGTTCCACTCCCCGGAAGTCGGCCCCTTCATCCTGGTGCTGGCCTGGCTCTGCCCCTTCCTGTACCTTGGCGCCACCATGACAAGTATTTTAAATGGAATGGGAAAAACGCTGCTGACCTTTTTCCAGCATATGGCGTCCCTGATCCTCCGGATTCTGTTTGTCTGTTTTGCCATTCCGGTTTATGGAATTCTGGGCTACCTCTGGGGAATGCTGGCCAGCGAACTGCTGCTGTCCTTCCTGACTCTGGTTTCCCTGTACCGCGGGCTGCATTTTCAGATTCAGTTTCGCTCCTGGATCATCTGTCCCTGCGCAGCCATGACCGTCAGTGCCGGCGTTTATCTGTTTTTTACATCGCTGCTGAACCTTCTGGAAAGTCATACAGCCTTTTCCCTGCCTGAAATGATCGGACTGATTCTGAACGGTTCTTTAATGGCTGCCTGCTTTTTCTTTTTCATGTATCAGATCCATGATGAATAGTTTCTCCTTTTTCGTACATACTAAACCTGTAATTACGACCCATCAAAGGAGGTATTCACATGAATGAAATTTCAGAACTGGATCTGCAGAACCTGCGTCATCTCATCGGCGGCTATACCACCAATCACTGCAAGATGACTGCTTACGCATCCGAAGCCACAGATCCGGGAGTCAAACAGTTTTTCCAGAAATCCGCACAGTCTGCCATGCAGTCCAAGCAGCAGCTGATGCAGTTTCTGCAGTAGAATCCCAAAGAAAAAACGCAGACCTATTTGACGATCACCCCGAATTATTAAAAATCCAGGAGGGAAAACATGGACGAGAAAACAATGGTATCCGATACACTGGTCGGAATCAACAGCGACCTGGTCAGACTTGGGGAAATGATTACCCAGACCGAGAATCCGCAGCTTAAAAATACTCTGAAGCAGATGCGCAATCAATGCGAAACCTCTCAGGAGGAAATTTATCAGATTGCACGAAGCAAACAGTATTATGTACCTGCCTCAGCGGCTACACCGGAGGAAATCCAGCATGTACGCCAGGTACTGACGCAGATGAGCCAGAGCTGACAGCTGCTCTGCATCCCACATCTTAAGAACTCTGTAAGAATTTCATCTCTTGCCACGGGCTGCAATTTGTGGCATAATGAAACCAACCGGGACTGCAAAACCAGCCTGCCATCCGGCAGGCTGTACATATTCAGGAGGATTTTATGCATAAGAAACTGCTTCATTTCTGTACACTCGTCTTTGCCGTGACCTTTTTGTTCCTGTGCTCCGGCACTGCGGAAGCTGCCACCTACGAGTGGAAGTTCAATAAAGACACCCTGCAGCTTCAGTGGGTGAACACGGAAACCGGACGTCCTGTCCGTTCCAAATTTGTCAGGATCAAAGGCTATGTCTATTATTTTGATAAAAATGGATTTGCCTGTACCGGCTGGACGGAAATCAAGGGCAGCACCTATTATTTCGATGCCAGCGGGGCCATGGTTACAGAGACCTGGGTGAATAACCGGTACCTGATGAAAAACGGAAAGATGGCGAAAAGCCGCTGGATTACCGATGCGGACGGTCTGAAAGCCTATGTAGGCGCGGACGGCGTGGTCATCCCGAACTATAAAAAGAACGTCACGGTCGGGCTGAAGAAAAACTCCAAAGGCGTCCGTTTCCGTCAGGCGGACGGTACCTATGCCAGGAAGCAATGGGTTCGCTGGAAAGGATACTGGTACTATTTCTACAGCAATGGCTATATGGCTACTCAGGCATTTATCGGGAATCATTACGTGGGGCGGAATGGACGGATGGTGACCAGTCGGACGGTTACCGTCGGCAAATACCGCTATACCTTTGACAAAGACGGAGAAATTCTGAAAAAAGTAAAAGTAACCACAAAAACCACAAAAAAATAAAAGATGCGCCCTGGGGGCGCATCCGGAAAGCGGCATCCGTGAAATCCGGATGCCGCTTTTTCTTTTTATCCAATCAGCCAGTCGTACATCTCTGCATACTTGGAAGCAGATACATTCCAGGAGAAATCTGCCGCCATCGCACGGTCAACCATCTTGTTCCATTCACGCTTCTTCTGATAATAAACATATTCTGCGTACTTCACCGTGTTGAACATTTCGTGCGCGTTATAGTTTGCAAAGCTGAAACCGGTACCGGTACTTTCATATTCATTGTACGGTATCACCGTATCCTTCAGTCCGCCTGTTTCTCTGACAATCGGGAGCGTACCATAGCGAAGACTCATCAGCTGGCTCAGACCGCAGGGCTCAAACAGGGAAGGCATCAGGAACGCGTCGCAGGACGCATAAATCTTATGGGACAGCGCTTCGGAATAGAAAATATTCGCAGATACCTTTCCGGAATATTTCCAGGCAAAATGCCGGAACATATTTTCGTATTTTTCCTCACCGGTTCCCAGTACAACAAGCTGGATATCCTGCTGACACAGCTCGTCCATCATATAGGCAATCAGGTCAATGCCCTTCTGATCTGTCAGACGGGATACAATTCCGATCATAAATTTCCGGTCATCCTGCTCCAGACCAAGCTCTTCCTGCAGCGCCCGTTTATTTTTCACTTTCTCTTTCCGGAAATTCTTTGCCGAATAGTTCTTCGCAATAAACGCATCGGTTTCCGGATTGTATTCTTCATAATCAATTCCATTTACAATACCACGAAGGCTGTTGGCTCTGGCATTCATCAGGCCGTCCAGATGTTCACCGTAGAACGGTGTCTTTATCTCCTCGGCGTAAGTATTGCTGACTGTTGTAATCGCATCTGCATAAACGAGGCCGCCCTTTAAGAAATTGGCATCCCCGTAGGCTTCCAGTTTATCCGGTGTAAAATAATAAGAAGGAAGTCCGGTAATATTCTGAACCGTTTTCACATCCCAGATTCCCTGGAATTTCAGGTTGTGGATGGTCATAACCGTCTTGATCCGGCTGTAAAACTCATCCGCGTAAAAGCATGCCTTCAGGAAAACAGGTACCAGACCTGTCTGCCAGTCATGGCAATGAATAAGATCCGGCTGGAATCCAACCGTCGGAAGCAGGGAAATCGCTGCCTTTGAGAAGAATGCAAACTTCTCAATATCCTCATAAATGTTTCCATAGGGCTTCGGCCCTGCAAAATAATATTCGTTATCTACAAAATAGAACTGGATCCCGTCATAAACCAGCCCTAAAACCCCCACGTACTGGCTGCGCCAGCCCAAATCCATATAAAAATGGGTGATGTACTGCATTTGAGACTTGTACTCTTCCTTCATGCACATATATTTGGGAAGCACGACCCGTACATCGTACTCCTCTTTATTAAAACATTTCGGCAGGGAACCGACCACATCTGCCAGTCCACCGGTTTTAATAAAAGGTACACTTTCTGAAGCTACAAACAATACCTTCTTCATATGCTCTTCCTCCTGCGATACATTTACATTGCATTTTATTAATACAATTATACCGCATTTCCCATAAAATGAAAAGCATTATCTGTTTTTATATTCAAGTCTGATTTTATCTGCAATCAAGGCAATAAATTCGGAATTCGTCGGTTTCCCTTTCCCTCCGTTCACCGTATAACCGAACAGTTCGTCAATGGTGTCCATCTTTCCCCTGCTCCAGGCCACCTCAATGGCATGGCGGATGGCCCGTTCCACCCGGCTGGGAGTCGTCTGATGCTTTTTCGCAATGGTCGGATACAGAATCTTCGTAATCGAATTCAGCATCTCCATATCCTGTACCGACATGATAATGGAATCTCTCAGATACTGATAGCCTTTGATATGTGCCGGAACACCGATTTCATGAATAATGTTTGTCACATCGGTTTCCAGATTCCGGTCCATATATTCCTGCTTGCTCTCATACGCGTTGACCTTCCGCACCTGAGTGAAATTCTTCTCCCGCTGGACTCTTGTCTGTTTGATCCGGTTGATTACCATATCATTGTCGAAGGGTTTCAAAATATAGTAATCCGCGCCAAGATCGAAGGCATTCTCTGTAATCTTCTCCTGTCCCACCGCGGAAATCACAATAAAAGCAGGATGTTTCTTCACCGTCTTATCATGATTCACCCGGTCCATCACGGTCAGCCCGTCAATCTTCGGCATGATAATATCCAGAAGTACCACGTCCGGCTGTTTCTGACGGATAATGTCGTACAGCGCTTCGCCGTCTCCTGCTTTTCCCACAACCTGCAGTTCTTCATCCTGGCTGACAATATGTTCCAGAAGCGACAGGACTCTTTCGTTGTCGTCTGCAATTGCTATATTTAATTTTTCCATAAAGCACTCCTTCATCTATCTTTACAAATTTGTCATTTGCTCGGCAGCATTTGTCGGGGGCCCTTGCCAAAATGTGTCAGGAACAAAAACTACTTGTATTATAGTAAGAACCCGGCTCTTTCGCAAGAAAAACTTGTCTTGCAAAAGCGACAGGATTCGACACGCCCCGGATCCTTCCCACGGAAAAAGCGCTGGAAACCGGCTCTCTCAGATCAATCCCAGCGTTTTCAGAAGGAACAGCCACCCCGTAAGCGTAACCGCGCTGAACAGGGTGGTAACCATCACCACGCTGGAGGTCAGAACGCCCTCATGGCCCATATTTCGTGCCATAATGTAGCAGCTCACCGTACTGGCTGAGCCCAGCATCACCAGAATCGCCACCAGTTTTTCCTCCCGGAAGCCAAGCTGTACCGCAATCGGAAGAAAGATGGCCGCAAGCCCCACCAGCTTCAGAAAGGCCGCACCCAGAGCCGCTTTCATTTTGCCGGACACCCTGGAAATATCAAAGGAAGCTCCCATGGCCATCAGGCCCAGCGGAGTGGCCAGCACCGCCAGATTTTTCACCGTTTTCTGCAGGATCTGCGGCTGGGGGATTTTCAGCAAAGACCAGAGCAGGCCCGCCAGAATCCCCAGAATGATGGGATTCGTCAGAATGTCCCTGGCCGTCTTTTTCAAAACCGCGCTGCCAAGAACACCCCGTCCCGGCTTAACCAGAGAAAGAACAATCACCGCCATGACGTTATAGAGCGGTACCGTACCGATAATCATCAGAGGCGCCATGCCGGAGGTTCCATACAGATTCTGAATAAAGGCAATTCCCAGAATCGCCGCGCTGCTCCGGTAACCGGCCTGAATAAATTCCCCCTGCACCGACCTGTCCTTCACCAGGAAGGACAGTCCCCATACAATCAGAATTCCCGCCAGAGTGGCAAAAAAACAGAAAAGAACAAATCCCGCATCCCAGGCCTCGTAAAAATCCGTGCCGGACAAGTCCTCAAACAACAGGGCCGGAAGGGCCGCCGTAAAGACAAATCTGTTCATTTTCGCAACAAAACTTTCATCCATCAGGCCGACTTTCCGAAACAGCATTCCCAGAGCCATTGTCAGAAAAATCGGCAGTGTCGCGTTAAAGCTGAATATCAGGTTCTCCATTTCTTCTCCTTTCCCGTGAAAAAGACGCCGCACATCGGTACGGCGTCCATTTTATCCATTACCTTCTGCAGGAAACTGCTTTTTCCTGCCCGATCCCCTTTTCCCTTCCGGGAAGTCTCTCAATAACCAAGCTTCGACAGCACGTTCTTCGGCTCATCATAAATCAGAAGATCTGCTCTGTCATCCATCAGACAGTTTTCCCTGTGAATAATCACCAGATATTTCCCCCGGAAATATTTGATATAATTATGAAACGCCTCAGAGTGAATGGAAGTGCCCAGGACCAAAAGTACCTCTGCCTTTTCAATCTCTCTGGTAGTCTGCTCCATCAGGCGGCTGTCAATCATCTCTCCAAAAAGGTTCACCCCCGGCCGGATCACAGAACTGCACTTTTCACACACCGGAACCCGTTTGCTGTCCCGGACATATTCCATGGGATACGATCTCCCGCACCGCAGACAGGTATTCACATAGATGCTGCCGTGAAGATTAATCACCCGTTTGCATCCCGCTCTCTGAGAAAGCTCGTAAATATTTGCGGTCACGATACAGTCCAGATCTCCGGCCTCTTCCATCAGAGCAAGCACACGGCCGGACTCTCCGGGCTTTAAGTCAGCCAGAATCTCCTTCTTATAAAACTGAAAAAATTTCTCCGGCCTTGTATTATAATAAACGCTGGTAAACATTTCCTCCGGGCCCGCCCCGTATTTTGTCTCAATGTCATAGGCCCGCTCCGGCTTTCGAACCGGAATATAGCCTGCCTCCTCCAGCATCCCTGATCCGCAGAGCGCCACAGTGTAATCACTCTCTTTCAGAATCCGTCTCAGCATCTCGATCTTCTTTTCCATAGCCTTGCCCCCTTAAGCGGTGTCTTCCCGTTCCGGAAATTCACTCTTAAAATTTTTGAATCACCTTACAAATGAGCCTGTCGTTGATTTTCCCCTTGCTCATATGATACATAAACTATACTACAAAGAAAATGTTTCGTCAATATATCATAGAATTCTTCGATATTTTTCTTTTATTTTCTGAATATTACGCACGTTTTTCTTCGTATTCCGTTTTTTTCAAAAATCTGACATCAGAAGTTCTGCTTTTCTCCCTCCTTCAGCTCCTTCAGCACACTGAGTCCGATGGGAAGCGCCAGTGCCATGGTAAAAATATCTGACACCGTCTGGCACATCTGGACCCCCAGAAGCCCAAAAAGCCTGGGCAGAATGTAGATCAGCGGCAGGAAAAACAGTCCCTGCCGTGCCGCTGCCAGAACGGATGCCTTCAGAGATTTGCCGATGGTCTGCAGGCACATATTGCACATCACAATCCAGCTGTTCAATGGAAAAACCACACACTGCAGGCGCAGCGCCAGCGTGCCGATCCGGACCACATCCGGATCTTCCCTGAAAATTTCCACCACCGGCTCAGCGAACACAAATCCAATGGCCGAAATAATCACCAGAAAGACCGCCGCCACCTTCACGCAGAACCAGAAGGCCTCCCGGACACGCCCATACTTTTTCGCACCGTAATTCGTTCCGCACACGGGCTGAAATCCCTGTCCAAAACCAATCAGCGCCGAATTCGCGAACATGGAAACCCGGGAAACAATTCCCATGGCTGCAATGGCTGCATCCGCATAGACACCTCCGAACAATCCTGCCGCCGTGTTCAGACAGATGGTTGCGATACTTCCCAGTCCCTGTCTGCAGAGGGAAGGAACACCACCTTTAAAAATCATCACCATCCGCTGGCCTGTAGGCTTAAAATTTCGAAACTGAATCCGGAAATTCCCGCCTTTGCTGCTGGCCCGCAGGAGAATCAGGAAGCTGACAATCTGACTGATCACCGTAGCTGCCGCCGCTCCCGCGACACCCATGTGAAATCCAAAAATCAGAATCGGATCCAGAACAATATTCAGCACTGCTCCGGCTGTAATGCCAACCATGGCATAGGAAGCGCTTCCCTGAAAGCGGAGCTGGTTATTCAGTACCAGGGAAGACATCATAAACGGCGTTCCGATCAGAATAATCCGCAGATAACTCATCGTGTACGGCAAAATCGTCTCCGTAGACCCAAGAAACACAGACAGCGGTTCCAGAAAAATCAGCCCCGCGCAGCCCAGAACGATCCCGGCCAGAAAAGCACTGAAAAATCCGGTGGCTGCCATCACCGCCGCTTCCTCAAACTCCTTGGCGCCCAGTTTTCTGGAAATATAATTTCCGGATCCATGGCCAAAGAAGAAGCCGATGGCCTGAATCAGCGCCATCACAGAATAGACCACTCCCACAGCCGCTGTGGACTGTGTATTGATTCTGCCCACAAAAATCGTATCTGCCATATTATAAAAGGAGGTCACCAGCATACTGATAATCGTTGGAACCGCCATCTGGCAAATCAGAGGAGGAATCGGCGCCGTTGTAAAATAAGCCACCTTTTCCTCCGCATTCATGTTTTTTACTCTCATTCTTCCTACCTCGCTGCCCAATTCATCTTTTTCATTAAGTGTAACATTTTTTGCAGATACTGTAAAGATTTCGATTTGCAGCAGCATTTTTACGATTTTTCTTCATTTTTGTGTTGTTTTTTTGTGCAAAAGGGCGTATACTCAAACCAAAGCGCAAAGAAGCGAAACCGCAGGATTTCGCTTCCATTTTTTTAAGGGAGGTTATGTTATGCAAGCACTATTCGATGCCATCAATGCGGTCTGTGGAAAGATTCAGATTGTGTCCAATCTCTTCTGGGATTTCCCCACCAATTTTGACTGGTATGCCAACATTCCGATTCTCGGAAACTTTTCTCTTGCCATCATTCTTCTGATCGGCTCCGGAATCTTCTTTTCTTTCAACCTGGGTTTTATCCAGGTGCGGAAATTCCGTCACGGTATTCAGGTTTTAAAAAACAGCAAGGCTGAAAAAACCGGCATATCGCCGCTGGCGGCTTTCTTCCTGTCCACAGCCATGCGGGTAGGACCCGGCAATATTCTCGGTGTTACCGGCGCCATTTCCATCGGCGGCCCAGGTGCCCTTTTCTGGATGTGGGTCTCCGCATTTTTCGGTATGGCGACTGCTTACACCGAATCCACCCTTGCCCAGATCTTTAAAGAGCGAAAAGGTGATGAATATATCGGCGGTCTCGCCTTCTATGGCAAGCGTCTGCTGAAAGGCTCCGCAGTGGCCGGTGTTGTCCTGTCTGTCATGTATATTATCTATGCGCTGCTTTGTTTCCCTGCCCAGGGCTTTAACACCGTATCTGCCGTAGGACAGATTGCGGAAACGCTCACCGGCAGAACCATTCCCACCAACTCGGCTCTTTACTGGATTGCCTTCGTGATCCTTCTGATCGTGATTATTGCCGTTTCCTTCGGCGGCATCAAAAAGGTCACCAAGGTCACCGATGTTCTGGTGCCCATTATGGCAGTCATTTATGTACTTACTGTATTGGTGCTGATTGTTGTTAACTTTACCAGAATCCCCTGGTTCTTCTATGCCGTATTTACAGAAGCCTTCAAGCCGGAAGCTGTTTTCGGCGGCGCCTTCGGCATCGCACTGATTCAGGGTGTGAAGCGCGGACTGATGTCCAACGAAGCCGGCCAGGGTACCATTACCATGCCTGCAGCCGCATCCAATGCCGCCCATCCCTGTGACCAGGGCTGTGTTCAGGCCATCGGTGTCTTTCTGGATACCATCGTGATCTGTACGCTGACCGGTTTCGTGGTGATTATGGGCCGTGTATGGCTCACCGACAACGCCGCAGCCTGGTTCGATCTCGGGAAGCTGCCTAAATATCTGGCATCCGCTACAGAGCTGACCCCCGGAACAGCCTTTAATTCCATCGTCTCTCTGCTGATCTCCGTCTGCTTCGGCCTGTTTGCCTTTACCTGCCTGCTGGGCTTTATGTCCTTCACAGAAATCTGTGCAAACCGGATTTCCACCAGGAAATCCTTTATCAACACGATCCGCGTTCTCTGCCTGGCCGTCATTTCTTTCGGAGTGCTGACCAGCATTGCAGGCATGGATCTGGGTTCTCTCTGGGATCTGTCAGATTTCGCGAACATTCTGATTGCCTACTGCAACATCCCGCTTCTGTATATCGGATTTAAATATGTTAAAAAAGCAACACTCCATTTTGAAAAACAGGACGGCACTCCCTTCACCTCCAAGGTAGTGGGGATCGATGTTCCGGTCTGGGATGAGAAAGCGAAAAAAGAACGCTCTTAAGCGTTCTTTTTTTGGTCCTGCCTGCTTAAAAAACAAAAGAATCACTTCTTTCGAAGTGACTCCTTTGTACTTTCGTATCATTTTCCTTATTCAGCTGCAGCCACTGCGGTAATGTGGGGATTCACGCCTTCATACCAGTACAGGAAGCCTTCCAGGTCGATCACGTCACCGATCTCCAGCTCCGTCACGGCCTGATAAACCTCGGTGGTATTGTCACACAGATAGGACTCTACTGTAAAGGTATAGGTTTCACCGTTCAGGGAAACATTAAAATACAGATCATCGCCATCCTGACCAGAACCGTCCCAGGCATACAGGAAAGCTACATCGTTTCCGTCATCATCCTGACCGGCAGCCTCCACGGTCATGCCCTTGAAGGAGACGAACTCATTCTGATGCTCAATCAGCTCATCCGTACCCAGCAGCTCCGTCACATCCTCAGGCTGAGCAATGTACTCGCCCTCTTCAAATTCGAAGGTCGCATCAACAATCTCCACCTCACCGGACCACTCAGACTTGTATCCCATAACTTTGATCTTGGTTCCGACTTCCAGTTTCTCATAATCCTCCTCGGAGCAGGCCATCTGATACAGGAAATAAGCGCCGTCCTTATCCTGGGTATAAACGGTAGCCTTGTCCTCCCACCAGGACTGCTTGGCCTGAACATAGGTCTCAACCACAACTTCCGAATCCAGCTCAGCAGCAGCATACTCTTCGTAGGTCATAACGCCTTCGGATTTCACATCGGCTTCAACGGCTGCGGTTTCTGTCTCGGTCTCGGTGCCCTCTGCCATGGCCAGGCTGCAGGGAACCAGAGTAAGGGAAAGAGTTACAAGTAATGCAGTAATCTTCTTCATTTTTATTCTCCTTTTCCGCTAAATGTTTGAAAATACACCCTCATTATACACCAACCCCCGCAGAAATCAACGTTTATCTTACACTTTTTCGGCTCACCGCCTGTCACGCCGTCTGCCAAAAAGCAGATACAGCAGGATCAGAACCCAGGCAGCTGCCAGAGACCCCAAAAGCAGCACCGCCGTTCCGGGAAGAGGCCCCAGATCAGCCTTTCCTCCTGCCGCCGCTCCGCCCTGGTTGCCCTGATCCAGATGATACAGAGCCTTCACCT
This sequence comes from Candidatus Limivivens sp., assembly GCA_034101475.1. Lineage (GTDB taxonomy): Bacteria > Bacillota > Clostridia > Lachnospirales > Lachnospiraceae > Limivivens. Next base: position 29,933 of record JAXEJQ010000091.1, read on the forward strand.
CGTCATACAGATTCACAAGGTACTCGTCATTGACCTCCTGTCTGCGCCGGACTGACTTGGCAACACTCTCGATCATCTGCCCGGCCGCATCCCGCAGAGATGCCGAACCGTTAAACACCGGCGTGGTAAAGGTATCCTCCGTATGCTCCAGCAGCAGCTCAGAGGCCTGAATCTTCACCTCATAGTACGTACTGCTGTCCTCACCGCATCGGGACAGGTAATCCTGATACTCGGCGGAATCACGGGCCTTGCTGGTCACAGGCACATACCCTTCGGTTTCCGCATAGGCAATTTGAACCTCATTGGTCAGCAGATACTGGGCAAACAGCCAGGAAGCCAGCACCTCCTGCGGATCCTCTTTATTAAAAATACAGACCGAAGGCCCCTGGGAAATCATCTGCGGATTCTCCGGATCAAACTGCGGAATGGTCATCACTGCCGTTTCAAATTCCACAAATTTATCCTCACTGATATCGGAAAGCGGCGCCTCCGACCCCATCCAGGTCGCCCCTGCCGTGGAATCGATGGCAAACACACACTGTCCCGCATTCAGGAAATTGGCCGGATAACTGGAAATCTTAAAAGTAGAAAAGGCACCCGTTTTCGCATGCTCCGCAACGGTATAGAGAAGCTCCTTTGTGGTATCATTGAAAATCAGGATTTCTCCCTCTTCCGTGGAATACCCGGCTCCCTTCTGCTTCAGCATCTGAATCATCATATTATCCGTGGATTTGTAAAGAAAGGGAATCATGGTTTTCTGGCCGTTCAGCAGAAAATTTTCCTCCTCATCCCGGGCCATGGCCGCTTCAGAAACCGCCCAGACAAAATCCCAGGTCAGGGTCTCCGGCAGCGTGTAGCCCAGAGCCTCCACATACGTTTTATTGACATAGCAGGCTTCCGTGGAACGCATATAGGGAATCGCATAATAATGGCCGTTAAAAGAACATTCCTCCAGAAACCGGGGAATCACTTCCTCAGCCGTGGGCGAATCGTAGCGCAGCTCTGTTCCTCCCAGACCATACTTTTCGTCGGCAAAAAGTCCGTCCAGCGAAACCACGCTTTCTTCGCCGGTCAGGTAGGTCGCGATATGATCCGGATAGGTAATGCAGACATTGGGCGTGGTATTGGTGGAAATATTCGTAATAACATCATTATAGATTTTCCCGTAATCCGTATACAGTCTCAGGTTCACGGTAATATTGGGATACAGCGCTTCAAAATCCTCGATGGCCTTTTCATAAATCCGTGTCTGGGTCTTATTGGTGTCGTTCTTCGCCCAGAAGGTGATCTCATAGGTTCCGGAGGTATCGAATTCCTCCGGGATCTCAAAGGCTGTCTGTCCCCGGGAACCATGGCATCCGGTCAGTGTCAGGGCTCCGGCCAGACCAAGGCTCAGAAGGATTCCGGTCCATTTCAACATTCTGCCCATTTTCTTTTCCATCCTTCTTCTCATCCTTTGGTTCCTCCCCTTGCCACACCGGCCATGATTTTCCTGCGAAAAATCAGAAACAGAACGATGAGTGGAAGAGAAATCACCACCACCGCCGCCATCATCGCCGGAATATTCTCCCGTCCGAAGCCGTTCTCCCGGATCTCCTGAATTCCGTTTGAAACCAGGTAATAATACTCATCATCCGTAATCAGCCGGGGCCAGACGTAGGAATTCCAGCACTCAATCACCTTCAGAATGGTAATGGTGATGATCGTAGGCCTGCAGATCGGAATCATCACACGCAGCAGGTATTTCAGATCGGAGGTGCCGTCCACCTTCGCCGCGTAATAAAGCTGATCCGGCACCTGTTCGAAATTCTCCTTCAGCAGGTAAATATAAAAGACCGATGTAACCGAGGGCAGGATCAGGCCGGTGAAGGTGTTGCGCAGATCCAGATTCGTGATGGTCACATAATTCGTAATAATCACCAGCTCATTGGGGATCATCATCAGAGACAGAAAAACGGTAAAAACCAGATTCTTCCCCCGGAATGAAAGCCTGGCAAAGGCAAAGGCCGCCAGAATGGTCACCACCAGCATGAGGGCTGTGGTCACCACGGTAAAAATCAGCGTGTTGGCAAAGTACCGCGCCAGCGGAACCTCCGTAAAGGCGTCCACATAATTCTGCAGAGTCGGCGACAGCGTAAAAAGCTTTGGAATATACTCGGAATTATAGGCGCTGTAGCTTTTTACCGATGTCAGAAGCATCCAGTAAAAAGGGAACAGAACCACAAGGGCCCAGACCGTCAGCAGCGCGTAAGTCAGGATTTTAACTGGTTTTCTCATCTTCTCTTTCAACCTCACAAAACATGAAAAAGGACAGCTGGAATCTCCCTTTTTGCCCTCTCATGAATAATAAACCTTTTTCCTGCTCACAAGCAGATTGATGCAGGTGATGGTCAGCACAATGGCAAACAGCAGAATCGCAGCCGCCGACGCATAGGACGGATACCCGCCGCTGTTCCCGTAAAGCATATCGTAGACATAGCCCACAATGGTATTCATCCCCGCCGCGTTCAGATCCGTGCCGAACAGGGCCACTGCATCGCTGTATGCTTTAAAAGCACCAATAAAACCAGTGATAACCAGATAAAAGATCATGGGTGAAATCATGGGCAGCGTAATTCTCCGGAAAATCCGGAACCCTGAAGTGCCGTCCACCCTGGCCGCATTATAATAGTCCTGATTCACCGAGGCCAGCGCACTGGTCAGAATCAGAATCTTGAAGGGCATTACCACCCAGATGGTGTAAAAACACAAAACGAACATTTTCGCCCAGTAGGGACCGTCAATAAAATCCACCGATTCCCCGCCGAACCACTGGATCAGCAGATTCACCAGCCCGTCCGTATAGGCTGTCTTTTTAAACAGAATCATGAACACCAGACCCACCGCCAGTGTATTGGTCACGTAGGGCAGAAAATAGATGGTCTGATAGAGCTCCCGCAATGGCTTAATGGAGCTTAAGCCCACTGAAATCAGCAGGGCAAGTCCCGTTGAAAGAGGTACGGTAATGATAACCAGAAGGAAGGTATTTTTCACCGCCTGCAGAAAATACGGATCATGCAGCACATAGGAATAATTATACGTCCCCACCCCATAATAGGTCTGAGAGGCAAAATTGTATCCCTCCTCAACCGAATAAAGGAGTACGTCAATCAGCGGATACACCATGAAAATTCCCAGAAACAGAATGGCCGGCAGAAGATACAGCCATGCTTTCCAATTGTGATTATCCATTTTATCCCTCCCGAAGCCCGCTTCTTTCCCCCTTTACACAAAAGGGGATTCTTTCTTCGGTGTCCTTCTGAAAAAGAAATACCTTGCCCGGTTTCACATCAAACCGGACGGTCCGGCTGCTGAGGTCCACCTTATTTTCCGCGCTGATAATGGCCCGGACCGTGGGCGCCTGGGCAGCCTCATGGGTGGAAACCACACTGATGTCCCGCCCCATAACCTCAATCCCGTTCAGATGACATCCAAAAGCCCCCTTCTCCCGCAGGAGGAAGCCCTCTGGCCGGATACCGACAAAAACCGTCTGATCCGGCACTTCGCTGACTTCAAAAAGGGGCTCTTCTCCAATCAGAAGCCGTCCTCCCCGGATTTCTCCCTGAAAGACATTGATGGGAGGCGTGCCCAGAAACTTCGCCACAAAGAGATTCTGCGGATTGTCATAGACCTCCTGGGGCCTGCCGATCTGCTGTACCACCCCCGCCTTCATCACGACGATCAGATCGGAAATGCTCATGGCCTCTTCCTGGTCATGGGTAACAAACACCGTGGTGATCCGGGTCTCCTTCTGGATTCTGCGGATCTCTTCCCTGGTCTGCAGCCGCAGCCTGGCATCCAGGTTGGAAAGGGGCTCGTCCAGCAGGAGCACTCTGGGCCGCTTCACCAGTGCCCGGGCAATGGCCACACGCTGCTGCTGCCCGCCGGAAAGCTCGCTGGGCTTTCGATCCATCAGCTCATCAATCTGAACCAGCCTGGCGGCCTCCAGGGCTTTCTCCTCCATCTGCGCCCTGGACAGCTTCTGGGCTCCCTTGAGATTCTGCAGCGGAAACAGAATATTCTGCCTGACTGTCAGATGGGGATAGAGGGCATAATTCTGGAATACCACACCCACTCCTCTCTTCTCTGCCGGAAGACCAGTGACATCCTCCTCCCCGAAGAAAATCTTCCCGCTGGTGGGCTTCTGAAGACCGCTGAGCAGATTCAGCGTCGTACTCTTCCCGCAGCCGGAGGGGCCCAGCAGGCCGATCAGCTTCCCGTCAGGGATCTCAAAACTGAACTCATTCACCGCCGTCACCTCTGTCCTGGCGTTTCGGCCGCGTCCCGGGTATTTTTTCGTTAAGTTCTCCAATACTACTTTCATAATTTTCCTTTCCCAGATAGAAAATCTGTTCCAAACAGTTTCATCTTAGCATGGGAAAATTCCTTTTGCAAGTACCCCTCTGTCCAAATACTCAGAACACCCGATTACGCTGAACCGTCGGAAAAGAAATCCGGATTTCAAACCCTTCTCCCCAGGCAGTCCGAACCTCCAGCGACAGGTTCAGCTCTCCCGCGATTTCCCGGACCAGGTACAGTCCCATACCGGTGGCCCGTTTTCTTCCCTCCCCGGAATCTCCCGTAAATCCCTTTTCAAAAATATAGGGCTGATCACAGCTGCGGACACCGATTCCGTTATCCCGGATACTCAGAATACCGGCCTGCTCTTCCTGTGCAAAAGCAAAATCCAGTCTGGGATCCTCTCCGGAATACTTCACCGCATTGCTGACCAGCTGTCCCAGAAGAAAATGAAGTCCTCTGCGGTCCGTATACACGCTGCACTCCGGCAGCGCACAGGAAATCTGAAAGGCTTTCTCCTCCAGCAGCGGCCGGTAATCCTCCAACACCTCTTCAATGCAGCCCCGGACATCCAGATACTCAAACAGATAGTCCTTTCTCCCGCCCTTGATCCTGGCATAAAACAGCATCTGATCCACAGATTCCTGCATATGGTTCCGGATATACTCCAGCCTGAAATCCACACCCTCCGGCAGCTCCTCCCTGCGGTTATCCAGCAGGAAAGTCAGTAAGGAAAGAGGCGTCTTAATTTCATGGGCCCAGGATTCCACATATTCCTCGTAATCATTCAGTTCTCCCTGCAGCTGCGCGTACCTTTGCTGCATTTCCCGAAGATTTCCGCCCAGCAGGCGGACGAAGGTCCTCTGGCCCAGGCTAACCCTGCGCAGAAGCTTTTCTTCCCGGCATTCATCGGGATTCTCCAGAAAATCCAGAAAGACCTGTTCTCTTTTCCGCTCCTGAAAAATCAGGATCCCGCACAGGCCCAGAAACAGCAGAACCGTCCCAAGGACAATCACCCCGGCCAGCGAATAAAAGGCCTGCACATCGGCAAGCCACAGAAGCAGCGCCGCAAAGACGTCAATTCCAAAGCAAAGCAGCAGCCAGGGCCCGTACTGCCAGATAATCTTACCCTTTTGCTTCATCCTTCCCCTCCTCCGCAGTCAGGCGATAGCCCATTCCCCGCACCGGAACAATCTGCTGTCTCATCTCCAGCCCTGCCATGGTTTTCTTCAGCCGGGTCAGATTTACCTGAAGCGCGTTTTCGTCGATGAACTCCGTTGTCCCCCAGAGGGCCATACACAGAACCTCCTTTGTGACAATCTGATCCCCGTGATTCAGGAATACTTCCAGAATTTTCCCCTGGTTTCCGGGAAGGATCACCGAACGGTTATGAATATACAGGGTATAGGTCTGGCGGTCCAGAAGGAAATCCAGGCCCTCCAGCAGATTGGCCCTTCCCTCATACCGCTTCAGCACATTGGAGACACGGGCCAGCAGCCGCTCCTTCCGGCAGGGCTTCGTCAGATACTCATCTGCCCCCAGCTCCAGCGCATACAGTTCATCTCTCAGCTGATCCCGGGAGGTCAGCACCAGAACCGGAACGGAGGTTTTCTGTTTGATTTCCCGGCAAACCTGAAAGCCGCTGGTCTGGGGCAGATTCAGGTCCAGAAGAACCAGATCCGGGGAAAGCTTCCGGATCTGATCCGTTATCTGTCCGAATTCACAGATTTCCTCCACCCGGTAACCGTTCCGACGCAGCATGTCTGCCAGCTCCTCCCGCATCAGAGCCTCATCCTCCACAACTGCAATGTATTTCACAAAAGCCTCCCCCTCTCTTCTTCTTATTTTTAAAGTAAAAAGCCTATTCCTCCCGCTCCGGCGCCATCAGCGTCAGAAGGTAGCGACTGCTCGACCGCTTCACCGCAGACAGATAGAGCCCTTCCACCGCGCACAGCGCCACAATCATAACCGCAGAAACAATCATCATTTCCGGCAGATTCGCCCGGGTTCTGGATGACAGCAGTCCGGTAAACAGGGCCCGGACGCCAAACAGGCTGCTCAGCGCCGCCACAGCCGTCGGAATACCGAAATACCAGTTGATCTGCCGGTTTGCCGACCCGCACAGGATTTCATAATCCGCGCCCAGGCGGATCAGGGTCCGGTAACGCCGGTTTGCCTTCTGCTGGCCCATCAGAAACTGCACGCCGATCACCGTATTGGCGATGATCAGGAAAATAATTGCCAGATAAATGGTCAGATAGCTGGCTGCCACCATATAGAACAGCTGCCGCCCCATATTCTGCAGATAGCTTTCATAGGACAACCCCGTCTCATCAAGCTTCCCATTCATCTCAGAAATGGCCGCCATAAGGCCCCCAGACCTTTCCTCCCTGTTCAGAACACCATTGAAATAAACGTCATACTGACCTCCGGTATACCGCTCAAAGGCCTCCTCCGGAAGAATCAGAGCAAAAGACAGGGTAATGGACCAGTCTGTCACAAGGTTGACCGTCTGCACCTCTCCGGTCAGGAAACAGGTGTTTCCATCCAGCTGTACTTCCGGCTTCGTTTCCAGAATGCTGTTCAGCATCTGCATTTTTTCTGAAGAAATAAAATCAAAGTCCATATAGACGGCAGCTTCATCGGATTCCAGCTCCAGCTTCGGAAGACCGGCAATGGCCAGCAGCTGATTATAGCCGTCAAGGGAAATCAGATGCGGATAAGTGGCATAGCCCAGGTTGTTCAGCAGCACATCCCGATCTTCGGAAGGCTCCAGTTTTTCCAGCGCATCCAGAAGCGTATCCATCCGAAAGGCACTGTCATAATCCTCTGCCGTACGAATATAACCGACTTTCATCTCAAACAGCTCCCCGAAGCAGGTATCCAGGTCATGGGAAGCCAGGGTTTCCAAAATCTTTTCATTATTTCCGTCTACCCTGCCCGTAAAGGTATAATCCAGCACATGCTGCTCTGATTTTCCGTAGAAACGCGCAATGGCCACACCAGCCCCAAAGCAGCACAACGCCGCCAGAATCAGAAGGGAGCAGATCGCCAGGGTACCGGAACGGTGGATCACCGTTTCCTGAAGCTGACGGAAATGAAATACCTGAAGCCGTCGGTCACTTTTCCCCTTTTTTGCCGCAAGTCCGATGAGAAAGCGAAGCCCCCAGAAAAACAGCATCGTTCCGGCAAGTCCCAGAATCATGGTAATGCCCATCTGCCTGATCTGATACCAGGCAACGCCGCTGATCGCCAGGGCATAGGCGGCTGCCAGACACAGGATTCCGACAAGCAGCGCCAGAGCGTAGAGAAACGCCGGCCACTGCTTTTTCGTTCCCTCCGGCCGCTCCACCAGCAGAGAACCGATTTCCTGGCTGCAGATGTTCCCGCTGAGAATCAGAAACGCCGCAAATTTAATCAGCAGGAAACCGGCAGCTGTCCACACAGCCGCCCGGGGTGAAAAGGACACCTGATGGCCAATGATGCCGATCCCCACCATTCTGGCTGTAATCAGACTGATTAGCTCCGAGAGCAGAACAGCCAGGGGCAGTCCGGCCAGCAGCGCCGCCATACTGCCAAAAAGATCTTCCGCCATCAGCATGGTGAACAGCCTGCCGCGGCGCATTCCCATCATCAGATAAACCCCAAACTCATGACGGCGGCGCTCCATCTGAAACTTGCTGGAATAATAAATGAGGAAAAACAGAATAAACAGCGTCAGACCATAGAACACCGGAATCAGGTCCATCAGCCTGTCCACCGCATCGCTCTCCATTTTCTTCAGGAAAATCATCACATCCTGATAGGGCAGAGCCAGAATAATATAAAACGCCACAATCGAGATCAGGAAAGAAGCGAACAGCAGCCCGTTTTCCTTCCGGCTTCTCCGGCTGTTGCGCAAAACCAGTTTAGAGAACATACGCGCTGCCTCCTCCCATCCATGCCATCACCTTCAGAATCCGGTCATAAAATTCCTGTCTGGATTCCCGGGGAATATCTCTGCGCAGTTCATGAAAAATCACGCCGTCCTGAATGAACAGAATCCTTTTGCAGTAGCTTGCCGCACCGGAATCATGGGTTACCATCAGAATCGTGGCCTGCTCCTCCTGATTCAATCCCTCCAGCTTTTCCATCAGCGCTTTCGCGTTCTTCGAATCCAGAGCGCCTGTGGGCTCATCCGCGAGAATCACCGACGGATTCAGAATCAGTGCCCGCGCTGCCGCAATTCTCTGTTTTTCTCCTCCTGACATCTGAGCCGGGAATTTATCCAGAACATTCGTGACCTCCAGATAAGACGCCAGACGCTCCAGACGCTGGCTGCTCTCCTGCTCCGGCACACCGTGGAGCGCCAGCGGAAGCAGAATATTTTCCCGCCCGGTCAGATTGTCCAGAAGTTCAAAATTCTGGAACAGATAACCGATCTCTTTTCCGCGATAATCCGCCAGCGCACTGCCCTTCAGCTTCTGGATCTGCCTGCCGTTCATGGTAATGGTTCCGCTGGTGGGCCAAATCACCGCAGCAATGCAGTTCAGCAGCGTAGACTTTCCCGATCCGCTGCTTCCCATAATCCCCAGAAACTCACCGGGCATTACCTGAAACGTAACGCCGTCCAGGGCTTTCGTCTGATTTCCCGATTTTCCGTAATACTTTTTCAAAGATTCCATTTCAAGAATTGGTTTCATTTTCCTGCCTCCCTGTTTTCTGATCTCTGACCAGGCTTTGCACTCCTGCCTGATCCTGAACTCAGCATAACACATGGCGCCCCGGAAAAACACTTACAGTGAATGAAAGGTTTCTCCGAAAAATCACAGGCGCCTCCACAGCGGAGACGCCTGCGTTTCACGGATCTACCAGGTCAGTTCCAGATAGAGATCCTTATACTGTTTTGCGGAATTATCCCAGGAAAGATTCTTGTCCATATCTCTCTGAACCATCTCATCCCAGCACCAGCGGTTGGTGAAATACAGGGTTTTCGCCCGATTGATGGCGTCTAACAGCAGCCCTGCCTCATACCGGTCAAAGGTGAAGCCGTTTCCGGAATTGTAGAACATATTATAGGGTTCTACCGTATCCTTCAGGCCGCCGGTTTCCCGAACGATCGGCACGGTACCATAGTGCATGGCAATCAGCTGGGTCAGCCCGCAGGGCTCAAACTGGGAAGGTACCAGAAGCGCATCCGCGCCTGCATAGATCTTATGGGCTCTCGTTTCATCATACATGATATTGGAGCATACATTTCCCTTATAAGCATTTTCATAATACCGGAAGGAATTCTCATAAACCGGATCACCGGTTCCCAGCACAACGATCTGGGTATGTTCATCCATGACATGGGGAATAATCGCATTGACCAGATCCAGCCCCTTCTGATCCGTCAGTCTGGAAATCAGACCAATGACAAACTTGTGATCATCCTGTACAAGCCCCAGCTCCTCCTGCAAATTCCGTTTGTTTTCCTTCTTCTTCTCCAGCACATTGGTAATATCATAGGGTGCAAACAGTCTGGAGTCCCCGGCGCTGTTCCAGATATCGTAGTCGATGCCGTTCACGATACCCCGCAGTTTTCCGGAGTGATATCTTAAATGGGCATCCAGGCCTTCTCCATAATATTCCGTCTGAATCTCGCCGGCATACGTATGGCTCACTGTCGTAATCACATTGGCGTAGGTCAGTCCGCCCTTTAACATATTTGCGTCTTCATACCCGACCTTTAACGCGTCCTTATTGAAAACATAATCCGGCAGGCCTGACCAGTAACGGATCGTCGGAATATTGTAAATTCCCTGGAAACGCAGGTTATGAATCGTCAGGATCGTCTTCGCGGAGGTCAGCTTCGTATTTTCGAACTGGGTTCTCAGATATACCGGAACCAGTGCTGCCTGCCAGTCATGGCAATGAATAATGTCCGGAATCCAGTCCATATAATTCAGGGCAGCCAGTGCCGCCTTGGCAAAGTAGCAGTATTTCGGAATATCATCAATCAGGTTGGTGTAGGGATTCCCGCTGCTGAAAAATTCTTCATTGTCAATGAAATCGTACACAACGCCGTCCCAGACATATTCCATAATCCCCACGTAGAAGGATCTGCCGTCCGCGCACAAATCCATTTCGAAAGAGCCGCGGTAAACCATCTTCTCCTGATATTTCCACGGAATGCATTTGTACCGCGGAAGAATCACCTTCACGTCACAGTTCTGCTTTACCAGAGCCTTGGAAAGGGCATACATCACATCTCCCAAACCGCCGGTCTTCACAAACGGATAGCATTCCGATCCAATGAACGCAACACTCCGTCTGGGAGACATGGAAATCTCTGCTTTAGGCTCTTCCACCGGCTCCTCCGCCTTTACCGCCTCGGCTTTGATTTCCTCTGCTTTTGTTTCTTCGGCCTTCGCTTTTCCGGAAGTCCGGGTTCTGGGCTTTTTCGCCTTCGGCTCTTCGGCTTTCACTTCCTCTGCTTTCACTTCTTCAGCTTTGACTTCTTCTGCCTTCGGCTCCTCCGTCTTTGCTTCTTCGACTTTCGGTTCTTCCGTCTTTGCTTTTCTGGAAGTCCGGGTCCTGGGCTTTTTCGCCTTCGGCTCTTCAGCCTTGACTTCCTCTGCTTTCACTTCTTCTGCCTTCACTTCTTCAGCCTTGACTTCTTCTGTTTTCACTTCTTCAGCCTTCGGCTCCTCTGCCTTCACTTCTACTTTCTTTCCAGCTTCTGCTCCTGTCGACTCTGTGATTATGCTGTTTTCCGCCGGAACATCCTTCTTTCCTGTCGTTTTCGTTACTTTTTTTCTTGCCATTTGATACCTCCAAAATTACCATGCTCTATTTCTGTTCACACAGATTTTCCCGGATTCTGAATCCCCGTTATGCATTATTGGATTATTATATCATAAATGGGCTGTACAGGCAAACATCAGAATGCACAAGAACAGCCTCTTCAACCTTCTTTTCACTGATCAAAAAAAATCATCTGCTCACAGCTCAGATCCAGAATATCGTCAATCCGGATCTCTGTCCCATCCTCCATCACCAACGTATGCCTGGTCTCACTGATCCTTCTCAGCACTTTCTTTTCGGTTTTATAACATCCTCCCTCTTTCTTCCCGTCCGGGCAGAAATAAGTAACCGTTATCTCCGGAAGCTCCTCTCCAAGCGCCTGCAGAATAAGCAGCTTCTCGTCCAGCTTCTCTTTCTCATATTCATCCAGTTCGACCTTCCGTTCTGTCAGGCGGGCTGTTTCCGCAATAGCTTCACTGTGCCCGGTCAGCGCCGCAAAGGGAGCGAACTGAGCCGCCCGGTCATGCATGGACATCTGCGGATGATGCCGCGATACATGATGAGGCAGGTTTATAATATCATCATAATTTCCCATTTCGATCCTCCCGTCTCCCGCGCCTGTCTATGCTTTATGACCACCAATCTCTTTGTTCCGCTCTCTGGCCGTTGCTCCCTCCAGAAAGTTCGTCCCTTTTAACACCGCATTTTTCCCAAAACGGTTTTTGATATCCAGCATCGCCTCCTGCAGTTTTCTCTCTTTTTCCAGGGCTGCCTTCTCTTCCTCCCGCTGTTTTTCCAGTTTCGCATAATCAGTAAATAAATCATACTGTTCATAACACACGGCTTTCCGGGCTTCCTCCTCATCCTCCAGCCGGTTTGCCGACAGGCTGATTCTCCTGATCAGAAGGTTACTGTCGATAATCCTGTCATACAGTTCCCGAACAGCCTGGGTGATCTGTTTCGCAGAAGAAGTTTTCTTCTGCAGATTGATCGTTCCATGGGCATGCTCCGGAACCTTTTTTCCATAATGATTGGTCCTGATTTTCCCCTCATAGCGGAATCCGGGAGTCTCCAGGCTTTTGCTGTCATAGCCGATCGTAAGCACCAGCTGATCCGTCACCTGTCTCCTGCTGACCAGGTCAAGGGAAAGGGCATCTGCCATTTCCACTGTCACAATTCTGGCTTTGTCCGCTTCATAGGGACAGTGCAGTACCTGGCCGGAGCAGATGCTTTTCGTTTCCGGCTGATATGCCCTGATCTCAGCGATGGTGCAGGGTTCCCATCCCCAGGCATGGTCAATCAAAAGCTCGGCGTTGACACCGAAAAGCCGGTACAGCAGTTCCTCGTTCTGATAACTGTCCTCCGCCCCCGCAGAACACCGTGCCACATCTCCCATGGTGTACATGCCATGCTCCCGAAGCTTCCTGGCATATCCGGGACCAACCCGCCAGAAATCCGTAATCGGCGTATGATCCCAGAGAAGCTGCCGGTAGGACATCTCGTCCAGGCGCGCGATGCGGACGCCGTCTTCATCCGGCTCCACATGCTTCGCCACAATGTCCATCGCGACCTTGCACAGATACAGATTCGTTCCGATCCCTGCCGTCGCCGTAATCCCGGTGGTTTCATAAATATCCTTTACAATCCTCTTAACCAGCTGCTCCGCCGTCACTGCATAGATGCTCAGATACGAGGTGAGATCCATCATCACCTCATCAATGCTGTACACATGAATGTCCTCCGGAGCAATATATTTCAGATAGACATCATAGATCCGGGTACTGTATTCGATATATAAGGCCATCCTCGGCGGGGCCACAATATATTCCAGCTTATACTCCGGATGCTCCTCCAGTTCTCTTTTATCATAGGAACCGGCAGTAAATCTCCTCCCCGGCGCTTTCTGAAGCCGTTCCCTGTTTACCTGGTCAACCCGCTGAACGACCTCAAACAGCCTTGCTCTGCCGGAAATGCCATAGCGCTTCAGGGACGGGGAAACTGCCAGACAAATAGTCTTCTCCGTCCTGCTCAGATCCGCCACCACAAGATTGGTCTCCAGCGGACTCAGATTCCTCTCATGGCATTCCACAGAGGCATAAAAGGACTTCAGATCCACCGCGGCGTATACCCGTCCGCCATCCTTCGCATTCTTTTCCTGATCCATACTCTCATTTCCTTCGCATCCCATCCATTCTGCCGTCATGATCCGACCTGTCCTGAACAGTTACCGGAAGCGTTCTTTTTCAGAAACCACCGGTCCCTCTTCCGGTCAAAATACAGCATAACCTTCCGGGTTCTGTCTCCATCCAGTATATCACAGACAAAGGTAATATCGCAATTCTTATGATCCTGCGTCCGGTAGATCTTCCCCACCCGGAAGGACATCCTGCTGCCGTCAGAAACCGTAACCTGAATATACTGGGGACACACCCCGCCCCCATAAGAAAATGAGGCAATACAGGAAACAGGAATCAGCTCCTGCGAATAATCGCAGGTATAAAATCCCTCAGAAACGAGCGGAACGGACATGGAATCTCCTCCTTGCAGTCAAGAACAAATGTTTGATCTGTATTTATTATATCTTCGAACATTTGTTCTGTCAACCGTATTTTTCTGCTACTACCATATCCGAAATTTCTGATTTCTATTCTAAACGGAAATGTCCGCTGACGCAGGCATCACCAATAATGAACAGTCGATTGCTAACGCAATCGCGCTGCTGTCAGCTTTCCCCGAAACGTTTTCCAATCCATTCACAGTCTCCAGTTTTTTTGAAACTTCCAGACAAGCCGAACCACCAGATACCCCAGCACAGCCCCGATACTGTTCGCAATGATATCATCAATATCACTCTGCCCAAGGCTGAAAATCATCTGAACCCCTTCTATCACCGTACTGCATACAATTCCCCCAAGAAACGCAAACGAACATTTCCGAAGTCTGTCCGGATTCATCGCCGGAATCAGATATCCAAACGGAACAAACAAGAGAATATTCGATACCATATGCTGTACCATCTCCGGATCCCGATTTTGAAGCGCATTCCGAAGATCATCAAAAGGCACCGTGAGAACCGAGGTATCCTCAGATCCGATCCGCATGAAAATCGTAAGATACAAAACAACCGCAAAATAGGCCAGAAACAGCACCACATTTCCCTTCCGCATGCCGAATCTGTTCAACAAGCAGAACCTGACGAATAAAATCACGGCAATCAGCACTCCGAGAGCCAGTACTCCATAAATCACAAACATATTACAACCGCTGTACAAAAAAAGCAGACCCACAAAACCGCATACGATGATATACATGATGGCGATGACCACATCGATCAAAACCGTATTGCGGGAAGAATAATAAGATTGACGGGATAATGCGTTCACTGCCTGAATCAGGGCCAGGTATCCGCAGATCAGGAGAATGATGGTAATGATAAAGGACATTACTGATGTTGCGTTCATCGTCGTTGCGTTCATTAATTATTTTCCTTCCTGTAGTTATGGCCGGGCAGATACATCTGCTGCCAGACATACCACTCCCTTCCGGATTAAAATACATTCTATGATGCTATAACTGTTTCCTCTTTACGATATTTCCAGCAATACTTTTCAATTGCCTGAACTCCTCTGTTTTTCCAAACACAATCAAATGAATGATCATTGTCACTGCCTCGCAGCAAATACCGCCAATGATAAATCGAAGAACAAACAAATCGATCGTTATTCTCTGATATATGATTGACATTAGAAAACTCACAAGCAAAAACAGACCAATATATACGATATGAGTAATCCAGTACTTTGATAACCCATTCTTCACTTCACCAAAACATTTTTTGTACACCAGGCGGCTTCTGCAGACCCAGAAAACAGTCTGGCTGATAATAGTCCCAATCAGGACACCGACTATCCCGATTCTGTAGGCAAGAATAATGGAAATTGCAAGATTCGTTACAGCACCTGCAATTTCTATATTCTTATCTTCCTTAAATAAACCGCTGCCATTAATAAAATCACACAACGAACTATGCACAAGATGGATGTACAGATCAAAACAGCATAACCATACAATCGTGACAGGAAGCAGGTAGTCCTGTCCGATCCATACACTGACAAAACTCTGCAGCAAAACAATAGTCGGAATTAACACAGCACATGCAATCACATAGCGGATATACGTATAAACCCGAAATATTTTTTCATTATTTACCGAATCCGAGTTTTCTGCCAGCATATTTCCGATGACTGGCGAAATCGGACTTAAGATACTCCCAGTCAAAGTCTTGATACTGGAAATAATCGTCGTATAATTCACCAGATACCCCACCGATACCGTTCCTACAACAGCGGAAATCACCAGATTGTCCGTGGAAGAATAAATATAAGATGCAATTCTCCCGGCAAAAAGGGACTTTACATGATTCCAGATTTCTTTAAAAATCACGACATTAAATCGGGTTCTGTGCAGATACGGATAGGCCTTTCGGCTAATCATATGTACAAACAGGTTGGAGACAATGGTCTGTAAAACCGTCAGACTAATGTAAGCAATATAGTTTGACGTTTTGACTACAACAATTATTTTGATCAGACTAAAGAGAATCGTCATGCCTGTATCAAGCTCTTTTGTAATATACCCTCTTCTGTCCGCATGAAAAAGAGTCCGTTTATATGCCAGAAAATACGAACAGGCCGAATTCAGCATCTGGATCAAAAAAATCAAATAAACGGTCGCCGATATTTCTACTCCCGACAACACATATTTTAAGAAAGGACAGCAGATCAATCCCCCTGCAATCAAAAAAATTCCGATGGATCGGTATATCACTTTCAGAACATTCACAATCTCATTGATTCTCTCATGATCGTTTTCCACAATCGGTTTATAAAGGCTATACACCACCGCAGAATGAAACCCGAGTTCTGCAAGGGACAACGTATTCAAAATCGAAGAAAACGTACTGCTGATTCCCAGCAGTTCAACCCCCAGATATTTCACAAAAATCCTTCGTGTCCAAAACTGGAAAAACAATATAATCAACTGACTCAACAGCCCTACTGTACTATTCTTAATTGCTGCCTGACGTTTATTCATTCTATAACCAACTTTCTCTTTTCTCTTTCGGCAAAAAATTCTTTTTTTGTTTTCCATCCTTATTTATGCCGCTGTCAAAGAGGCCTGCTGACCCTTCCGCCATTCTTTGCTTTTTCCTCCAAAAATTCTTCTTTTGTTACCCATCCCGCCGCTTTTCTCATCCGTTCCCTTCTCATTTCACGAAACTTCCTGGGAATGAGCTTTGAAGAAAAAAATTTGTAAAATAATTCTTTTTCATTGCAACGCCTAATATCCTTTTTCAGTTTCTGAATTGCCTCTTCATCCCGAACCGGCATCTCTTCAAGAATTCCAACTCTTTCCTGACGACCAGCATTATAATTGGAGCTTATTCCATTCACATCAAAAATTGAAATAGCCATTGGAATATATGCAAATTTCTTCTCCTCCCGGTACATTTTCAAAATAGAGCCCGTCTCCTCGGGTACTTTTTCCTGCCGCTATAATTCTTTTTCAAGCTTTTTTGTTCATTTTCAGAATCGCACACCCTCATCCTTTATCGGTGCCGATACTGAGATCTTCCTTCCTTTTCCTGTCTCTACCCATACTGATTAATACGCGAGAAAATTTTCATTTCCGCAAACGTATTCTGTACTTTCCTGATGTCCGAAATTTGACTTAGTATTCTTTTTTCCCCGTTGGTATTTTGACCCAATCACTGCAGTTCATTCCAGCATCATCATCTATTCGCAAATCCCAACGATCTGGAGCACATACAATACTCTTGACATTGTCTGACAAATAAGCAGCCCACCAACTAAATGTACTGTTAGGAATAATAAAATGTCTGCATGCACACATTAATCGCAATTCTTCATAATCAGGATTATCTAAATCAACATATTCGATATCTACTGAATGATTTTTCGCCAATACCTCAAAATGATAATTCTCTTTAATCCACTCAATTTCTTTGTGACAATTAGAAAAGATATAAAAAGTAGGGTTTTCCACATGTGTTATCATATATTCAATTGCTTTCAAATAGTAATCATAACCACAAATATTTAAGAAACTCCAATGTGGATTAAGATAATCACCTCTTCTGATATGTACACAAACAGCATTTGTTTTACATATTTTTTCTAACATCTCCATATTACTTTTTGAAGGAACTGTTTTTATACAATATTCCTTTTTCAAAATATATTTAATTTTCTCAAAATACCTTTTGTCCTGAAAATGTCCTTGTACATAAATATTTTTACATGGTGACATTACTGTTTTGAAATATGCTTTCGGCTCATAACTTAAGTAAACTCCACCTCTTGATCTGTGGATATATTGTTCTTCACCACGTAAATCACCATGAAAAATCTTAGTTTTTACAATATTAACTAACCCTCTCGAAAATCTCTTTCGCCATTCAAAGTTTTGGTTACACTTTACTTGATCCTGCTCATCTAAAAAAGTAACAGCGTCATTTAATCGAAAATGTTGTAGTGAAATAGTTCTTTCATCAATATAATCAATCTTTTTTCCATCATAAAAAGCATATGGATTTATTGCTATATCATAATGATATAGTTCCATCAAATATCTTGCATATGCATAAGAAAACATCTGATTTCCCAATCCATTTTTTTGTAATATTAAGTATATCATACATACCTCTTCTTTCCTTCCTATA
>JAXEJQ010000092.1:0-64905 GCA_034101475.1 Candidatus Limivivens sp.
ATAAATGGCACCGCAGGGAGCAATTCCTGCCAGAACCGGCTGCACGGCTGTCTCACGAATGGCCTGCATTCCTCTTCCGTGTGCTTTCAAAACATTGTGCCAGATGTGGAAATAATCTCTTGCCCCTACCTTCAGGCCGGGAGCATACCATCCGTTCTCATAGCCGAGCCCTACGATGCACTGCGGCTCATTCAGAGTAAAGAAATGGGTCACACGGTCTGAAAAGTGCGCGCAGACCACTTTCACATATTCATAAAACCACTGTGGGCTGTCGGGATTCAGCCATCCGCCTCTTTTGTGAAGCTCATAAGGCAGATCCCAATGATACAAAGTCATATAGGGTACAATGTCATTTTTTAACAGGGCATCCACCAGACGGTCATAGTATGCCAGTCCTTTTTCATTGATCTTCCCGGTTCCCTCCGGAAAAATTCTTGCCCAGTTTACAGAAAAACGATACGCCTGAATTCCCATTTTTTTCATCAGGGCAATGTCTTCTTCAAAACGATGATACTGATCACAAGCCACGTCTCCGGTATGTCCTCCGAATACTTTTCCCTCTTCCTGGCAAAAAACATCCCAGATATTCAGGCCTTTTCCATCCTCACCGGCGGCTCCTTCCACCTGATAGGAAGCTGTCGCGCCTCCCCATACAAAATCTTTTTTAAAGCTCATTTGTCAGATAACTCCTTTTTATTTTAACCGGATCAGGCGGCAAAACGAACTGCAGCCGTCCGCCTGATCAATATGTATGATATACGTCGTAAATCCGGATCTCTCCGGTCTGTGCAGGTTCTTCCCCCCAGGCCTTCAGCAGCACCGGCCGGGAATCCGTAATGGAAACCACATTGTTCATCCAGACCGGATCAGAATCCACGCCCTCCAGCATACAATAAGGTACAAAGGTTTTGGCGGAGATCTCCACGCTGCCACCCTCCATACGGTTCACAGTAAACCGGGGATCCTCAAGTTCCAGGTACTTCATCGGAACAAAGGTTTCAAATTCTGTCTTCTCCACCGTTTTCCCGTCTTCCTCATAGCGGTATTCCACACACAGAAATACGCGGTCTTCCCGATCCTTCAGCAGCTCCGCATAATCCTGCTCAAACAGGCGCTGTGCCGAAAGCGCTTTCACCTCCGCGGTCACCTCTGCCTGGGCAAGCACTGCAAAATCCAGCGTTTTCAGGGAAATCCGTGCCTGTACCTTCCGGTCTGACAGGGATTCATTGGAAATCCAGAAGCTCATGGCCGTTTCTTTCTTTTCGATGCTTCCCGCAACGGAATCGCAGAAATTCCGTGCCATATAATGCAGCGCCTTGTAACGGCCATAATAATCCATGCTGGACCAGGAGGCCACCGGCCAGTTGTCATTAAACTGCCAGTAAATGCTTCCCATGCATCTGCCCCGGTTCCGCCGCCAGTGCTCGGTAGCTTCCTTCATGGCATAGCCCTGGAGAATCTGGCTCAGAAAAATCAGACTTTCCAGATCCCTGGGATAGCGGAAGGTTTCCGAGAGATAATACAGGATTTTGCCGTTGGCTGCCGGGTTCTTCTGATGATTTTCCATCACTCTGGAAAACAGATTCCGGTCCTTTTCTTCCGTAAAGGTTTCCACGGTTTTGATGGAAGGCAGAGACTGGAAGCCGAATTCCGAGCAGAAGCGGAAGTAATGCTTCTGATACTCACTGAAGGGCTTCTGACCGTGCCAGACATCCCAGTAATGGCAGTCCCCGCGGTTTTCGTCTCCCGGCTCATCAAAGCTTCCTCCGGAAGACGGCGAGGAAGGCCAGTAAAAGGTATCCGGCGCCAGCTCTTTTACAATTGCCGGCAGAATATACTCAAACTGCAGCAGATAATCCCGTTTCAGAGAGGGCGTATGGCCCTGGGCATCCTTCCAGTCTGTCCAGGCCGTCTCCATTTCATTGTTTCCGCAGATCAGAGCCAGGCAGGCGTGATTGCGGAAGCGCAGCAGATTGTCCCTGGTTTCCTGACTGATGTTCTCAATGAAGGCCGGATTCAGGTCATAGATATTGCAGGCATACATCAGATCCTGCCAGAGCAGAATTCCATATTCATCACACAGATCATAGAATTCATCCGAGGGATAATAACCGCCGCCCCAGACCCGCAGACAGTTGAAATTGGCAAAAACAGCCGCCTCCACATCCCGCTTCAGAACCTCTCTGGTTATGCGGGAATAGAAACAGTCATCCGGAATATAATCCGCGCCCCGGGCGAAGATCTTTACCCCGTTTACCTGGATGGCAAACTCCTGCCCCCAGGCATCCTCTTCCCGGGACACCGTCACCGTCCGCAGTCCGATCCGGTATTCCTTCTGTTCGGTTCCATCCTCCGGCGTCCGCAGAGACACCCGAACCGTATAGAGCGGCTGGGAACCACAGCCATGGGGCCACCAGAGCTGCGGTTCCGGAATATTCACCGCGGGTCCAGGCCCCTGATACAGCCTCGTTCCCTCCGGATCCAGTACCTCATAGGAAAGATCCGCCCCGGAAAGGTCTTCTCCCAGCACCTCTGTCTCCAGAGAAAGGGTAACCCGTTCCGGTACCGTCACAGTCTCCGGTACTGTACCGTCTGCCGCCGTACACATCAAATGCTGCTGCCGGATCAAAGTCTCTCCCAGACGTGCCTTCTGATAGCAGCACAGCTCGATTTTCCGGAAAATCCCCACATCCGGAAGCTTGGGGCCCCAGTCCCAGCCAAACATGGAATGGGCTTTCCGGAGGTATTGTCCGCCCATCATGGTCCCGGTATTCGCCAGATGGATCTCTCTCCCCTTTTCCGGCTGATAGGCTTCAATAAAGCGAATCGGAGAGGTCATGTGAAGCTCCAGCAGATTTTCGCCCTCCTTCACCAGATCCCGGACGGAAAACCTCCAGATCCGATGCATATTTTCCGTGTGTCCCAGCCTGACCCCATTCAGAAAAAGGTCGGCAACGGTATCAATCCCGTAAAAGGTCAGAATCAGATTGCCGCAGGCAAGCTCTTCCGGCGTCACTTCAAAAACACCCTGGATATCAAAATCATGTCGAAAAAAATCCGTCCATTTTGATTCATTCAGTCCGTCATAGGGATCCGGCAGAATCCCCTCCCGGAAGAAGGTATCCATGGCGGAACCAGGAATCGTCATGGGATACCAGTCCGAAGTACCCGAAACCCGGATTCGGAACTGGCTGTCAATGGTTCTTTTTTGCATACTCATTCAGGTCCTTTCTCGCTCATTCTTGGAACAGACAGACTGCCTGCCCCTGTTATTCCGCCGTTTCGTAGCGGAACCATTCAAAATCTGCCCAGGCCCGCTGTCCCTGCAGATCCTGCACACACATTCCAACAAAGGCCCCGGTAAAGCCCAGGGTATAGTCATCCGACAGGATACGGGCCTGAAGAACAGGCCCAAACTTCTTCTTTTTTGCGCTGCTGACGCTGAAGAACTGCACCAGGTCCTCCTGCACCTCCAGGCCCAGCTCAAAATCCGGTCCCTCCAGCCGCTCTCTGGCCTGCAGAACCGTTTTCCCGCCGCAAACCGTCAGCAGATACAGGGCGGTTCCGTCCAGCTCCTCATCAAAGGTAACACAGGCGTAGTATTGATTTTTCTCATCATACCGGTAAATCAGACCGGCGCCCTGCTGAAAAGAGGTCGGCGCAAAACAGAAGCGGACAGATGCCCGGAAGGAAAGCTCCGTCTGCCTCCTGGCCAGCAGCGCCTGATAAAAGGTGGAATAAATCGATTCTTTTCCGTATATCCGCAGAAAACCTTCCCGTTCATGAATGGTCATTCCGGTCATTTCATAGGGAATCCGAAGGGTCTGAAAATCCTTCCGGAACGTTTCATCGGTAAACCGGTATTCCCGGCAGACCGCTTCTGCTTTCGGCGCTACGCTGCCGTCCCCGTCCGAAACGGAAAAAAATTCCTTCGGTGTCCGGCAGCCATCCTTCAGCACCGGCCAGCCATCCTCCCAGGCAACCTCCTGTATCGCTGTCTCTCTTCCCAGCGGGCAGAAATGGGTTCCCGGAAGAGGTCTGGAGCAGAGATGGGCCAGATACCAGCTTCCATCCGTTCCCTGGCAGAGACTGCCATGCCCCGCTTTCTGCAGAAAACTGCTTCCCAGGCCGTCCCGTTCCATCTCCGCCTCCATTTTCGTCCGGTCATAGCTTCCCTCCCAGGAAGACAGCAGCGGATTCTTCGGATGAATTTCATAAGGACCGTCAATCTGCCGGCTGCGGGCCACGCTGACCGCATGGAACCAGCTTGTGCCTCCCTCGGCACACATCAGATAATAATATCCCTCATGCCAGTAGAGATGAGGACCTTCCGTGCTGCCGATGGCGGTTCCGGTAAAAATCCGTTTCGGCGAGCCGATCAGTTTTTTCTCTGTCGTGCTGTATTCCTGAAGCAGAATTCCGGTGAAGGGATGGTCACCTCCAAGGCCAAGGATTTTCCGGTAATCCCATTCCATGTTGACCAGCCATTTCCTGCCGTCCCGGTCATGGAACAGGGACGGATCAAAACCGCTGGAATTTAAGTAAACCGGTGCAGACCAGGGGCCCCGAAGGTCCCGGGCACAGATCAGATAGTTGGGGGTATCCATGGGCGGATACTCCCGGGCATTATGGACAACGGTATAAATCAGGTAAAAAAGCTCTCCGTCATAGCTTAAACAGGGCGCCCAGATGCCATCCGAGGCAGGCACGCCCCGCAGATCCGCCATTTCCGTCGAATCCAGCGGCGCACAGAGATATTCCCAGTCCGCCAGATTCCGGGAGTGGTAAATCCGCACTCCGGGAAACCATTCAAAAGTAGATGTTGCCAGATAATAGTCCTCCCCCACCCGGATCAGAGAAGGGTCGGGATGAAATCCCCGCAAAACCGGATTTTGAATCTGCATCATAATTCCTCCTTTATGATAAAGCAATCGCTCATGAAAAAGAAAGGGAGCCACAGGCCCCCTTACCTTTTCTGAAAAACGTGGGATTCCGTATAGGAAATTCCAATACTCTTTTCATTGTACAAGAGTTTATATCCATTATCAAGCAGGATTTTTTCTCCGATTTCCGGATTTTTTAAAATCGCCTCCGCTGCCCTCCGGTAATCCTCAATACAGGAAGCATCCAGGGGACATTCATGATGGCCCGGCCAGATCTGTTCAAACAGATCCTTTTTTTCCAGAAGCTTTTCCGCCGTTTCGCCGAATTCCTCCACGGAAGCCGAATGCTCGAAATACACCAGAACTTCCCGGTTGCACACCGTATCACCAGAGAAAAGACAGGCATTTTCCCGATCCAGCAGGCAGATACTTCCCCGGGTGTGGCCCGGCGTTTCAATGACCTCAAGGGTTCTTCCGCCAAGCGCAATCCGGTCTCCCTCTTTGATGAAAGAAAGGTTCTCCGGCATGTTCGCTTCTTCCAGAAAAGCAGCTTCCTCCGGCGTCAGCAAAACTCCGAACAGCTCGCTGAAACGCTTCATCTGCCGTGCCCGGGTTTCCCGGTCAAAGCCTTCCTTCAGAACCTGCACATCCTGTTCGTGGATCAGACATTCCCCAAATGCGCCTGCCGCACCCGTATGGTCAAAATGACCATGGGTCAGAACCACAGAAACCGGTTTGTCCGTCAGAGACGCCACCGTTTCCTTCAGACCGCTGAAGCCGTTTCCGGCATCCAGCAGGACAGCCCGGTCTGCTCCCTCGATCAGGTACAGATAGGTCCGGAAAGGATCCTCAAGCTGCCAGGTATGTCTATCCAGTCTGCGGACTTTATAATTTAGATTCTCCATCAGCCTTTCACACTTCCTGCCACGATACCTTCAATGATATAGCGCTGTCCGAACATATACAGAATCATAACCGGCAGCATGGTCAGAACCAGACCTGCCATCATGGGCGCGTAATCAGCAGAATGGCTTGCCAGGAACGCATAGGTCATCAGCGGCAGCGTCTTCACTTCCTTCAGGGAAAGCAGCGTACTTGCCAGAATGTAATCGTTCCAGATGGACAGTGCCACAAATACCACATTGGTCATGGTAATGGGCTTCAGCAGCGGGAAAATAATCTTAAAGAAGGTTTTCTCCGCGGAAGCGCCGTCGATCAGGGCCGCTTCATCCAGCTCCGCCGGAATTCCTGTGATAAAGCCGCTGTACAGGAAGGTGGGGGAAGGAATATTCAGGCCGATGTGAATAAAGGTTACCAGCCAGATATTGTTGGTCAGTCCCAGGCCGCCGCCGTACAGTTTTACCAGCGGAATCATGATAACCTGGAAAGGAACAACCATAGCTGCAACCAGGATCATATAGAAGGCCTTTGTAATTTTCCACTTTTTACGGGTCAATACGTATGCGTTCATGGAGCTTAAAATAACGCTGACGCCGGTTGCGATCACACAGATCAGAATTGAATTCTTAAAGGAATTCAAAAACTGCATGGTGTTAAACGCATTCACATAGTTTTCCCCATGAACGGTGGTTGGCCAGCTGAAGGGATTTGCAACAAATTCCGTTGACAGCTTAAAGCTGTTCAGGATTACCAGGAAAAATGGGATGATAAAAAACACTGCCAGCAGCAATACAATGATGAATACAAGGACGGTGGATTTTGTTTTCTTCGCCTGCATTATGCCTGCACCTCCCCTTTCTTCGATACGGATACCTGAATCATTGAAATAATCGCAACAATAACAAACAGTACCAATGCCTCTGCCTGGCCCTTGCCATAGTCAAAGTTACTGAACGCCGTCTGGTAAATCTTCAATGCCAGAAGCTCTGTAGACTTGAAGGGACCGCCTGCAGTCAGGGTCAGGTTCACATCAAAGGACATGAACGCTCTGGAAATTGCCATAAATACGCAGATGGT
This sequence comes from Candidatus Limivivens sp., assembly GCA_034101475.1. Lineage (GTDB taxonomy): Bacteria > Bacillota > Clostridia > Lachnospirales > Lachnospiraceae > Limivivens. The sequence continues at coordinate 6,861 of JAXEJQ010000092.1, forward strand.
AATGGAAGAACGGATCATCGGGATCTTAATATAGCGCAGAAGCTGCCAGGGTGTGGTTCCGTCAATTCTGGCTGCTTCCAGCATATCCTTGGAAACATTGGTCAGACCGGCTACATAGATAACCATCAGATAGCCGCTTAACTGCCATACAGCCACGACAATTAAGGCAACCATTGCCATGGTGGGATTGGTCAGCCAGGACGTTTCAAAAATACCGATTCCCGTAACCTCTCCGACCTTTGTCAGGGCAAAGGAGAAAATATAGTTCCAGATATAACCCATTACCACACCGCCGATCATGTTCGCGGCAAAAAAGCAGGTACGGAACAGACCCTGAAGCTTAATTCCAAAGGTCAGTAAAAGTGCGAGCGCCAGTCCTAAAACATTACTGAGCACAACTACGAAAAATACATAAATAAAAGTCTTGATCAGAGAAGTCAGGAATGTTTTATCTGTGAAAATCGCCAGATAGTTTGTAAATCCTACCATATCGTAAGTCGGTGACAGACCGTTCCAGTTTGTGAAGGTCAGATAAATACCATAAATCAGCGGAATGACTACGATCAGTGCCCAGATCAGCATGGGAGGAATGACAAATTCACAGAACAGCCTGATTTCATTTTTCTTCTTTTTCATCGGACGCCTCCTGATTGCTTTGATTTTGCGCAGGGACTCACTGCCGGAAATTCCAGCGGTTCTGAAATTCTTCATCTGCAAGATGGGCAGGATTGTTGGAGTGCGAAGCACGGAACAATCCGTATGGCATCTTTTGACCCCAACATCTCTGCAATGAATCATCTCAAGGAATCACCCTCATTCGTATGGAATCATCCGTATGCGAATTTCCATCCATGAAAAAATTCCCGACAGTGATAAATGGAGATGACCCGAAAGCCATCTCCATCCTGAAATACAGCTATTTGGGATTACTGTGCCTGCCAGTATGCCTGAATTGCATCGGCTGCTGCATCTCGATCCATCATACCTACCAGATACTGCTGCATAACTGCACCATTCTCAGACCAGAAATCAGACGGAAGCAGGGAAGAGAACGCATAGGTGCTGGAGGTCTGCTCTGCTGCAACATAAGCCTGGGTAGCATTTCCCAGAGGGCTTGCTACGGTTACGTCTACGCCGCTGAACGGAAGTGTAATGGACAGCGCATCAGACATATCCTGTGCTCTTTCGATGGTCAGATACTCTACCAGCTTCTTGCCTGCTTCCTGCTGTGCCTCATCGTTCTTGCTGCCGTCAATGCAGTAGCCCTTTGCCGGGAATACGCCAAGCTGCTGATTCAGCGGATCTTCTGCATTGCCGTTCAGCGGGCAGGGCATAATACCATATTCGTCTTCCGGATTTGCAACGCTTTCCAGATAAGACCATGCCCAGTCACCCATGAACCACATTGCAACGTTGCCTGCTGCCATTGCCTGTCCATCCAGCTCAGTGTTTCCGATCAGAGGATCTTTGGAGTTGTAGTTATATTTTGCAATGATATCAAATGTATCCATAACGCCGTTCCATACATCGTTGCTCTTCAGCTCGATGGAACCGTCTTTTACGCCTTCAATGAAAGCAACCTGAGCATCTGCATCACCCTGTGCACCGGAGAATACCTGGCTTAAGAAGTGAGAACCCAAGGACCAGTCAACACCTGTGAACATAATCGGAGCTACACCGCCTGCCTGGATTTTCTCACACAGAGCTTCCAGATCTGCGTTGCTCTTGATGTTTGCCGGATCAAAAGCTTCGCCGGTTGCTTTTTCAATGGTAGTCTTGTTGTAAACAATACCCATGGACTGTACGGAGTTCGGAACACCGTATACGTTTCCTTCTGCATCTTTGAAGATATCCAGATAGGAAGGATCGGTATGATCTGCAATCCAGGTATCCGTGCCTTCCAGATCATAAGCTGCAAGGTTTGCGATGTTTTCCTGAATGTCAATGGCATCCATTAATGATACAGTGGGTGCATCGCCGCTGTTGTACAGAGTCATCCATTTCTGCTTCTCACTGCTGTCGTAAGCGATGTAGTTTACGGTGATGTCCGGATTCTCTGCCATAAAGTCTGCGCAGAACTGCTCAAACTCTGCATCATGTCCCGGAACAGTGGTGTACAGGGAAATTGTGGTTCCCTCTGCGTTGGTGAATACGGGTGCGGCCATAGCCATGGAAAGTGCTAAAGTACCGCAAAGAACTGTTGCTACTGCTTTTCTTTTCATAAGGTGTGCCCTCCTTGATATTTTTCCCGGTTCTGAGCCGGGTGATTTATAAATTTATATTTAAGCTTTTCAGCTCAATATCGTTTTTTCCGGAGCTCCGGGAAACATTCTCCTGCTGTTCCCCTGCTGCGCTTCTGTGATATTCCATATTTTGGTATATTCCATATATTCCATATTCAGGAAATCGTTTTCCTGCTTTCTCAAAAAAAATATCCCTGGCGAAAATCCGGTTATATCCCATCGCGGATCCTTTTTGTGGAGCTTCTGCGCACCAGCTGATAGGGAAAATAAATCCATCTTTTTTCTCTTTCCATGGCTGTCTCACCGAACAGCGCATCATAAAAAATCTCTCCCTGCCGGAACATCCGAACCGTTGAAAGAGGCGGATCGAAAAAATCCGAAACAGAATCATCCATTCCAAAGACCGAGATATCCTCCGGAACCTGAATCTTCAGAGACTTCAGGAAACGGATAACGCCGATGGCAATGATATCAGACCCTGTCACAACTGCCGTGGGAAGCCGGAGACTGTTCTCATAAATCTGCCGCATTCCCTGCATGCCGGCCTCCGTGGTAAAGTCCCTCTGCACCACGTAAGACGACGGAACCTCCAGCCCTGCCTCCTCCATGGCATCCAGAAACCCCCGAAGCCGCAGACAGCCGTTGGTATAATCTTCTTCTCTGCCGCCAACATAGGCAATCCTGCGGTGACCTTCGCCGATCAGGAAATTCGTAATATCCCGTGCAACACCGTAGCTGTCCACGGTAACCGTGTGAAACTCACATTTTCCGTTTTCCGGTCCCTGATTTCCCAGCACCACCGGGCATGGAAACTGCCGGAGCTTTTCCATCAGCTGGTCAGTCAGATGAACCCCCTGGAAAATCAGACCGTCTATATTCCGCTCCAGCATCCGGTCCAGAAGAACCAGGGCTTTCTCATTGTCAAAGTCATAATCACAGGCAATCACAATCTTATTATTCCGCATGCAGACATCGCTGATCTGCTTTAAGTGAATGGCCGTGATCGGATTGCGCAGGTCTGCTTCCAGCACTGCCACCAGGAAGGTATTTTTCGTAACCAGGCTCCTGGCCGCCGCATTGGGCCGGAAATGAAACTTTTCAATGCTCGCCATCACCCGAAATCGCAGCTCTTCGCTGACCGTTTTGGAACCATTGATCACTCGGGAAACGGTGGAGACGGAAACCTGAGCATCTGCCGCAATATCCTTAATCGTAACTTCCATTGCATCTCCGTCTCCCTTCTGTGATAACGTTTTCCTGTTCTGTTGATGATACTACCACAGTCCTCCAAACATTTCAACTGTATTTTCGTATTTTTCCGTCACTTCGTTTATTTTCAACAAATTTGAACTTTTATTTTTGTACACAATTACTTGCTCAAGTAAGGAAAAGGTTTTCCTTTCAGGATTTTCTTGCGAATCTGGTGCGGGATTCGGCTCTGAGAGGTTGGCTCTGAACGGCTCCTGTGATTTTTTTAAAAAAAGATGCTGCCCTTTCGGGCAGCATCCCTGACGAAACCTTTTTCCGTTACTTCCCCAATCCCGGGCTTCACTCGGGATTGATTCTCCTTGTGGAACCTCTGCGAACCAACTGGTAAGGCAGATAGAACCAGGTTTTTTCTTTCGCTCTCTCTCCAAACAGCGCATCGTAGAAAATCTGCCCTTCATCCAGAGACCGTACCGTTGACAGCGAAGGATCATAGAATTCAGAGACCGAATCATCAAATCCAAAAACGGAAATATCCTCCGGCACCCGCAGTCCCTGAGCTTTCAGATACCGGATAATCCCGATGGCAACCATGTCAGATCCCGCAATCACTGCTGTGGGAAGCTCGATATTGTTTTCATAGATCTGCTGCATCCCCCGCATCCCGGTTTCTGTGGTAAATTCTCCCTGGAAGACATAGGATTCCGGCAGCGCCAGTCCCGCATTTTCCAGAGCCTCCCGAACTCCCTTCAGCCGCAGGTAGCCATTGGTATAATCCTCATTTCCGGCTCCGATATAGGCGATCCGCCTGTGCCCCTCGCTCATAAGGAACTCCGCCACATCCCATTCGGCCTGATAGCTGTCAATAGACACTGTTGTAAAGGGATGCGGTTCCTCCATCACGCCCTGGCACCCCAGTACCACCGGACACGGAAACTTCCGAAGCTTTTCCAGGATGGCCTCCGTAAGCTGGACTCCCTGAAAAATCAGTCCATCCAGGTTATGCTCCAGCATCTTGTCCAGTAAAAGCAGTGCCTTGTCATTATCAAACTCATAATCACTGACCACTACAACTTTATTATTCTTCATACACATTTCATTGATGCGCTTCAACTGCCGCGTCATTACAGGATTTCCCAGATCCGCCACCATAATCGCCACCAGTGACGTGGATTTGGTCACCAGACTCCGCGCCGCCGCGCTGGGTCTGTAATCGTATTTTTCAATGCTCGCCATCACCCGACGCTTCAACTCATCACTGACGGTTTTCGATCCATTCATCACTCTGGAAACCGTTGAAACCGACACACGGGCATCGGCCGCGATCTCCTTAATTGTAACTTCCATCTGCCTCTCCTTACTTTTTCATAACCAATCTGCCCGTACCTTCGCAGATACGATTTACAGACCCATAAAAATCAATTATACCAATGGGTTTGTTCCCAATTGCTCATATCCCGCCGGACATTTTGTATACAATAAGAAAAGCCGGACAAAGCAGATGTTCTCCGCCTCTCCGGTATCATCCGTTTCCTTATCCAGCTTTCCTGCAGAACTCCTGAACAGTTCTAAAATCCCGGTCAGACGCCTTTTTCAAATGATATGAGAAATTTTGTTTTCAGTATACACCATTTCCCTGGGATTTGCAAACTCACTCGAAAGATATTTTTCCGAAAACACAGCACGGAAAAATCGACGGCTCATCATATGGGTTACCCGACAAATGAGCCTCCCGTCGATTGTTCCGTGCTTCGCACTCCCACAATCCTGCATCTTAATATTGATACATGTCTCCGCTGGGAACATAGGTTACCGGAACCTGTCCTTCTGTCAGTTCCGTGATCCAGTCCTGGGCATACCGCATTCCAAGCTCCTCCATGCTGAAATGTCCGATATTAAACATTGCTTTGTTTTTGCCCAGCTGGATCGCGTCCCGCAGATAGGACAGCGTCGTCCATTCAATGATTTCTCCCGGAATAATGGCATCCAGTTCCTGCTCAAGCGCTCTGGTCACCTCGGTTGCGTATTCCACGAAATAGCCGTTCTCATCCACATGATCTGTTCCGAACGCGTTCGGGCACAAATGCCCCACAATCCCTACCCGGCTGATTTTCGCTTTCGGATCCCCCATATAACGCAGGCCGTTTAAGTGCAGTTTATCGATCAGTTCCTGTTTCAGTTCCTCCACCGTGCATTCCGGCAGACGGTATTTGTAGGTAAACATGCCGATTTTGCCTTCCGCATATGCTTCCCAGCCCAGATATTTCGTCACTCCGGTAAAAATACTGTCGGGCTGGTGGGCATGCATATGGTCATGATCCCGCCAGATCACAATGCCGTGCTCATCCAGCAGTTTTCTTTTTTCTTCATAAACCTCATTTCGGAAATCCGCCCGCCAGTCCGGATAATCCGGCGTGGAATAAAATGAGGGTTCGTGAACAAACAGCAGATTGGCTCCCACCTCAATGGCCTTTCGGATTACCTCGACAGTCGGCACAAGCGCTGTCACAATACCGGTGCATTCCGCCTCCGGATCCCCGCATTTATAGTTGTCGCATCCCTGGTAATCCTCCGGAAATTTCGGATGATATTCCAGCACCCGCTCAATGACTTCTCTGATCTTCATTCCGCTTTCTCCTTTTTCTGTTTCGGACAAAGGGGTTTTTCCCCTTCCGCAAGAAGCCACTGAATGGCCGGTTCCAGATGCTGATTCCAGAAGCCGTAATCATGCGCTCCCGGCCCTTCGTGATAAACGAAAGGCACCTTTTCTTCCTTCAGGAACCTACGGAAAATCTGATTCTCCTCATACAGGAAATCCTCGGTTCCCACAGCCAGATAAAATTCCGGCATTTCTTTTCCCTCTTTCAGGATCTCCTTCACCAGTGTCTCCGGGTTATTCCGGCTTTCCGCGACTTTTTCCGGATCTCCGAACATCAGTCGGTAATATTCATAATTTGCGATGCCGTCTTCCGTTCCCGGTTTCATTTTTTCCACATTGTATACAATGAGCGCAGAAGACAGCGCCACGATTTTGGAAAAGGTTTCGGAGAACTGCAGTCCGGTATGGATCGCTCCAAAACCGCCCATGGAAAGCCCGCCGATAAAGGTATCCTCCCGTTTTTCCGACAGTCCGAAGGTTTTCCGGGTATAATCCACCAGTTCCTTTCCCACATAAGTGGCATACTGCCGCCCGGTTTCCTTTCCATCCAGATAAAAGCTGTTGTCCCCGGACGGAAAAACCACACACAGGTTATATCTCGCGGAAAAATCCCAGATCATGGAATTCAGCAGCCAATCCGTATTCGTTCCGGAATAGCCGTGGAGAAGATACAGCGTTTTCATCGGCCTTTTATAGTGAGGATTTCCCTCTCTGATCATCACGGGTGCATCGTTGGGCAGCAGAATCCGAAAGGAAACGCATCTCTGCAGACACTCCGAATGAAAATCAAACACACCAGTCGCCATAATTTTTGACCTCCTGTTTCTCGTTATTCTTTTTATCCCTTATTATCCCTTAACTGCGCCGACAACCACACCTTTCACAAGGTATTTCTGTACAAAGGGGTATACCAGCAGAATCGGAAGGATTCCGATAAAGGCCATGGCCATCCGCACAGAGGTACCCGGCAGCTCCACCTTGCCGGTTCCCAGCAGCGCCGCATTGGAATTGCTCTTCAGAGCCTGAATATTGTTCATAATCTTGATCAGCAGCAGCTGAATACTGTAATATTTTTCATTGTCCACATAATACAGACCGTTGGTCCAGTCGTTCCAGTAGCACAGCCCCGTAAACAGGCTGATGGTGGCCACGGTAGGCACCGCCAGGGGCAGCATGATTTTGGAAAAAATCGTAAATTCCCCGGCACCGTCGATCTGTGCCGCTTCAATCAGGGAATCCGGAATGCTGTTGGAATAGTAATTCTTAACCAGAATCACGTTGAACGCCGTAACCAGATAGTTGGGAAGCAGCAGCGCCCAGATGGTATTTTTGATGTGGAAGAATCTTGTCCACATGATGTAGGACGGAACGATTCCGCCGTTGAACAGCATGGTAAAAAAGACGAAAAACGTCAGGGCATTCCGGTAACGGAAAGCTTTTCTGGACATGGGATAGGCCAGCATGGTGGTGAGCAGAACGCTGGACACCGTTCCGACTACAGTCACCAGGAAGGATACACCATAGGCCCGCACAATGACAGCCCCCTGCTTGATCATATAATAATAGGCGTCAAAGCTCCATTTTTCCGGAAGATACGAGTATCCGTTGCGGATCAGTGCCGACTCGTCCGTAAAGGATGCAATGACAATCAGAAGAATCGGCAGCAGCGTAACCACGACCAGAATCGTCAGAATAACCGTCGCCGCCCGGTTAAATGTTTTACTTTCTGTCATATCCTTTCCCTCCTAGAACAGTGCGTTATCCGCATCCACTTTTCGTACAATGCCGTTGGCAGCCAGTACAAGAATGAAGCCTACCAGAGACTGGTACAGCCCGGCTGCTGCCGACATACCAACATCATTCAGCTCCATCAGACCGCGGTAAACATAGGTATCGATGGTCTGCGTCACATCATACAGCGCGCCGGAATTCTGGGGAACCTGATAGAACAGTCCGAAGTCCGAGAAGAAAATACGTCCGATGGACATCAGGGTCAGAATGGTCACGGTGGAACGCAGCATGGGCAGCGTCACTTTGAAAATCTGCTGAAGCTTTGTGGCACCGTCCAGGGCAGCCGCTTCATACAGGGATTTATCAATTCCGGAAATCGCCGCCATGTAAATAATGGACTGATATCCCATATTTTTCCACAGGTATACAATAATCAAAATGGGCGGCCAGGCATTTTTTGTGGTATACCAGGATATCGGGCTGATCCCCAGGCCTGCCAGAATGGTCTTGTTGATGAATCCGGTATCGGCATTCAAAAAGGCATAGGCCACAAATCCGATGACAACCCAGCTTAACAGATTCGGCAGAAGCAGGGCCGCCTGAAAAAATTTCACCCGGGTGCGCTTGCCCAGCTCACACATCATGACTGCCACAAAAATTGCCATAACCGTTCCCAGTACAATAAATGCCAGGTTATACAGAATCGTGTTCCTGGTCATAATCCAGGCCGAATTGGTGCTGAACAGAAACTTGAAATTGGCAAAGCCGCACCAGTCGCTGCCAAACACGCCCTTCATGAAATTGTAATCCTTAAAGGCCAGGAAAATGCCGAACATCGGTATGTAATTATTGATGAGGATATAAAGAATTCCCGGCAGTGCAATCAGGAAAAACGGTGCACTTTTGGAAAAACCTGCTTTTTTCTTTTTTGTCTTCAACCTTTTCTCCCTCCTTGAACAGTTACAACCGTTCCTTTTATTTTTATGGCCCCATCCTTCCGGACAGGGCCATCGGTTCTGCAGCTGTTTCTGTTACTGCTGTGCCATCCAGGCATCCAGCTGTTCCTGTTTTGCACTGATAATATCCTGGAAGCCTGCATTGTTCAGAGCATCCACGAATTTCGGAATCTCTGTTTCCGGATCCACGCTGCCGCACTGCAGACCGGGCAGATACTGCTGAATCACATTGGAGACTGCCGTATACTGAGTTTTCAGCTTGCTGGAATCAAAGGTGAAGCCCATGGCTACGGAAGTTTTGGCACTCTTGTTCTGCTCCAGCTCCCACTCCAGAGACTCCGGATTGGTTCCTGCCGGCTGATACATGATAAAGAAGTTGCCCAGGGTTCCGCAGCTCAGCTGTGCGGTATAGGGAACGGTTGCCGCGTCTTCTCCTTCCGGATAGGAAATGGTTCCGTCTTCATTCTTCACATAATCTCTGCCTTCAATTCCGTTGATCAGAAGGTTGCATACATCTTCATCGGTAAAGGTCAGGTTCAGGAATTTCAGGGCTGCTTCCGGAACCTTGGTATTGGAAGCCACCATCCAGCTTACGGCGTTAATATCACCGGTGCTTAAGTACGCCTCACCGATCATCTTCGCGCCAGTAGAATAATTGCCGCACTGAGCCTGCAGGGAGGCTGCAGTATCTTCTTCCGGATAGCTGTAGGAAGCAACGTAGCAGAAATAATTGCCGGAGCTCATAAGCTCACCGGCCATGCTGGTGGTTGTGGCCGCATCCTGCATTACCAGCCCTTCATTGTACCAGAGTCTGGCCAGTTCACATTTCTCCTTAAACAGGTCAGTGGAATACAGATCGCTGACGGTGGTATCATCATTAATCAGCACACCCTTCGGCTCGTTATAATCATCAGTCAGCCAGTCAATATCTCCCAGAGTCATCTGAAGCCCCAGGGTTCCTGTCTGAACCGGAGCCATAGGGGTCATTTCCGGCTTGGCTTCCTTTACAGCCCGCAAAATATCCGTCAGATCTTCTGCAGAATTCACAGCGCTCATATCCAGTCCCAGCTCTTCCGCGATATCTTTCCGGTAAATCACCATGGGAGTCAGAGCCACGGGCTTATAGGTAGGCAGACCGTAAATCCGTCCTTCCTGCGAGCAGGCCTCCAGCCATGCTTCTCCCATCAGCTCCTTGGTCTCCGGAGCACAGGTGTCCAGAAGATCCGTCAGATCATAGGTCATGCCGGTGGCCACACAGTTGTTGAAATTTCCCAGACTTTCGAAAACATCAATTTTCTCGCCGGCCTGCAGGGACAGGCTGATGGAACTGCTGTAATCCGCGATTCCGATGGGCTTCAATGTGATTTCCGCGCCGATTTTTTCCCGGGTAATCTCATTGATCGCTTCCTCCACCACATCCAGATCCTCTTCTGTGGGAATGTTGTTAAAGGTTGCGTAGGCATATACGACCTGATCATACTCCTCCGCTGCTGCCGTGATGGCGGCGGCCGGAATCATCCCGAGGGCCATGGACGCTGTCAGAAGCGCTGCCAGTACTTTTTTCTGTTTCATAAAAATATACCTCCCTTTGTGCGATGGCGTCCGGTGCAGCCGGTAATGAGGAGTCAGAAGTCTGCAGCCGGAACGGTTCCTTTTCATGAAAAAAGTATAGCAGAAGCCCTGCTATACTTCTTTCAAAAAGAAGAGCTTTTCTTTTAAAAAAAAGACTTCACTCCTCTAGGAACGCTTCGCCAGCGCTGCTTTTCGGAATTCATTGGGTGTCATGCCGGTATAGCGTTTAAATAAAGTGGAAAAATACGAAAAATTGTCATATCCCACCGCCGCCGCCACATCGCTGACTCTCATCCTCTCATTCCCCAGAAGTTCCCTGGCGCGTTCCATCCGGTATTCATTGATGGAATCCTTCAGAAACACGCCGGTTTTCTTCTTATACATTCTGGCCAGATATTCCGGCGCCAGGAAAAAGGCCGCCGCGATTTCATTCCTGCCGATATTTTCCTGGTAATGGGCCCGGATATATTCCTGAATTTCATCGATAAGAGTGGCGGATTTCTGAACCTCTTCTATGTAGGAGAAGGACTTTTCCAGCAGATAATTGACATAACGCATCATATCAATCACAGACAGAGACGCTTTTTCTTCCATGGAAACCGACAGTTCATCACTCAGGAAGCTGGAAGCCTGAACCCCGGACTTTGCCAGATAGGCATACACTGCCTGGTTAATTTCCTGCTTCACCGTGCGAAGAGCCTGTTCCGTGAGACTTTTCTCCCGGGCCTTTTCTCCCAGCTTTCCCTTCAGCTCATTCAGAAATCCGCTTTTATCCTTTTCGTTCAGGAGCTGCGCCAGCCGCTCCAGCTCCAGGACAGAGATGGCCTCCTTCCGATGGAGGCTGACCTGGTTCTCGGAAAATGCTTTCCCGTAATAGGCCACATTTTCTGTAAAAAGCTGACGGTTCCGGCAGAATTTCCCGTAAAGTTCCCGGATCCTGCAGGGATTGCTGACACAGCAGGTGATAGCCGCCCGCCCATAGGTCCCGCAGCTCTCAATGAGAACCCCGCATTTTTTCAGGATCTCCTCCTCCGGCTCCTCATCACAGACCGTGGCAACCATCCGGTAGCTTCCATACTGCCAGCAGATCACCCGGTCATTCTCCGGCGTACCGCAGAGAATTTCGGAATGAATGTTTTCCAGAATAAACTCATACAGGCTCTGATCCATTTCTCTGCCGTCAAAATCCTGCTCCGTAATCCGTGAAAGCACCAGCCGGCACAGGCCGTCCGCATCCAGCCCCATCTGCCGCCCCGCCATTTCTCCGGGAATCTGCTCCGGACTGATTTTGCCTTCCAGCAGACGCCTCCAGAAGGAAATCTGAACCTGCCGCCGGTTTTTCATAACCCACTCGCCATATTCGCTTTTCTGCCGGACCTGCCTCTTTTTTTCCAGGTTGTAAATGACCTTTTTCAGGGTGGTCTCCATGGTCTCGATGTCAAAAGGCTTGGTCAGGTATTCCGCCACATGCATTTTCAGAGCACTGGAAGCATAATGGAAATTTTCATGGCAGGTCAGAAATAAAAATTCTCCCTCCAGCTGCTTCTCCCGATACCAGGTCAGCAGCTCCAGGCCGCTTCCCATGGGCATTTCAATATCGCTGATAATCACATCCATATCCTGCCCTTCCAGAATCTCCTTTGCCCTGGAAATATTGTAGGCCGTCCACACCCGGTCAATTCCCAGGCTCTCCCAGCAAACTGATTTTTCGATCACATCCAGCGTCGCCAGATCATCATCTACGATAAGTACCTGCATAATCTTTCTCCTTTATCCACAGGGATTCTGATTGGGGACTCCTTCATCCACAACATGAAGGGGTTTTTCGGGGATTATCATGTGGTTAAAGCAGCCATGGGGAGACACATTGGAAATCGTAAACAAATCCTTCCGGTCATACATGATTTCCAGCATCTGCCGGATACTGCGAAGGCCCACCCGCTCGCCGGTTCCTGAGGCAGGCAGTTCCTCCCTTCGCATATAATCCAGAACCTCCTGAGGATACCCCTTCCCGTCATCCTCGATCTCAATCACCAGCAGCTTCTCCCCGTCTTTTTCCTGAACCCCGATGCGGATCAGAATTGTCAGCATGGAACCGATAGCCACTGCGTATTTGTATTCATTCTCAATAATCGTATGAATCAGCATCTGGGGAATCTGCCAGCCGCCCAGCTCCTCCGGCATATCGATGAAATAGAAGACGCTTCCCGGATACTTCAGATCCTGCATTTCAAAATAATTCTCCACATGCTGAATCTCCTCCCGCAGCGGCACCGTGTGAAGCCCCGCCCGGAACAGGTACCGGATATTTTTCGACAGCGCGTCAATATACTGCTGAATCTCCGTATTTTTGCCCTGCATGCTCAGGCTGGAAATGGTGGTCATGGCATTCAGGAAAAAATGGGGCCGGATCTGGAGCCGGATACAGCGCAGCTCCGTCTCACTCAGGGCAATCTGCTTTTCATAGGAGGCGATCTTCAGGCCCAGAATTTCATTCATCAGCCGGTTAAAGGTATCCCGGACAGGTTGAATTCCATATAGCGGTAGCTTCTTTCCAGCCTGGCATCATAGTCTCCCTGCTTAATCTGCTCCATGCTCCGGACCATATCATGAACAGGCGCCAGTACCTCCCTGCGGAAGGTAATCACTGACCAGGCCATAAACAGAACCATGGTCAGAATGACCCCCACAACCAGAACCATTCCCAGACGAACCTGTCCCCAGATATTGCTCAGATCCTGATAGGCATACAGCGTGATTCTGCCATCTCCCATGGCACAGCTCTCCCGGAATCGTCCCTTCTCCGAAATCCCGGAAAGAGGGCTTCCCGCAGTCCAGGAAAAGAACTCCTTTCCCTGAACTGCCCAGATCCTCTCTTCCCAGTCCGCTGCCACAAAAGTCATTCCCGCCACCTCCTGTGTCACCGCACTCATCCAGTTCTCCGTGGAAAGGTAGACGGCCACAACCCAGTCCTCGCTGCGGATATCCCGGTAGAGATAGGTTTTCCCGGAAAGACTGACAAAAGCCCAGTTATTGCCGTAATCCTGCTCCAGAAGCTTCCCGGTATAGCTGCGCAGGGCCTCCTTTTCCGGAAAAGTCATGCCGGATCTGGGAACGTCCAGGGTAATGCCATGCTCCTTCCCGGCAATCACCAGCATATCTGCTCCCGCATCCTCCATCAGAAGGTTGTCCAGCTCTGTGCGCAGCTCCATGGAAGCATGGTAACGGACACTCTCATCGTCGCTTTCCAGCAGAGAAAGCGTATCATTTTTATAAACCAGATTCAGGATCAAATTATCCATCTTGTTAATCTGGTAGGTCAGGTTGTTCCCGTAAATATCCACCATACTCCGGAGTGCGCCATGCATCTCATCCCGCATCATCCCGTAAGAGGTTCCCAGAACCGCCGCCAGAATCAAAAGCAGCAGCCCGAGCTGCAGAAGCATTCGCCTGAGCATAACCTGAATAAATGATGAATTTTTCATTTTTCTCTCCCTTACTGAAAAAGCTGCCGCAAAGGACTCTGTCCCTCTGCGGCAGCTGTGCTTTCTTCCGTCCGGCAAATTCCATCCGATCGTCTGCCCGCCGGGTCCGGATCATACTTTTTTCAGAACAATTCCCATCCTGGGTCCCATATCGATCTCCAATTCACTGGCAGCCACCGGATATTCCTCACCCGACAGGCTGTAACCGCTGCGGTCTGTCCGAATCAGAGATTTCAGGACAGCGCCCCGTTCCACTCCCGCAGGCCACACCGGGATCACCAGATGCTTCGTCTCATCACTGTTGTTGAAAACCACAAGGATCTGATCCTCTTCCGAAAAGCGCGCATAGGCAATGCAGTGGCGTTCTCCGTAAAGAAAGCGCAGAGAGCCGTGGATCAGAACCGGATTCTGCTTGTGCACGCGGATCATTTCCCGATGATAGGAAATAAGCTCCTGATTCTCATGGCCCCAGGGATAGGTTCGGCGGTTGTCCGGGTCCGTGAAACCGCACACGCCGGCTTCATCTCCGTAATAAATGGTGGGAGCGCCCGGCCAGGTCATCTGCATCATCACCGCCTCGCGCATCACATCCACATCCACACCCTCCGATGCCGCTGCATGGCCCAGCTCCGCCACCCGGCCAACCTTGTGATTGGTTCTGGTCAGAAAACGGGAATGGTCATGGTTCGACAGCTCATTCATGGCTGTCTGCAGGGACGGCGCCATAAAGCTGGACATATGATGGCTCATGGCTCCGATAAAGGTCTCATGATTTCCAAGAAGCCTTTCACTGTATTCATCGCTGTGCTTTTCCATACCGGTAAAAAACCAGGTCAGCGGCTCCATAAACGCATCGTAATTCATCACGGTATCCCACTCGTCCCCCTGAAGCCAGGAGCAGGCCTCTCCGTAATGCTCTGCCAGAATAATGGCATTGGGATTGGCTTCCTTTACCACCCTTCGGAATTCCTTCCAGAACTTGTGGTTATATTCATTGGAAAATCCCAGATCCGCAGCCACGTCCAGCCGCCAGCCATCCAGGTTGTAAGGCGGAGACACCCACTTTTTCCCGATTTCCATGATGTACTCCACAAGCTTGGACGAATGCTCATATGCCAGCTTGGGAAGGGTGTCATGTCCCCACCAGCCATCGTAGTAGGGATTGTAGGGCCAGTCGTGCTCATTGTTGAATTTGAAAAAGCTGCGGTAAGGGCTGTCCGCGGAAATATAGGCGCCCTTCTCATAGCCCTGTTCCTTTTCATAAATCCGTTCCCGATCCAGCCATTTATTGAAGGAGCCGCAGTGATTGAAGACACCGTCCAGAATCACCTTCATCCCCCGCTTGTGAGCAGCCTCCACCAGACGGATCAGAAGCTGATTGCTGGCCTCCAGATTTTCCGGATCCGTCACCCGGCAGATAAAACGGGTGGCATGGCTGTTCTCCTTATCTCCCTCCCGCAGCAGCTCTCCGTTATCTTTCACAATCCTCCCGAAATGAGGATCCACATAGTCATAATCCTGAATATCATACTTATGATTGGAGGGGGATACAAAAATCGGATTAAAATAAATCACATCCACGCCCAGATCCTGCAGATAATCCAGCTTCTCCAGAACCCCCTGCAAATCTCCTCCGTAAAATTCCCGGATTCCCATATATTCCGGACATTTGTCCCAGTCCTTCACTTTTCTCACATAGTCGTGAATATAACAATACTCCCGGTCCTCCACATCATTTCCCGGGTCCCCGTTATAAAACCGATCCGTAAAAATCTGATACATCACGGCACCTTTGGCCCAGTCCGGTGTGGAGAATCCCGGCGCAATGGCAAAGCTGTAATATTCCTGCAAATCCCTGGACATTCCCCGCTTATTATAAAAGCAGCGGATCTTTCCTGCGCGGACTTCGAAATAATAACGGAAAATCTCCGTATTCATAGGGATCTGAATCTGAAAATAATCAAAACGTCCCCGGGTCTTCTCATACTCCATACGCAGTCTGCTGGACCCACTGATCAGATACACCGCATCAACATTATTCTTTCCCGCCCGAAACCGGATCGTCACTGTCTCGCCGGGCTTAGGCTCCATGGGGCTGACATAATTCTCTGTCTCGTCGCTGAAAAGTGCATTTGGCTGGAATACCGGCCGCATCTGCATGACATATTTCTGCACCTTCTGCAGATAGTCTATACTTGCTGGATTCATAAAATGCTCCTTTCCTTTCTCCTTTTTTTATTTTATGAGTTGCCCGACAAATGAGCCTTCCGTCGACTTTTCCGTGCTGCGCACTTCCAAAATCGACGAAAACATTCGCAATCCGCTCATTTTTCTGCGAAAAATGGCTGCTTGCTCATGTTTTGCGGGACCCATAGACATAAACCACGATGCGCTTGCGCATAAGTGGTTTTATAACTGATTGACCCGCCCCAATATGAGGATAAAAGTGGGACGAACGTCCCACGATATCCGAATATTGGGCAGGATTGTGGGAGTGCGAAGCACGGAACAATCCGTATGGCATCTTTTGACCCCAAGATCATTTTATACCATCTGCCGAAAACGTACAACCCCGGATTTACAGGAAACACCAGGGACGCCGGCTTTTCAGTTACATTGCATGAAAAAAAGGCAGGCCGTAAACGGCTGCCTTTCTTTCGGAGAAGGTATTTCTCTTATGGGGTGTAGCAAAAACTATATAATGTATTGGGGGGGTTTTACGATGATTATTATAGCATCGCCCCCCATTTAAGTGTGCATAAACTTCACTAAATTTTCATTTTCATTTTATGCATTTTCTACAAAAAGGGCTTCAAACTCATCTCTTTCGACCTTTTCCTTCTCCACCAGAAGAGCCGCACATTTGTGAAGCACATCCATATGAGCCTGAATGCAGGCCTTCGCATCCGCGTAAGCCTGATCGATAATCCGCTTTACCTCCTCGTCGATGAGATTCTGGGTTTCCTCACCGAATCCCCGGGTGTGAGCCAGATCCCGCCCGATGAAAACTTCATCGTCATCGCTGCCGTAATGGATCATTCCCACTTTTTCAGACATGCCGTACTTGGTCACCATAGCCCGGGCAAGTCCGGTGGCCTGCTTGATATCCTGAGAAGCCCCGGTGGTCACATCCCCGAAAATCAGCTCCTCTGCCACCCGGCCTCCGAAGGAGACCTCAATATTCTGCAGCATCTGGTTTCTGGTATTGAACATCTCATCCTTTTCCGGCAGCGGCATGGTATAGCCTGCGGCTCCCATTCCCGTGGGGATAATGGAAATCGTATGCACAGGTCCCACATCCGGCAGCACATGGAACAGAATCGCGTGTCCCGCCTCATGATAGGCCGTAATCTTTTTCTCCTTTTCGGAAATGATCTTGCTCCGCTTCTCAGCGCCGATGCCGACCTTGACAAAGGAACGGTTGATGTCCTTCTGAATCACATAGCTCCTGCCGTCCTTGGCCGCATAGATGGCCGCCTCGTTCATCAGGTTCTCCAGATCGGCTCCCGTAAATCCGGCGGTGGTCTGGGCAATCTGCTTCAGGTCCACATCATCCCCCAGGGGCTTGCCCTTGGCGTGCACCCGCAGGATCTCCTCTCTGCCCCGGATATCCGGTTTCCCAACGCCTACCTTCCGGTCAAACCGTCCCGGCCGGAGAATGGCCGGATCCAGAATATCCACCCGGTTGGTGGCAGACATAACAATGATGCCCTCATTAAAGCCGAAGCCGTCCATCTCAACCAGCAGCTGGTTCAGGGTCTGCTCCCGCTCATCATGTCCGCCGCCCATACCGGTTCCTCTTCTTCTGGCAACCGCATCGATCTCATCAATAAAAATAATACAGGGGGCATTCTTCTTTGCCTCCGCAAAAAGGTCACGGACACGGGAGGCTCCCACACCCACAAACATCTCAACAAAATCAGAACCGGAAATACTGAAAAACGGAACACCTGCTTCTCCGGCCACTGCCTTGGCCAGAAGGGTCTTGCCGGTTCCCGGAGGGCCCACCAGCAGCACGCCCTTTGGAATCCTGGCTCCGACCTGCAGATATTTTTTCGGATTTTTCAGAAAATCCACAATCTCCTGTAGATCTTCCTTCTCTTCCTGAAGACCTGCCACATCCTTAAAGGTGACCTTTTTGGAATTAGGATTCATCATGACGGCCCGGCTCTTGCCGAAATTCATCATTTTATTATTTCCGCCGCCGGCAGCCTGCCGGTTCATAAACGCAAACATGGCTACAAACAGCATCCCCATCAGAAGAATGGGCAGAACCGTCGTCAGAAAAATACTTTCTTTTTCGATGTCATAGCGATAGTTGGTAATATCTCTGGCATTCAGCCACTGTTCTGCTTCCTTTACATCGGAAACATTGACCGTCTTGATCGTTCCGTCCTTCATGTAAACCAGCAGACGTCCGGTGGGCACCTGGGCATTGGGATGGATGTCAACCTTCGTCACCATCTCCGCCTCCACGGCTTTCACAAAATCATTGTAGCTGTATGCTTCTCTGGGTGTAAATCCATTTTTAAAGACCAGATACAGCAGTATAATCACAAGGCCTGCCATCAGGTAAGCACTCAGATTTTTCGAGTTCCTGTTCAATTGTAATCCCCTTTCTCTGCCCGGCGGTTCTCTTTTTCTGCCGCTCCGGCTCGTAATTATTCGACCTCAACAACTCCGATAAACGGAAGATTGCGGTACTTCTGCGCATAGTCCAGGCCATAGCCGACTACAAATTCATCGGGAATATTAAAGCCCACATAATCCACCTTGACCTCCGTCACCCGGCGCTCCGGCTTATCCAGCAGGGTACACAGTGCCATGCTCTTGGGCTTTCTCTCCTTCAGAATCTGAATCAGATAGCTGAGGGTGCGTCCGGAGTCGATAATATCCTCCACAATCAGCACATTTTTCCCTTCCAGCGGTTCATCCAGATCCTTTACAATTTTCACAACGCCGCTGGATTTCGTATCTGCCCCGTAGCTGCTCACGGACATGAAGTCCAGAGACACCGGAACCGTGATCCGCTTTGCCAGCTCGCAGGTAAAAAACACGCCGCCCTTTAACACACAGATCAGATGAACAGACTCTCCCGCATAGTCCTCACTGATTTTCTTCCCAAGCTCGGCAATTTTCCTGTCTACCTCTTCTTCGCTGAGTAATACACGAATCTTATCTTCCATGCTCTACCTCCCGGATTTGTACCTTTAAAATATTTTTCGTATGACTGGTTACCTTAAACGATTCGCTGATTCTCCCTCCGATCACCCAGAGAATCTGGCTTCCCGATGCCAGAAGCACTGTCTGGCTTCTCTGCTCCAGGGGGATCTTCTCATCAATAAAATATTGCTTTAATTTTTTTCTTCTGCAGTCCGGAGCTATGGTCAGATAGTCCCCCGGTCTGCGGTTTCGCAATTGAATCGTATCTTTTATTGTATCATAATCAAACCATTTCGTATACTTCTTTTCTGGAATTATTTCATTTTTTGCCGATTCCAGAAGGGTTTTCACCACATAATTTCCGTATCGGACCTCCCCCGGCACCGAAAGCGTAAGTACTCCCGGCTCCTTTTCCGGCTCCTTTTCCGGTTCTTTTTCCGTTTTTTTTCTGCTGTGCAGGACATACCGTTCTCCCAGGATCAGGGCTTCCAGATTCCCGGGAAGGTTTTCCAGTCTCTTTCCCGACTGACGCGCCGCCAGCGCCTTCATGCTCTCCAGATGAACAGCCTGAAGGTTTTTCCTGCCGGCTCCCAGTCTCTCCAATGCCTCCTGCAAAATAAAATCCTGAAGCACCGGATCGGCTTCACGGAACTTTTTCACCGGAAACGCAATTTCCCGTGGCGTTTCTTCTTTCTGTAAAGCGTCCGTTTTTCCTGAGGATTCCTTTTTCTCCGGAGCTTCCGTTTTCCCTGAGGGTTCGTTTTTCTCCGGAGCGTACGCTTTCCCTGAGGATTCGTTTTCATCCAGCCATTTTTTTCCCTGACCGGCTAAATAACAGAAGATCTGATCCAGCCGTTCCCCGGCCTCTCCGATATGACGGACCGCCTGGGCATTTGCCCCGGTCAGAGCCGGAATCACCTGATGGCGCAACCGGTTTCTGGTATAGTCCAGGGAAGCATTTGTTCTGTCTATCCTCCATGATATCCCATTTTCCCGAAGATATGCCTCGATTTCTTCTCTGGTCACATACAGCAGAGGACGGAGGATTCTGCCCCGAACCGGACGCATTCCGCACAGTCCCGCAATTCCGCTCCCTCTCGCCAGATTCCAGAGGATCGTTTCCGCCTGGTCCCCTGCATTGTGAGCCACCGCGATCTTTCCCTTTTCCCCTGCCGCCTCTGAAAAAGCGGCATACCGCGCCTGTCTCCCTGCCTCCTCCAGCGTCATCTTTTCCCTGGCAGCCAGAGCAGGCACGTCACAGGACACACACAGAAAGGGGATATTCCAGCTTTCACAGAGCTCCCTCACAAATTCTGCGTCTGCCAGACTGTCCCCGCCCCGGATTCCATGCTCCACATGAACGGCCTGCAGGCGGATCTCCAGCTCTTTATGAAGCTCCAGGTACTGTTTCAACACAAAAAGGAGGCATACCGAATCTGCGCCTCCCGATACGCCTGCCGTAATCTGATCGCCTGCCTCCAGCATCTGGCAGGCCTCTATTGTCTCAAATACTTTTTCCATCTGTACTGCTCCCGGCTTTCCTCTTTCCTCTGACCTCTGATCTCTGATCTCTGATCTCTGATCTCCGATCTCCGATCTCTGACTTATGACCTGTGACATGCGGCACGCTTTATACATTTCAGGTTTTGCGTGAGCAATTATCCTTACTATAATGAATCCCGGAGGAAAAAGCAAGGGGTGGGGGAAAAAAGATGCCGCTCAGGACAGTTCGGCTTTGCGGCAGTGCTGAATTCTGAGATATCAGGCGGACGCCCCAGGGGCCGAAGACAGATCCCGGGACACGCTGCGTTTCCTGCTCGGGCCGCGCGCCGCTGGATCATAACACAGTTCCCTCGCGCCATTCGCAAAACGTGCCTTCGGCACTTTCCACTGCATACGCAGCTCACATTCCCCAATGCCAGATGTTCTCTGTGCCTCCGGCTCAGACAGACGCTCGGTGGCGGCAGCTGGCGCAGCCCTCCCGACGGAAGCCTCGCTATCGTCACCGGGACTCTGTTCTTCGGCCTCTGCGGCTGTCGCCTGTTTTCTCATTCATCAAACCGCAAAAGCCAATGAGCTTCGCTTCTGCAGAGTGCCGAGGCAGAAGAACCAGCGATACCCCTGCATACAGAGATCAAGGGGCTATCGCTCCCAGAAGCCGCCGACCAGAACCGTCATATCATCCACAGCCCTGCTTTCGCCCCGGTTCAGGACCTGCTGCAGAAGATTCTTTGCCATTTCACCCGCACTGGCGGTTTCCTGGCTGCGGATCAGTTCTTTCATGATTTCCTCTGATTCTGTGGGCGGCAGAGCGTCCAGAACGCCGTCGGACACCATTACAATGAAGTCTCCCGGCTCCAGCTGTTTTCTGGTGCATTCCAGGTCAATCTCCTCCAGAATGCCCATGGGCGTGCTGGTGGAAACAATAGACTCCACCCAGTCATTTTTCCGCAAAAAGGTGGTGGAGGCTCCGATTTTCAAAAATTCGCATTCTCCGCTAAATAAATTAACCGTGCACAAATCCACGGAAGAAAAGCTGCTGTTATCCTGCAGCATCAGAGCCGCATGAATCATCCGCACGGCTGTTTCCTTGGAAAATCCTGCTTCCAGGAACTGCTCCAGGAGCTCAATCACCCGTTCACTCTCCAGACAGGCATCCGGTCCGGAGCCCATCCCGTCGGAAATACTCAGAATCATCTGTCCATTATCCCGGCGGAAAATGGAAAAATTGTCACCGGAGATCACCTCTCCCTCCCGGGTCGTCCGCGCCACGCCGCCAAGCATCTTGTAAGCAGGCTCCGGAGTAAAACAGACCGTGCTGTATTCCCGATTGATAATCATTCTGCTGTCAAAGGCCGGAACCATTTCCTGACCAAAATAGCCGGACAACCACCAGGCCGCTTCCTTCACCGGAATGCACCGGCTTCTTCTGGAGGTCCGAATCGTCAGATACAGTTCAAACCAGTTCTCGTCCTTTTCAAACATCCAGGCTTCCAGCACCTGCAGGCCATGACTGCGCAGCCCTGCTTCAATCTGGTACCGCTTCAGGCCCTCCAGACGCTTCATATCATAGACGGAACCGGCTGCCCGGCGGATAATCGCCGCTGTCTGCTCCATTTGCTCCACCATGGCAAGGCGGGTCTCCAGAAGCCGGTTGCTCCACATCAGATTCAGCCTTGCCCGCCGGAAGCTTTCCATCACCGCATCCTCCAGACGGATCCGATGCAGGCACCGGTCCCAGAATTCCGCGTTTTCATCTGCCTGGGCGCTCTCCGTTTCCGCTGCGTCCAGAAAGCCGTAAATTTGCCGGTAGGTCCGATAATAATACTTATCCCAGCAGATTTCCCTTCTTTTGCAGGTGCTGCATACCGTTTCCCGGACATCCCGGAATATTTCCTCCACTTCCTCCCTGGAAAGCTGTTCCCTTTTTGCCGGCATCCGCCGGAATGTATTGGATAAATTCTGAAACGCCTGAGCGTAGCCCTCCAGCCGCGCCCGCCCGGGCTCCAGAACCGCCGTATCAAAATACTCCCCCATATGCCCCTCCTTACACCACTGAACTGGATCTGAAACCTTATTATAAGACAGATCGAATGCAAATCCTGTCAAATGGAAGACGATTCCGAAATTTTTCCCACCGCAAAAACAGAGGGCTGCCGCACTCCTGCGGCAGCCCCTGCTGCTTTTGTTAATCTTCTTTCTGCTCATTTCTGTCTGGCAATAGCGTGCCGCAGTACTGGCACTTTGCGATCCAGCCGATGCGCACCATATTTTCCGCTCCACAATTGGGACAATATACTCTCTGATACCAGTCTTCCTTCATATGTTCGCTGACCACTGACAGCTGAATCTCCCTTTTTCCTTCGTCATACACCAGATTTTTCAGATACCTTTTCCTGATAAGACGTTGGACCTTCCGATCCAGCTTCGTCATGCCAAGCGCTTTTTCCAGACTCGCAATCGGCACCTTCGGATTCGAGCTCAGTCGCAGCTGCTCCGCAATACGGCTGGCTGCAGAGCTGTCTCTGTTCCGAAATACCGGTCCCAAAGTTCCCTTCCAAAAACATAAGAACGCAGGAACAAGAATGATAACGGACGCTAAAACCTCTGTTATTGTAAAACTCTCAATCGTTGAAAACACGCTCTCTACCAGAAGGACTCCAAGAACTCCCAGCAATACCATCCGCATGATATCCTTTCCACTATATCCAAATCTTACTTTTTCTGTCAGGTATTCCGAACGCTGATCCATTTTCCTAATCCCCTCCAATAGAAACTCCTGATTCTTTTTCCTCCAAGCCGAGGAAACATTCGCTTTTCAATGCTTCTATTCTTCTGTAGCCTCTTCTGTCTCTTCCGTTTCTTCTGCAGCCGGTTCCATATAGATGATGAGCTCTTCACCCAGCATGTTTACCCGCAGGCTTAACGTACCGTCTTCATGAAGACAAATACTCCATTCCGTATCCTCCGAATATTCATCCTCTGCCGGAACCACAAAAGTCAGAGCGCCATCCTTCAGTTCTCCTTCCAGATCCGGAATCTCCCATTCGCCAAACAGAAATCCTCCTACCATTGTAAACGCGATCCGGTTTTCCTCGATCTCGATCTCCACCTTTTCCATTTCCATCGTTTCAAGAGGAGCCGTCATTCCGAAGTAAGAAGCCTTGGTTCCCGTCCATTTTCCGGCAAAGTCCTCCAGCTCTGCATCAGTGCGGACTTCTGCCGGCACAAAGCCTGTCGCTGCTTCCGGATCACGGCTGAATGTCAGTTCCATTCCTTCAATCTCAGTAGACAGAAATTCCCCGTCATAGGCAAAAACCACTTCTGTGTCCTCACCCTTATCCATAACCAGAGATTCCCCGTCAAATTCCCATTTTCCGACACCCGGATCCTCATCTTCCTCTTCCGTTCCCATCTCCATCGCCAGAGTATATTCTCCGCTCTCATCAAGAGTCAGTGTAGCCGGCATTCCATAAAGGTTGCCATACCATTCTCCTGTCATGTCTTCCTCTGCAGCAGCGGTAAACGCTGCTGTCACAGTAAGTGCCGCCGTTAATAAAAATGCAAATTTTTTACTCATAGTATAAATCCTCCTTTTTCATTCACAAAATACCGAAATTATAATGATCAGTCCGCCGGAGCCGCAGAGCCTCTGTCGAACCTGAGGTAAACGGCCGGAATGCGTCACCGGACACCTCTGTAATCGTCAGTGTGTCGCCTTCCAGAACAAGATAGATCTCTCCTCTGCTTTGTCCAAAGTTTGTATCAAGGACATACCCATAGGTTCCGCAGGCATATTCTGCTGAATCATACGCGAAACAGGACCCATACCAGCTGGAAACACTGCCCTGAGCATCCGGAACATAGATGCTGCATTCCCTCTGACAGCCCGTCAAAATTCCAGTCATTTCCCTCAAAAACTGGGCATTCGCCCTCAAAACGGTTTTCTAAGCAAACTGTCCCTATCATACTCTATTGATTATCTGAAATTTTCACACCCCCATTTGGGTGGTGACAGAAAGTTTTCGGATCATCTGATAAAAAAAGACGCCGCAGCTTTCTGTGACGTCCTTATTCTTATTCTGCCGGTTTGAAAATCGTCTCGCCTTCGTAAACCAGTCCCAGCTTGTCCCTGGCCACATCCTCAATATATTCATCTGTCAGCATATAAGCCTCCAGATCCTCAATCTCCTTCGCCCGCTCCGTCTCCGCCTCAATCTGTGCATGAAGCTGAGCAATCTGTTCCTCATATGCCTGATTTTTCATCGCAAGACCTCTGCTCTGAACACTGAGACAGATCAGGAGTACACACACAATCAAGGAAATGCACAGCATCCCCAGACGATTACTCTCTCTGAGTTTTCTTTTTCTTCGTTTCATCTTTACCCTTCCTGCCCTTTTTCCCCTTCACTCTATTTAAAAACATTTTAATCCTTTTTTCGTACTTTTTCAATGTTTTTCGAGTGAAAATACGAATTTTTTTCAGCAAAAAGCGAAAAGGTGTAAACAGGAAATGCAAAAGCTTTGATACAATCCAGATAACCAGGTGATCCAGGAGATAATAGTACAAAATCATTCCAAGCAGCAGGCCAACAAAGGCGAAGCCTCGGAGCATTCCGCTGTTTTTCCAGAAGGTTACCAGAAAAAAAGCGACTCCCGCAGCTGTCCAGTACAGAAAATCTTCCAGTCCCATCCGCAGACTGCCTCTGGGAAACTCCAGACGGACTGCCCGTATGAGCCCATAACCCATCAGGATAACCGCCCCTGTGAGTACCGAAATCAGAAAAAAGCGGGCTTCACCGCAAATCACTTCACTCATGACTATTTAAACAGTCTTCCCAGAAGAGACTCGCCCTTTCCCTTACTTCCGGCACTTCCGGAGTAAATCAGGCTGTCAATTTTTCCGTCGATATCCACCTCGCCTTTCTCCAATGTCAGCCTGTTTACATGCAGCTCCTGCCCCTTGACTGTCAGCATTCCCAGCTCCGTCTCCAGTACAATCTCTCCCACATCAAAAGAGAGCACATCCGATACCCCGGTAATGGCTCCGCTCCGCCTTCCCGTAATGGTTACCTTATGTGCTCCCGCAGTCTGTTTCTCTTCCATCAACCTGCTCCGAATCCCTGTTTTCTAAAATATATGAGCAGACCTCATCATTTATTCCGGGACATGAAAATCCCTGCAAGCACGGATTTTCATGTCCATTTGTCCCTTGGCTCATTACATATACCGGTAAAGCTGGTCTGCTTCATCCTTTTTTACCGTCTCCTGAACACTCAATACCTCAACCTTCACAGCCTTGGCACCAAACTGGATTTCGATGATATCTCCTTCCTTTACGTTGGCAGATGCCTTGGCCGGGCGGTCATTCACCATAACGCGTCCTGCATCACAGGCTTCATTCGCCACCGTGCGGCGCTTAATCAGCCGTGAAACCTTCAAAAACTTATCTAATCGCATAAAACTCCTTCCTTCCCCAGAATCTCCCTTCGCTCCCGCACCTTCCTCTCCGGCTGCGCCTCTCTGTCTTTCCGCTCGGCTGCGCCTGGCGTTCTTTCACAGATGACTGCTGGTATGGGTTCCGATGCAGACGGTAGGCAGATTTTTGAAAGATTTCCGAGCATAGCGACGGGGATTTTGTCCGACCACGGTTTGATGGAGGCAAAATCCCCGTCAATATGCGGCGCAGGAAATCTCAAAAATCAACGTGTCTGCATGGAACCCATACCTGCAGTCATCGTCCGAAATCACAAAAACGCGCAGCCTACGCCCGAAATCCTGAGACCCGCAGCCCTCCGCAAAAGAAAATGCTGCAGAATCCTCTGCAGCACCCTTCCATTTTCTTACTCGTTAATCATATCCTTTAAAGCCTTGCCTGCTTTGAATTTCGGAGCCTTGGAAGCTGCGATACTCATGGGTTCGCCGCTCTGCGGATTTCTTCCTTCTCTTGCTGCTCTCTCAGAAACTTCAAAGGTACCGAAGCCAACCAGCTGGATCTTCTCACCTTTCTTTAATTCTTCTGCAACAACATCAGTAAAAGCCTTCAGAGCTTTTTCTGCATCTTTCTTAGATAATTCTGTCTTGCTCGCAATCGCGGCGATTAATTCCTGTTTGTTCATGGAATGGTTCCTCCTCTGATTTCTATCTCGTCTGATTTCGTATACTTTCCGTACCATACATCTGCCCACAGAACTGTGAACCGAACATCCGGGGTATCCGAACAGTGACCCCTGACGTTTTCCCTCTCAGGCCGCCAAGTGAGTCCTACGTCTATTTATAATCTTTCCGCTATCATTTGTCAAGGAATTTACCGAAATTTAAGGAATATTTCATTCCAAGGTGCATGCACATTTCCTCAGCCGCTTTCTTCTCCGCTTCTTTCCCATAAGCAAGGCGCTGGGGACTCTCTCCGGCGTGCTCCCGTTCCTTAATCGCATCCCAGTCCGGAACTCCTTTTTTTCCATTTTCATCAGGGAAAACGTGAGGATGACGACGTATCATTTTTTCCGCCGCCTTCTGAATGACATCCTCCACAGAGAAAAGACCTTCCTCCCGGGCCATCTGGCTTTGCAGCAGGATCAGCAGAAGCAGATCTCCCAGTTCCTCACAGAGATTTTCACTGTCTCCCGTTTCCGACAGAATATTTACGGCTGCCACGGCCTCTGCCATCTCATTAATCATATAGGGCTTCAGGCTTTCATGAGTCTGAGCCCTGTCCCAGGGGCAGCCCTCCTCTGATCGGAGAGCCGCCACAATCGCACGATAGTCCTCAAAGGTATACTGTTTGTCCATTTTACAGCATCCCGTTAATCATTTCCAGAACCTTTTCGCCCAGAGCTGCGGATTTCGCATCGGCATCCTCCAGAGAGGTTCCCTTTACGCCATAGTAGAATTTTACCTTCGGCTCTGTACCGGAAGGACGCACGCAAAGCCATGCATCATCCGTCAGGTCATAGTACAGCACATTGGAGCTGGGAAGACCGGTGGAGGTCACTTCACCTGTCTCCATATTCTTGATGGTATCCTTCTTATAATCTCTGGCTGAGGTTACTTTATAGCCACCGATCTCTGCCGGAGGATTATTCCGCAGAGTCTCCAGGATAGACTGAATTTTCTCAAGTCCCTCAATCCCCTTTAAGGTGATGGATTTGATGTCATCCTTATAATATCCATATTTCTCGTACATATCAATCATGGCATCCCAAAGGGTCTTGCCCTGGGTTTTGTAGTAAGCAGCCGCTTCACACAGTGCCATGGTGGCAACAATGGCGTCTTTATCTCTGGCATGGGTACCGATCAGGCAGCCGTAGCTCTCTTCGAAGCCGAATTCGTAGGTGCCTTTTCCACTGGTCTCAAAGCCCAGAATCTGCTGGCCGATGAATTTGAAGCCGGTGAGAACTTCAATAAATTTCATATTGTAAGCCTTCGCAATGGCTGCTGCCATATTGGTGGTAACGATGGTACTGATCACAGCACCGTCCTCCGGCAGGCCCTTGGTAGCCTGTCTCTGGCTCAGCTCATATTCTTCCAGCAGACAGCCGGACATATTTCCGGTGAGGGTGTGGTATTCGCCGTTCTTGTCCTTTACACGGACACCCAGACGGTCTGCGTCCGGATCAGTAGCCAGCACCAGATCCGCATCGATCTCCTTTGCCAGCTTCAGTCCCAGAGTAAAGGCCTCCTCTGCTTCCGGATTCGGATAGCTGACCGTGGGGAATTCGCCGTCCGGCAGCTCCTGCTCTTTCACCACCTGAACGTTTTCAAAACCGATCTCCTTCAGCACTCTTCTGGCCGGGATGTTTCCGGTTCCGTGAAGCGGAGAATAAACAACCTTCAGATCCTTGCCCACTTCCTGAATGGAATCCCAGTGGATCACCTGGCTCTTCAGAGCTTCCATATAGGTATCGTCGATCTCTTTCCCAATAACCTGATAGAGACCTGCTTTGACAGCTTCTTCTTTGTCCATGGTAAGAACGGTGTTAAAATCCGTTACTTTCTTTACTTCTGCCATAATGCCGGTATCGTGAGGCGGAGTAATCTGTGCGCCGTCCTCCCAGTATACCTTGTAGCCGTTATACTCAGGCGGATTGTGGCTGGCTGTGATATTGATGCCGGCAATGCATTTTAACGTACGTACCGCATAAGACAGCTCCGGAGTCGGACGCAGGGACTCGAATACATAAGCCTTGATACCGTTGGCTGCCAGGCACAGCGCCGCTTCATCCGCAAACTCCGGGGACATTCTTCTGGAATCGTAGGCAATGGCAACCCCTCTGTCCTTCGCATTCACGGACGCGATATAATTCGCCAGGCCCTGTGTCGCCTTGCGCACTGTATAAACGTTCATCCGGTTGATGCCGGCTCCGATCACACCGCGAAGTCCTGCCGTACCAAATTCCAGTTCTGCATAAAAGCGCTCTTTAATCTCATTTTCATCATCTGCAATTTTGCGCAGCTCCGCTTTGGTAGCCTCATCAAAATAAGGATTTGAAAGCCAGTCTTCATAGGTTTTCCTGTAGTCCATTCTAAATACCTCCCATGGTTTCTCAATAAAATAATACGAAATAATTATGCCGGTCGTATTACCCCCGGTTTTATGTTCTTATTATACAATAAAACCATGAAAAATGGAACCTCATTTGTACTGATTGACCTGTGCTTTTTCAAAAAATTGACCATGTTCTCCCCTCAGGACTCCAGCAGGTTAATGAATTTCCGGCGTTTTTCCTCCTGGTCAATCAAAGCGGACAGTTTTTCCATCCCCTTTTCCGGCATTCTGGATTTTTTGCTGTTGTAGTAATGATTGGACAGCTTCCAGAATTTCTCAGGAAACTTCAGGCGCAGCCAGATGTTTTTTACTTCCTGATCGGACAGAGAGCAGACTTTTCCGTACTCTTCCAGTATCCGCATGCCCAGTCCCGGGTCCCAGTCCTGTTTTTCCAGCATTTTCCGCAAAAACTGGTACAGATCCACAACCTGGATGTCATACCGTGCCCTGGAAAAATCCATCACAGCTGCACTGCCCGGAGCGAGAAAAACGTGGTGCTGGTTATAGTCCCCATGGCAAACGCACCCTTCCTCCAGATTCCGGGCGCGAAGTTCTGCAAATCCGGTGGTTTCCAGAAGGCCGGCTGCCTCAAGGGCCTGGTCATAAAAAGGATCGAAGGCATCTAAAAACTTCTGTTCAAAAGCCGTTTTCGGATGTCTGCCGCGCATATAAGTCCGTACCTTCTTCATTTCCCGCAGCTTTTTGGCAAACTCCTGATCCAGTGATATCCCTCCGAAGCGTTCCCGGTCAGAGAGCACCTTCCCGGGCGGGACAGGCGCTTCCTCCGGCAGCCGCATTACCCGGTGAATTCCCGCCAGCAGCCGCACCGCCAGCAGAATTTCTTCCTCGCTTCTGGTGCTGCACTCCCTTCCCTCAAACCAGTCTTTTACAATGTAGCCTCGCTCCTCCCGATCCTTCGAAATCAGGTTTCCCTCCTTATTTTCCAGCACCCGATCCACCTGCACTGGACTCTGGCTGCTGATTTTTTCACAGATGCTGTTCTGGAAGCGAAGTCTTCGGTCCGTACCGGAAAATTCCGTCAGAAGCTTCAGTCCCCTGTCCGTTTCCAGCAAAAAGGACCCCCTTCCCCTCCGGAATGACTGCACCTGCAGGTCATACTGTTCAATGATTGCCAGATCTTTTTCATTCACTTCAATCCCCCCACTTCGCATAATTCCCTGTATCGCTGCTGCACACATCCTGTCAGCAAAGACCGGTACAGCGGTTCCCTCTATTTTATGCATGGCCGGATTTTGATATGTGGAAAAAGGCTTCCCATCCTGCATTTTTCTCAGGCCGCTCCGGGCTGTTAACCGCAAAAAAGCCTGCGCGTTTCAGCGCAGGCTCCGGCTGTATTCCAGCAGATATTCTTTTGTATTGTGCTCCGGCGTCTCCAGAACATCCATCAGAAGTCTCTCCAGGACACGCCCCAGATCCTTTCCCGGAAGCATCCCGTCCGCAATCAGATCCTTTCCGGTCACTGCCAGGTTTTTCAGGGAAAGACATTGATTTTTCTCCAGAATCTCCCGGTAGATTTCCTCGGTCTGATCCAGAGCAGCCAGCTTTTCCTCTCTCAGATAATCGCTCTGGGCGCAGACATCTGCCCGTTCCACCTTCATCAGAAGAGGAAACAGCTCTTCTCCGGTCTTATAAATCATCCTGCGTACTCCTTTGTCCGTAAGAACCGGACGCCAGTCGTGAAAACGCACCAGACGCTTCACCCTGTTCAGCGTTTCATTGTCAAACTTCAGCCGTTTTAAAATCTCCCCGGCCATCTCAGCACTCACATCAGCATGCCCGTAAAAATGATCCTTGCCGTCCTCATCCGTGGAACGCACCAGCGGTTTCCCACAGTCATGCAGCAGCATGGCAAGGCGCAGGGCCTTCTCCGGCTGAACAGCCTGCATGGCCCGCAGCGTATGCTCTCCCACCGTCCAGCAATGGTGAGGCGTGTTCTGCTGTGTTTCCATCATGGCATCAAACTCCGGCAGGATCACCGCCGTAATGCCAAGCTCCCAGGCTGACCGCAGGAAATCCGGATGATCCGAAACCAGCAGTTTCACCAGCTCCGCCTGGATCCGTTCCGCGCTGATTTTCTCCAGGCTGGGGGCCAGCTTTCTGGCCGCCTCCTTTGTCTCCCCGGCAATCGCAAAGCCAAGCTGGGCCGAAAAACGGACTGCCCGCAAAACCCGCAGGGCATCTTCAGTAAAGCGTTCTCCGGCCTCTCCTACACAGCGGACAATGCCGTTTTCCAGATCCCCGATTCCGCCGAATTCATCCACAAGTCCCACCCGGTCATTGTATGCCATGGCATTGATGGTAAAATCCCTGCGCTTTAAATCTTCCCGGAGATTTTCCGTAAAGAGGACCTCCTTCGGATGCCGGCAGTCCTCATATTCGCCGTCAATCCGATAAGTTGTCACCTCATAGCCTTCTCCGTCCAGCATAACGGTAATGGTCCCGTGCTGAATTCCGGTATCAATGGTTTTCTTAAACAGGCCCTTCGTCTGTTCCGGCAGGGCAGAGGTGGTGATATCCCAGTCATTGGGTGTCCTTCCAAGGATGCAGTCCCTGACACATCCCCCCACCGCAAAGGCCTCAAAACCGTGTTCCTCCAGGGTACGGATAATCCGCTCCACCTGCTTTGGCAGCTCTATTTTCATGTTCCGTCCTCCCCCATGTACACCTTCATCGCAAAACCGCAAAAAACAGAATCACCAGAATTCCCAGAATAATCCGGTACCAGCCAAAAACTTTGAAATCATTCTTCCGGATGTAATTCAGCAGGAATTTAATCACCACAATGGAAACAAAAAAGGCAACCGCCATTCCCACCAGCAGAACCGCCAGTTCTCCGGCGGTAAACGCCAGGCCGAATTTAACCAGCTTCAAAAGCCCTGCCCCTGCCATCACCGGCACTGCCAGGAAAAAGGTAAATTCCGCTGCAGTGGTCCGGGACAGTCCCAGCAGAATCCCGCCCAGAATCGTTGCCCCGGAACGGGAGGTTCCCGGGAAAATCGCCGCAATCAACTGAAACATGCCGATCCAGACAGCAGTGCTCCAGCCGATCTCATCAATGGAATGAATCCGGGGCTCTTTTCCCTTATTGACATTCTCAATCACAATGAACAGAACTCCGAAAAGAATCAGGGCCGCAGCCACGGTCTGATAATTATAAAACAGCTCATCAATCTTCTCATCAAAGAGGATTCCCACAATTCCGGCCGGAATACATGCCGCGATAATCTTGAACCACATCCTGAAAATATCTTTGCGGATCACAGGCTTCTTCCCGATCTGAAAGGGAAACAGCCGGTTCCAGTACAATACCACCACTGCCAGAATGGCACCCAGCTGAATCACTACCAGAAACATGGACCAGAATTCCTCGCTGACATTCATCTGAATCAGTTCATCCAGCAGAATCATATGCCCGGTGCTGCTGATGGGCAGCCATTCCGTGATGCCCTCCACGATTCCAAAAAGAACCGCTTTTAAAATCTCTACAATATTCATATCAATGCTTACTCCTTTTTTGGGATTTTCAGTCACTTCATTATACTAGCGCATTCGTAGAAAATACACAAGCAAAAAACCGGCTTCTGCCCTTAAAAAGGCAAAAGCCGGTTTTCTTTCTGTGTCAGTTAACCGATATCTTTCGGATTTTCTCAGGAAATCCGCTCAAAACCATTCTGGTTTACACGAATCTTATAGAGTCTTCCTTTAAACCGGATCATGAAATCAATGGTTGTGGTCACATCCAGTTCCTTCTCGGAAGCCAGCGAGAAGAAGCAGCGATAATTCGTTGCGCCCACATTAACGCTGTCCTCCCGGATCGTCTGATAATCCGCGGCATCGTATACAAGCACTGCGTTGTAATTATTTCCATTGGAATGGACTACCGCCATATTTCCGGTATTGCTGTCCCGATTTCCCACATACAGAACATCTGCATCCGAAATATTATAGTTTGTCACATCAACCCGCACATAATCTGCTGTGCCGTAAAAGGCGATATGCATGTCGAAGAAGTGGTGAAGATCAATTTCTCCGCAGCGTTTGCAGATTCCTGCTTCATAGCTGTGTCCCAGTGCCGGGGCGATCTGTGTATGGCAGCGGGTACAAACGGAAGCTGCGGTACAGGTCGCTGCCGGTGCGCTGTGCCCCAGAGCCGCTCCGAAAGACATCTGACAGCGGGTACATTTTGCAGGCTGTGTACAGGTCGCTGCCGACATACTATGGCCATAAGCCTTCGTCACAACCTTATAGCATCTGCCGCATACAGCATCCTGGGTACAGCTGGCCTGGGTAATCAGGGCATGTCCCAGCGCTTTTCCTTTCGTTGCTCCGCAGGAACAGGTTGCCGGCCTGGTACAGGTTGCTTTGCTGTACTTGTGAACATGCTTTACCGTTACAACGCATTTGATTTTCTTTATTCCAACCTTCGCGGTAATGGTAGCCTTGCCGCTCTTCAGTCCCTGAATCACCGCCGTCTGCCTCTTTGAGCCGGAAGTGGACTTGATTTTCGCAACCTTTTTATTGCTGGTGGTCCAGGTCACCTTGGCTGTCGGATTCTGAACGGTCAGAGTAACTGTTTTTCCTTCATTCACCGTGGCTTTTTTCTTGTTCAGGGTAACTCCCTTTACGGTAATTTTAGAGGTCAGTTTCGTATTGCCGATTTTGGCTGTGATCGTTGCCTTTCCTGCGCCTACCGCTTCCAGAACAACCTTCTGGTTCTTTGTTCCGCTGACGGAATTAATCTGAACCACATCGTCATTGCTGCTGGACCATCCAACAGTCCTCGTAACATTTTTTACGGTAAGGCTCATGGTCTTCCCTTCGATCAGGGTAGCGCTTTTTTTGCTCAGAGACATGCCGGCTGCCTCTGCCGTAATTCCGTTCTGGACAAGACTGACACCGGATACGGCAAAAACGACCATCAGACTCAGGAGCAGCGTCCTCCAGACGCGCATGGTCTTTGTTTTCAATTTCTTTTCATCCTTTCCTCTTTTTAAATTTAAAATACTATCAGGTCTTATCATATTAACATTCTCTTTTAGGAAAAAAAGAAATTCCCAAAATATTTGGGAATTCCCGGGAACTCTTTGATATCCACTTTGATATCCAGATTATCCTGCTATGCCTTTCCGTGCTTTTCCTCCTGAAGCATCCCAAAGACATGGATCAGATCCCGTTTGCTTTCCAGCCCAAGCTTCTGCAGAATCCTGGTCGTCTGATTGGCAATGGTCTTGGGAGAAGACTGGAGATGCACACCCTGCCCCAGCAGATTCCGGAAAACTGCCATCTCCGCCTCTGAGAGACAGGAAAGAGCCGTGGAGACAATCAGATACTCCTGGGCCGTATGCTTTCCACCGCACAGCGCCAAAATCGTTTCCTCCAGCAGCGCAGGCTGTCCCTTAAATACATATCCGGAAGCAAAGGCCTCCCTGGACGCCTTCAGAATCACTTCCTGAGATTCAATAGCCGTAAGGATCAAAACCCTGGCATCCGTCAGAATCCGAATCTCCCTGGATGCCTGAATTCCATCGGAAAAGGATCTTCC
This sequence comes from Candidatus Limivivens sp., assembly GCA_034101475.1. GTDB lineage: Bacteria > Bacillota > Clostridia > Lachnospirales > Lachnospiraceae > Limivivens. The sequence continues at coordinate 41,487 of JAXEJQ010000092.1, forward strand.
CAGATCCAGATCCATCAGCACCAGATCCGGCTGGCAGCGGCAGGCCATGGCTACCGCTGTATTCTGTTCCTGGCAGCAGCCCACAATCTCAAACCTGCTGTCCTTTTTCAGCTGTCTCTGAATCAAATACAAAAAATCCGGATCATCATCTACGATCAATAATCTGACTGACTCCTTCATCATTCCTGTTTTCTCCTTTTTGCCGGTCTGATCGGCAGATACAGAACAAACACTGCTCCGCCCGAAGGCCTTTTTGATTTTTTTACCTGTATGCTGCCCTGATGCTTCTCCAGTACCTTCCGGCAATACGAAAGTCCAGGGCCCAGATGCTCCGGACCGTCCTTTCCACTGTAATAGGGCTGAAAAATGTAAGGAAGTTCCTTTTGGTCAATCCCCGGGCCGGTATCCTCCACCTGAATCATAGCCGTATTTTTTCTGTTTGTCCGATAGGACAACGTCAGCACCCCTTCCTCTCCCATGGCATCAATGGCGTTTGCCGTCAGATTGTTCAGGACTTCTTTTATATGGTGATAATCGCAGAAAAGTAAAGGGGTATTTTCTTCGCCCCTCCCCCTAAAAATTTCAATGCTTCCTTTCCATTTCCCTGCCCATTCATTCCGGATTTCTTCAAAAAGGCCGTCCACATTCACCATTTCACAGTTCAGCGCGATTTCCCCGGTATACCGGCCGCTTCGCTTAAGAAATTCTTCGATATGCTTTACGGAGCGGTCAATGATCTCCAGTTCCGGAAGTGCCTTCCGGTCTTCCTGTCCCCGAAGCAGCCCGATGCACCAGGAAATCTTCGCAAGTTCTCCCTTCAGCATATGCCTGAAATAGGAAACATTTTTCTGCAGCCCGATATTTTCTTCTGTCCAGTCAAAATATTCCCGGTTCAGCCGAATCCCCCAGATTCCCTCCCGAAACAGATGCCAGAGATAATAGAAGAAAAGAAAGACCAGGATAAACAAATTCCCCTGCCACAGCTTATAAAGCTTCTCTAATTCCAGAATATGAAATAAAAACAACGTAATCAGCCAATACCAGAGAGGCAACAGCGCAATGACAGACACCATTCTCCGCTGGCGGAACTGATAGCTTTTCCGCTCCTTCACAAGAGTCACAAGGATCGGAATAGTAGCCAGCACACCATAGAGCAGGTTATAGATACCCACAATTGTAAAAGCTTCCGGATTGTCATTGGCAATCTCACGGGTCTGACTCCAGGGATAAACAGAGCCAAAAAGAAACACCGGCAAAAACACAAGAATACTGAGCATTCGGAACAGCCCGGGACGGCGTCTGTCCAGATGACAGAAATACATACTGAAGATCATCACGCAGGGCATGGAAACATAGTAAAGAACCGCCGTCAAAACTGAATTCAGGAAAGATTCCAGCTCGTAGGAAACTCCCAGAATCTGAATCCGGATTCCGCTGAAGATCCCGGCAATGACGAGATATTCTTTGAATACACCGATACTTAATAAAAAACCACAGATACAGCACCACTGATTCACTTTATTTTTCGGACTGGAAAGGAGGATCATCAGATAATTCACCCAAATCAGAACGGTAAACAACAATAAAATCTCTTCCGGAAATCCCCGGCCCTGCATAATCCTTCCCCCTGTCTCTGTCACTTTTTCGTTATACTACATACTACCGCATTCTGCAAAAATAGACAACAGTCAAAATTTCGCGGTACCTGTTTCCTTCTGAATGTCCGTGTTGTGCGCACACCCATCTTCCGTTTCATACAAAAAGAGACTTTGTTTTGCATTCTTTTTTGAATACAATTGCATTCTGACAGAGAGAATGCAGCGTGTGTACCTGCATCTTTGGAAAGGTTTCATAAAGTTTGCTCAGGGCGCTAAAACTGCTTGACTTTTTCCGGAAAACAGTCTATAATTTGTACCGTATCAGAGATATGTTGGATGTTCTAATTCACTAGTTATTAGAGATTATAATCTCACTATGATCTGTAATAACTGGTGAATTTTTTCTTTCAGCATTTCCCGAAATTCATATCTATTCTTTTATGGAGGTACCAAAAATGAATAAGGGTACAGTTAAATGGTTCAATGCAGAAAAGGGTTACGGTTTCATCACCGGCGAAGATGGCGCAGATGTATTCGTACATTTCTCCGCTATCCAGGGCGAAGGCTTCAAGTCTCTTGAAGAAGGTCAGGCCGTTACTTATGACTTAACCGAAGGCGCTCGTGGTATGCAGGCTGCTAACGTTGTAAAGCTGTAAGTTATAAATTCAACGAACCAAAAAAAGAGTCTTGCTGATGCAGGACTCTTTTTTTTCGCAGTTTTCTGCTTTCTTATGGGGTGCAAAACAGGCAGTCGTTTTAAGGCTGCCTGTGCAGTTCCTTCCCCCGGTCAGAGCTGGAGCTGTACAGACCTTTCGGAAGAATTCTCCTGTTTCTGTATCATCACATATTTTCTGATATTTGACGCATTGACATATTTCTCCACTTTGCTTCCATTGACAATGACCAGTGTGGGAGCCTGCATAATCCCGTATTTCTGCACCAGCTCCGGATTTTCCTCCGCATCGATCAGCTTGTACCTCTCACCGGCCAGAATCTCTTTGGCAATCTGACAATTGGGACAGGTCTTCGTGGTAAACAGATATTTGATCCCTTTGGCAGGCTTGATATCCACCTTATCCCTGCTCACCGTCACAATGCTGCTCTGCACCTTTTTCAGGCAGGAGCGGTTGATATCATATAACGTGCGGTTCGCATATTCCTGGGATTTTCCGTCATTCCAGTTCTGTACCGGACGGTAATATCCGGTAATCCGGCTGTAAACCTCCGCCTTTTCCCCGCAGATCGGGCAGGTAAAATGTTCTCCGGCCAGATAGCCATGGGTCCTGCATACCGAATAGGTAGGTGACAGCGTATAATAGGGAAGCCGGTAATTTTCCGCGATCTTCCGCACCAGATTCGCCGCCGCTTTCCAGTCCGGAAGCTTTTCACCCAGAAAAGCATGGAACACCGTTCCGGAAGTATACAGTGTCTGCAGTTCATCCTGAATATCCAGTGCGTCAAAGATGTCGGAGGTGTAATCCACCGGAAGGTGAGAACTGTTGGTATAATAAGGCGTATCGCCCTCTTTTCCTGCTGTCCGGATATCCGGATACCGTTCCCGGTCATGCTTTGCCAGACGGTAGGTGGTGGATTCAGCCGGAGTCGCTTCCAGATTATAGAGATCCCCGTACTGCTCCTGGTACATCACCAGACGATCCCGCATATGATTCAGCACATCCCTGGTAAATTTCTGAGTTCTCGGGTGAGACAGATCCTCGCCCAGCCAGGCCGCATTGAGCCCCACCTCATTCATGCCGATAAGGCCGATGGTGGAAAAGTGATTGTCAAAGCTGCCCAGATAACGTTTCGTATAGGGATAAAGTCCTTCATCCAGAAGCTTGCTGATCACATCCCGCTTGATCTTCAGGGAGCGGGCGGAAATATCCATCAGATGATCCAGGCGCCGGTAAAACTCCTCTTCATCTTTGGACAGATACGCAATCCTGGGCATATTGATGGTCACCACACCCACGCTCCCGGTGCTCTCCCCTGAGCCGAAAAATCCTCCGGTTTTCTTGCGCAGCTCCCGCAGATCCAGTCTCAGCCGGCAGCACATACTGCGCACGTCACTGGGCTCCATATCGCTGTTTATGTAATTGGAAAAATAAGGTGTTCCGTATTTTGCTGTCATCTCAAACAGCAGACGGTTATTTTCCGTATCAGACCAGTCAAAATCTCTGGTAATGGAATAGGTGGGAATGGGGTACTGGAAACCTCTGCCATTGGAATCCCCTTCAATCATGGTTTCAATAAAAGCCTTGTTCACCATGTCCATTTCCTTTTTGCAGTCCTTATAGCAGAAATCCATCTCTTTCCCGCCTACAATGGCCGGAAGCTCTGCCAGGTCAGCCGGAACGGTCCAGTCCAGGGTAATATTGGAAAAAGGTGCCTGGGTTCCCCATCGGCTGGGTGTATTCACACCGAAAATAAAGGTCTCAATACATTTTTTCACCTCCGGGTAGGTGAGATGATCTGCTTTGACAAAGGGTGCCAGATAGGTATCAAAAGAAGAAAATGCCTGAGCGCCTGCCCATTCATTCTGCATAATCCCCAGGAAATTCACCATCTGATTGCACAGAACGGATAAATGCTTTGCCGGTGCCGAGGTAATCTTCCCCTCGATACCGCCCAGTCCCTCCTTAATCAGCTGCTTCAGGGACCAGCCTGCACAGTATCCGGTAAGCATGGACAGGTCATGGATATGAATATCCGCATTCCGATGGGCATCGGCAATCTCCTGATCATAAATCTCCGACAGCCAGTAGTTCGCTGTCACAGCACCGGAATTGGACAGGATCAATCCTCCTACGGAATAGGTCACGGTGGAATTCTCTTTTACCCGCCAGTCCTCCACCTTGACATAGCTGTTCACGATCTCCTTATAGTCCAGAATCGTGGATTTCATATTCCGGATCTTCTCCCGCTGCTTCCGGTAAAGAATATATGCCTTTGCCACATCACCGTAGCCGGCCTGTACCAGCGTATTCTCCACGCTGTCCTGAATACTCTCCACATCAATCCTGTCATTCTGAATTTTATTCTGAAAATCGGAAGTAACACGAAGGCTTAAAAGGCTGATGATATCATCATCGAACTGTTTGTGAGTCGCATCAAAGGCCTTCGCGATGGCCTCGCTGATTTTATTCAGATGAAACTCTGTTACCTTGCCGTCTCTCTTTACTACATTAAACATCTGGATTCTCCTCCCAAGTAACACACGGTATCTCTGCGCCTTACTCCCCGACAGGCGGCTCTCCCGTTCCTGTTCGCTCCCTTCCCGCAGCAGCGCCCGCCACGGGCCTCTGAACAGTAACGATGGATCTATTGTATCAGATTCTCCCATCCGAGTCAATTACAAAAACACTATATCTATGAATTATTTCAAAACAATTCACAAGATATAGTGTTTTTAATTTTGGATGCAGTCCTCGGATTTTCATGCACAAATGCATGAAAACATCTCGCAAAACAGTGGCTTCTGAACAGTTACCTGTTTCATGTTCATGTTCTTCCGGCCTCAATCTGGGCATAAATTTCCATGGGAACATAGGCTTTTACAGCAATTCCCTCCGGCAGATACTCTTCCTCCACCAGCTGTCCTTTTCCCCGGATCAGCTGGATTTTCCCTGCCATCTCATAAGGAAACAGCCGTTCCACATAAATCTGATCCTTCCTGAGAATTTCCTCCAGAATCTTCTTCAGCTCCTCCAGTCCTTCTCCGGTTTTGGCGGAAACACACACACTGTAGTCCGCCTGGAAGTCTCTGGTCTTCTGTTTTACCTGGATCTTGTCCTGCTTATTAAAAACGGTAACAATCACTTTATTTTCCACGCCCAGCTGCCGCAGAGTCTCATAAACCACATACATCTGCGTTTCCATCTGAGGATTGGAAGCATCCACCACGTGAATAATGATGTCCGCGTATTTCGCTTCCTCCAGCGTACTCTTGAACGCCTCAATCAGGTGATGGGGCAGCTTCCGGATAAAGCCTACGGTATCTGTCAGAAGAATCTCCTGGTTTCCCGGCAGTGTCAGAAGACGTGTAGTGGTGTCCAGAGTGGAAAAAAGCATCTCATCCTCCGGAATGTCAGACTGGGTCAGGGCATTTTCCAGCGAACTTTTCCCCGCGCAGGAATAGCCCACCAGAGCAGCTACCTTGACCCGGTTCTTTTTCCGGTTGGAGCGGATCAGCTCCCGGTGGCGCTCCACTTCTTTGAGTTCCTGCTTCAGCTGGCCGATCCGTCCATGAACCAGACGCCTGTCCATCTCCAGCTTTTTCTCACCTGGTCCCCTGGTTCCGATCCCGCCTCCCAGCCTGGAAAGGGAATTCCGCAGACCCACCAGTCTGGCCGCCCGGTATTTGAGCTGGGCCAGCTCCACCTGGATCTTTCCTTCACTGCTCACGGCCCTTCCCGCGAAAATATCCAGAATCAGAAGGGTCCGGTCAATCACCTTGCACTGAAGCTCCTGCTCCAGATTATTCAGCTGGACCGGCGAAAGCTCATCATCACAGATGATCCCCGTGGCATCCGTCTCATACAGCAGCTCCTTAAGCTCCTCCAGCTTTCCCTTTCCAAGATACGTCCCCGGATGGATGGTCTCTCTGGCCTGAACAATAGTTCCCAGAACCCTGGCTCCCGCCGTATGCGCCAGATCCTTCAGTTCCAGCAGAGATTCCTCCACCTGATCGAACTCACTGGTTTTCACAGCTGCCAGAATATAGCTTTCTTCTTTTTTACTTAGATCATACATCTGCATGCTTTCCACCTGTCAGCGGCTCTGAAGGAATGCATACTCCTTCTGCCCTTTTTCATCCGCCGGATACTGCTCCACATACTGGAGCGCCTTCTCCCTGGCAGCGTCAAAATTTCCTTTTCTCTCCCATGCCACAATGGCATTGAACGCCAGCTCCTGCTTTCCGGCCTCGCCTTCCAGCGCCAGTCCCTTTTCAATATTACTCAGCGCGGAATCATAGCTGCCCTCCGCGAGATCACACAGGCAAATACCGTTGAGACTTTCCGGAGTTTCACCGTACAGCTCAATGTACTTCTGATATGCAACTCTGGAATGTGCCGTATCCTCCAGAGCCAGATAAATCTTTCCCATCAGAAGAAGGGCATCGGCATCTCCCGCCTCCGCAGTGGGAGAAAGCATGGCCTTCGCCTTGTCATAATCCTCCAGATAATAATAAATCCTGGCCTTCTGATAAGCGGTATCCCCTCCGGAGCCCTCAATATTCAATGCCTGCTTCAGATAAACGTCCCCTTCCGCAGACAGGTTTTTCTGATTATAGCATTCATAAATATTCAGAAGCATATCGTAATCATCGCCGCACATGCCGGCAGCCGCCTTAAACTCTGCAGCGGCACTCTCCTTATTGTCGATGGCCAGATAGCTGGCTCCCTTCATATAGTGGGCATTTCCATCGTTTCCAAGCTTCAGGATTTCCTCGCAGACACTGATGGTCCCTGTATAGTCCTGCTGCCTGAACAGAGCGGTCGCCTTATAGTATAGGATATCTCTCCGGGTATTATTCATTTTATCGTCGGTATTCGCCAGAGCCTGATCAAAAGCTGCCACAGCCTTGTCCAGCTCTCCCGTAGCCATATAGGCAATTCCTTCCCCGCGGTATGCCTCCACCAGCAGCTCTCCTTCGGAAATCACTTCCCCAAAGGCCGTCAGAGCTTCCTCATAGCTGGCATTCTCAATGGCTGTCATACCCTTCGCAAGCTTATCCTGAAGCTCCTGACTGGCGGCGCATCCGGTCAGCAGAACTGCCGAAACTGCCAGAAGCAGTCCATATCTTTTTCTCATGGTTCTACCTCCCATTCGCACGTATGGTATAGTATAGCAGAAATCCGGGGAAATGTACACTTTTTTTCTAAACGGAAATGTACTGGCCAAATCCATTCCGGCCAAAGCCTGCGGCATCTGCACCAGCCAGCCGGTGGCCCAGGCGCTCCGCCTGTGCGCCGATCTGGTCATCGCAGCGCCTGACCATGAACTTTACCGGCGCTGCAGCCATGCCCTGATGAATTACCTCAAGTCGCTGACTCCGGAAGTGGAGCAGCTCAGTATTGATGAATGCTTTCTGGATTTTACGGGAATTGCCCACCGCTATTCCTCGCCTGTGGAGGCAGCCTGTGAGATCAAAGATACAATTAATCAGAAATTTGGATTTACGGTAAATGTCGGAATTTCTTCCAATAAACTGCTTGCGAAAATGGCTTCGGATTTCGAAAAGCCCAACAAGGTGCACACGCTGTTTCCGACCCTGAACTGATTTCCGGCCATTTAAAAAGCCATGGCCGTCAAGGTTCTGAAGGAACTGACCGATGAGCGGGTGCCTGTCCGGCTAAGCCTCTTCGACCTGGAGCCGGAGAAATCCGAAAAACAAAAAAGGCTGGATCTGGCACTGGATTCCATCCGTTCCCGCTACGGAAAAGACGCTGTGATCCGTGGCGGGACTTACAAAGCTTCTAAGCCCTCTCGGCCCTGATATCCCAGGCAAACGTAATATTCAGCACCAGGGGGCTCGCACCCTCGTTGAGATAAAAATGTTCTTTGTCCGCAAAAAGGCGTACTGCATCTCCCTGCTTTACTTCATAGCAGGTATCCTCAATGCGCAGTGTGAGAGTCCCTTTGGAAACCATGATATATTCCTCGGTATTTTCTCCCCTGGAGCTGCTGTGATAACAGCCGCCCGGCTTGATTTCAATGGCGTATCCCTCAAAATTCCGATTTTTTTCATATGGAAAGTAAACGTAAACCTGGCATTTTTCATCGGACTCCCTGGCTGTCGCCACATCCTTTGAGATCACGGAAACCGCCGGTTTGGGCTCCTGGATCAGCTCTTCAAAGGGAACCTTGATCCCGTCGATGATTTTACCGATGGTTGTCACCGTCGGATTGGATTCTCCTCTTTCGATCTGCCCCAGCATGCTCTTGCTGACACCGGTCTGCTCCGCCAGCATATCAAGGCTCATATTTTTTGCCTTCCGGATTCGTTTCAGGTTTACTGCAATGTTTTTGTCCAATGAGCTCATCTTCCCACATCCTTCCATTTGACGCGTTGTTGTTCAATGACATAAAAAAAGAGACTGCCTGAGCAATCTCTTCTTTGAGTCCTTTTCTATTGAGATATATGTTAAACTGTTTTTTTCAATCCGTCAAGTTTTTTTGCCGATTTTTTCTTTTTTTCCTTTTTCACGGAATAACCGAAGGAGCCAAGCTTTTTTCCAAGGCTCCGGTATTCCCCGTGGGAATAGGCCAGAAGGCCGGTACGGTTCAGTTCAAATTTCCCTTTTTCATCCAGAAACCGCTCATCCACATGAACCGCCCGAATCCGTGCCAGAAACATATGATGCGATCCCAGCTCCTCCACCTTTTCCACGGTACATTCCAGGTTCACCGGGCTTTCCTGTATCATCGGAGCCGAAATCTCAGAGGCCGGAACCGGCGTCAGATGCATCTCCCGGAATTTGTCCGTATCTCTTCCGGAGCGGACACCGCAGTAATCGGCTGCGCGGGCCAGCTCCTCTGTGGTCAGGTTAATGACAAATTCGCCGGTTTCCCGGATAATCCCGTATGAATATCGCTCCGGTCGGACAGAAATGTAAGCCATAGGCGGATTCGTACAGACCGTTCCGGTCCACGCCACCGTGATAATATTGGGCTTTTCCCCCGGTCTCTGGCAGCTCACCATGACCGCCGGCAGCGGATAAAGCATATTTCCGGGTTTCCATATCTGTTTTCCCATAGCTCCTCCTACTGCTGCAGCGCATTCATAAAGGCCGGAATCAGCTGTTTCTTTCTGGAGACCACTCCCGGCAGAATGACGGAATTTTTCACCTGTTCCAGATGGAAGGCCTCTTCCACCAGGGCCTCGCTGTCCCCGCCGTAGCACAGAAGCTCCGTGGATTCGTGGATAATATCCGTCAGCATGAAAAACAGCATGGTCTCCCCATGGGAACCCAGATTTTTCTCCATATAGGGAATCAGGCGTTCCTTAATCTCCTCCAGCTCCGCCGGATTCATGGAGTTAATCTGGCCTACGCCGAAGCTGGCTTTGTTTAATTCGAACTTTTTAAAATCCTGATAGAAAATTTCTTCCGCAGACTTGCCTTTCAGGTTGCTGCCTGCGGCAAACATTTCCGACGCGAAGCTCTCACAGTCAATCCCGGCAATCCTGGCCAGCTCATTGGCCGCCATCCGGTCCAGAGCCGTACAGGTGGGTGACCGGAACATCAGCGTGTCAGAAATAATGGCCGCGCACAGCAGTCCCGCCACATTTGATGGAATATCCAGGTTCTTTTCCTGATAAATCTGGTACATGATGGTCGCCGTACAGCCCACGGGCTGGTTCCTGAAATAAACCGGAGCCATGGTTTCCAGAGAGCCCAGTCTGTGATGATCAATGATCTCCAGAATCTCCGCGTCCTGAATGTTATCGACGGCCTGGGAAGCCTCATTGTGATCCACCAGAATCACCCGGCGGCGCTTGATCCCCAGCAGGTTCCGTCTGGATACCATCCCCACATAATGGCCGTGCTTGTCCAGAACCGGAAAATCCCGGTATCGCTTTTTCGTCATAATATCGCGGATGGACTCCGTGTAGTCATCCAGATTAAAGGTGTACAGATGATCCTTCTTCATAAAATACTTCACCGGCATGCTCTGATTGATCAGACGGGCCACCGTATACGTATCATGGGGCGTACTGATGACAACACAGACATGCTCCTCAGCCAGCCGCTGAATGGTTTTGGAAACCGGCGCTCCCTCACATACAATGATACAGCTCGCGTTCATTTCTATGGCGCAGAGCTGGGATTCATAACGGTTTCCAAGAATGACCAGATCATTCTCCTCAATGTAATTCTCCATCAGATCCGGATTTGCCGCCGCAATCACCACTTTTCCGGTGGTAAAGTAAGCATGCTCATTTCCGACCACCAGACTTCCGTCCAGGGTTTCCAGAATATTTTTATACTGGGTTCTGGCTGTGGACAGAATGGCATTATCATAGACGTCCATATAAGACTGGGCAATATCGCTGATGGTAATCAGACCTTCCAGATCACAGCCATCCCGTACAATGGGAAGAGTGTTGACATTCTGAGTACGCATCAGATTCCAGGCTTTCTTCAGTGAAATGCTGTGGGGCACTCCCGGAATATGGCGAATATCCATATCCTTTACCCTGGTCCCCACATTCGGCACATAGCCGGGTGCTTCCACCTGAAACCGGTCCAGTACATACTGGGTTTCCTGACTGATCTGACCGGCCCGCTTGGGAACAAATTCTCCCTCCTCCGTCCGGTTTTTAATATCCGCATAGGCAATGGCCGAACAGATCGAATCGGTGTCCGGGTTTTTATGTCCAATAATATATGCGCGTTTTTTTGTCGTTTCCTGCATAAGAGACCTCTTTCTTCTTTTCTGAAGCTTTTCACAGCAACGATTATAGCATGTTTCCCTTCGTTTTTAAACCTTATCGGTTGAATTTACCGGCGGAAAATGGTATAGTTTTTAATAAGTGTTGCAGCACGGCTGCAGGTATTTTAGAAATCAAGGAGGAAATTATGTCTGAAGAACTGGAAAAAACAACTGAAACCATGGAGGATTACGCTGCCGAACTGGAAGCATCCTTCAAGCAGATCCACGAAGGCGATATTCTCACCGGAACTGTCATCGGCGTGTCTGAAACCGAGATCACCCTGGATCTGAAATACTACACGGACGGGATCATCAAGCTGGAGGATTTCACGGACGATCCCACCTTTACCCTGAAGGACGGCGTACACATCGGCGATGAAATTTCCGCCACCGTGATTCGCAGAGACGACGGCGAAGGCCATATCCTGCTCTCCTCCAAGGAAGCAAACGACGTTCTGGCCTGGGACAAGTTAAAACAGTACATGGATGAGAAGACCGTCCTCACGGTAAAAGTGGGCGGCATCGTGAAATCCGGTGTTGTTGCCTACGTAGAAGGCATCCGTGGCTTTATCCCTGCTTCCAAGCTGGCTCTGAACTACGTGGAGAATCTGGACGAATGGCTTGGCCGTGAGATCCAGGTGCAGGTCATTACCGTTGACGAGGAGGATAAGAAACTGGTTCTCTCCGCCAAAGAAATCCTGCGTGAAAAGGAAGCCGAGGAACGCAAGGCCAGAGTCTCCAATGTGGAGGTTGGTCTGGTTACGGAAGGCACCGTTGAATCCGTTAAGGATTACGGCGCATTCATCAACCTCGGGAACGGCCTTACCGGTCTGGTTCATGTTTCCCAGATCAGCGACAAGCGTGTGAAAAATCCCGCTTCTGTTCTGAAGGTGGGCGATAAGGTGAAGGTAAAGGTGATCGCAGTAAAGGACGGCAAGCTGAGCCTGAGCATGAAAGCGCTTCAGGATGTAACCGCAGAGGAGATCCAGGAAGAAACCTATGAGCTTCCGGAATCCGAAGGACTGTCCACCAGCCTTGGCTCTCTCTTTGCCAAGTTAAAGCTGTAATGCGTCAATCTTTTTCAGTAATTTTTTACAAAAACAGGTCTGTAAAGGACCTGTTTTTCGTTATTTTCACATTAAGTTCATCAGTTGTTCATAATTTATTCATAAATAATTGCTATACTTTAACCATCTCGAAAGAGAGATGGTCTTGCTTATGGCGTAATGGTTTCATTACACATAGATAAATTTTTTCATAATAGCCCCGGTGTACCAGACGCCGGGGCACTCCTCATTTTATGGAGAAAATTCCCGGAAGAACCTTCCTGACAGAACCTCCGAGAATTATCAGATTTCTTTCCTATCTCTCGATTCCGGATCTGGCCCGCTGCCCTTTGTCAAAGGGATGCTTGATTTTCCGAATCTCCGACACATAATCTGCCGCTTCGATCATCTTATCACTTGGCGTATTTCCGGTGAGAATCACTTCCAGCTTTTCCGGTTTCCGTGCCAGAAATTCCAGCACCGGACGCTCATCCAGAAGCCCTGCCGTAATCGTATAAATCGCCTCGTCCAAAAAGAGCACATCGTACTCTTCTTCCACGGCCTTCCGGGTTACCTTCTGAAACTGTTCATTGTAAAATTTTCTCCGTTCCCTCTTTTCCTCCTCAGTCATCTGAAAGCTGAACTTCTCCTGATCCAGCCCGTCAACAATGGTAATATTGGGAACCTGCTCCAGTATTTTCCGCTCGCTGGTTTTATTATTTTTCATGAACTGATAGAGCAGCACCCGGTAGCCAAAGCCTGCCGCTCTGGTAATCAGGCCCATCCCCGTTGTTGTTTTTCCCTTTCCGTTGCCGTAATAAATATGGATTAATCCCGTTTCTTTTTCCATTGTCTGCTCCTTTCCATAAATTCGAACTGCACGCTGACGTACGCTGCCACTGTAAAGTTTTCTCTACAGTGGCTAGTATACCAAATTTCATGCAGGAAATCCAGACAGATTCCATTAATTACAGATCCAGCTTCATATCTCCTTTGCGGATCCATTTTTTCTTTCTCATGTACTCTGAAATGATCAGAGTCAGAACCGCCGGCAGAACGAAATGCATCAGCACAATTTTAATCAGAACGACCGTTGCTCCTTCCTGGCCAACCATCGTCTGGTAGGTCATAATCTGTCCCACCAGCCCTGCAGTTCCCATACCGGAACCGGTGGCATTATTCGTCATATGGAATACCATCGTGCCAACGGGTCCCAGAACCGCACTGGAAAGAATCGCCGGAAGCCAGATAACCGGCCGTTTCACAATGTTCGGCACCTGAAGCATGGAGGTTCCGATTCCCTGCGCCAGAAGTCCTGCCATTTTATTCTCTCTGTAGCTTGCCACCGCAAATCCTACCATATTACAGCAGCAGCCAACGGTTGCCGCGCCCGCCGCGAGACCGGAAAGATTCAGGATCACGCCCAGCGCTGCGGAGCTGATCGGCAGAGTCAGAATCATTCCCATCAGAACGGAAACCACAATTCCCATGATAAAGGGCTGCTGCTCGGTTCCCCAGTTAATGATCGCACCCAGTCCGGTCATAAATCTGGAAATCGGCGGCCCCACCAGGATTCCCACAGCGGATCCCACCAGAATCGTTACAATGGGAGTAACCAGAATATCTATTTTCGTCTTTCCGGATACCAGATGGCCTGCTTCGATTGCCACATAGGCTGCAATGAAGGCTCCCAGGGGCTCACCCGGGCCGGAAAACTGGATCACACCCTCTACCAGAACGGTTCCTGCCAGAATCTTGCTGGCAAACCCGCCTACCATGCCGGCTGTGGCAGCCGAAAGCACAACCAGGGGACTCTCCTTAAACTTATAAGCAACGCCGACACCGATTCCGGCACTGGTCATCGCTGCCGCGACCTTCCCCACCAGATAGATCATATCGCCGATATTTCCGCCGATCAGGGTACCGACCTGCTGGATAATCGTTCCGACAATCAGGGTTGAAAACAGACCCAGTGCCATGCCGCTCAGGCCGTCAATGAACACTCGGTTTAACCATTTCTTTAATATTTTCATATCTTCCTCCTCATAAGTGACAGGTCTTTACTACTGTCTTGTCAGTTGAAAAGTCTATCACATTTTCCTGCAGAAAGCAAGATGTTTCTGTACGGCGCATGTAATAGCGTATGTAACAGCGCATGTAACAGCGTATGTAACAGGAGGCAGTGCTGCAAATGTACGCCGCATAAAGGAAGTGTCCGCAGAATACCTCCATCGTACGCCGCATGTGGCAGAAGGCAGGTCCTGTGACACGCTGCGTTTCCTGCTCGGGCCGCGCGCCGATGGATTATAACACAGTTCCCTCGCGCCATTCGCAAAACGTGCCTTCGGCACTTCCCGCTGCATACGCAGCTCTTTTTGCTCATGAATTGGCGCTCCCTTCGCCAGTTCAAATTCGAATCGGTTTTTATGCGAGCATAAACCGATTCGAATTTTTCTGGCGTTGGAACTGTGGGGGCAAACTCGCCTCCGGCACTTCCCGCTGCTGCGCAGCTTAGTCTTTCAAGGGCTTCCTGCACTTTCGTGCCTTCGGCTCAAACAGACGCTCGGTGGCGGCAGCTAGCGCAGCCCTCCCGACGGAAGCCTCGCTATCGTCACATGGACTCTGTCCTTCTGTCCACATACGGCTGTACACTTGGATGTCTACTCACCTGGACACATGCGGCCGTACATTTAGATGCCTTTTCCCTTGGACTCATGCGGCCGTACATTTAGATGCCTTTTCCCTTGGACTCATGCGGCCGTACATTTAGATGCCTTTTCCCTGGACTCATGCAGCCGTACATTTAGATGCCTTTTCCCTGGACTCATGCGGCCATACATTTGGATACCTCCTACCGAACCATCTGCGCTCCAGCAACAGAATTGCAACTTTACATTTTGCTGTTCTTATTGTATGATGCATATAAACTGGGAGAAATTCTCCCAGGATCCCTTCCCCTCAAGAAAGGAGTCGGAAAATGCAAAACTTAAAAAAACCTCATCATCTGCTTTCCAGACTGCTTCAGACCGGCGCTGTTGTCGGAACTGCAGGTCTCCTGTATCTGGATTTAGCCAATCCCGGACTGATTGCTTCCTATATTCCGGTTTTTAAGCAGACCTCTTATATAAAGGATACATCCACAGATATCGCAGAAACAGAAGCTGGTTCATCCGGTACAGAACCGGACTCCCCTGGTGCAGAACCAGACCCCTCTGGTACAGAACCGGACTCCCCTGGTGCAGAACCAAATTCCCCTGGTGCAGAACCAGACTCCCCTGGTACAGAACCGACCCCATCTGATACGGACTCTTTACCGTTGGAGTCTGCGGCTGCCCTGCTTTCACCGGCAGAATATATCACTGCCCACCAGTGCTGGACCCCCTATGAGCTGGCCCCAGGCCTTTCTCTTCGTCCTTCCTGGTCTCAGCTTCAGGATGCTCTCGAAAATATGATTGAAAGCTACAGCGGCACCTGGTCTCTCTGTCTGAAGGATCTGTCCTCCGGCCGTATGATTACCATCAATGACCGCCCCCAGTCCTCTGCAAGTCTGATCAAACTGTATATTATGGGTGCTGTTCTGGAAACGATGGATCAGGAAAATCTGATTCCATATCTGTATCAGACTGACCTTGTCCGGTCTGACGTAGAGGAACTGCGGGATCTGTTGTATGAGATGATCTCTGTCAGTGACAATGACGCTGCCAATGAACTGGTTCGCTACCTCGATCCGGAGCGCCGCCATCAGGAAGGAATGGAGTGTGTCAATTCCTTTATTCAGAGGAACGGATTTTCAGACACCCGCCAGACCAACGGTCTGGGGGATCCGGAACTCTGGTATGACCCGGATACGCTCAACGCGACTTCTGCCAAAGACTGTGTTTCTTTCCTGGAACAGGTTTATAATGGAACCATGGTTTCTCATCTGGCTTCCCGTTTTATGGAAACGTTGCTGATGGAGCAGGAAATTATTTATAAAATTCCCTATACTCTGCCGAAGGACTCTCTGACGGCAAATAAATCCGGTGAGACCGATACCACCGAGAACGATGCCGCCATTGTCTATTCCGCCGGCGGCGATTACATCCTTTGTATTATGTCCACCGATATCGATCTGGAAGACAAGGATCAGTCCGTGGACCAGATCCGGAATTTATCAGAAGCTGTCTATTCCTTTTTCAATCCTTCAGCAGACAGCATCATGTATAAAATAGAACATACCGTCGGTTATCCGGAAGATGAGACAGAGGAATCCCAAACTGCCGTGATCGGATCCATTGCCTATCAGGACGAACGAATTTACGAATATCACATCCGCAGAAAACCTTAATGCACCTTTTCATTGCCCTGTTCCAGTCCGTCTCTGCTGGCTTCTGCTATTGATCTTATCTGCCGGCTGACGGATTGATTTGCAGACGCAGCACCAGGATGGAACCCCTTTTCGGGACAATTTAAGGGCGGTTTTAGGCGAGGCGAGATCCACCTCCTACGCAGACTTAGCGAAGAGCGCTCTCGCGATGAGCTTAGTCGGAGTTGGAGGTTAGCTCGCCGGAGCCGTTGCCCGTGTCCCCGAAAGGGTTCCTCCTGGTGCTGCGGCGTCCTTCCTTCTTTACTTTCTCCATAAAATCCGCTATACTGAGACGCAAAATAGTCCATTCCCATAAGGAGGTTAAAAAGATATGTTTCGTATGTGGGGAAAAGTCTGGAAGTCCAATCATCTGCTGAAGGACTGTGTTTTTGAGGAAGAAAGCAGCGATACACGAACCCATAAGGTGTTTCGCGCACTGGATGAATTCTGCAGCCGGTTTGACCTGAGCAAGCCCATCTGGCTTGACAATAATATTGCGGATTTCCAGCGCCACAGCAAAACCCGCTTTACTCAGGACAGCTTTATCGATGCCATCGATTTCGACTATCTGGAGATTCAGGTCATTGAAGAAGACTGAAAAATCTTTTAAAAAAACAGGACGCTCCCGACTGCAGTTTCGGTCAGCATCCTGTTTTTCTGTTTTTCTGTTTTTCTGTTTTTCTGTTTTTCTGTTTTTCTGTTTTTCTGTTTTTCTGCTTTTCTGTTTTTCTATTTTTCTGCTTTTCTGCTATTTGTTTTTCCGTTTTTCCTCTCAGAGAGTCAGGTTCTGCCCCTGAATCGACCTCTTTAACAAATTAACAAATACGATTCCGCTCTTCGCCCTTCAGAAAGGCCTCGATATTCCGATAAACTTCTTCCAGAAGTCTGGCTCTGGTTTCCACCGGTGCCCAGGCCACATGGGGCGTAATAATCAGCTTCCGGCTGTCCTGAATGGCCAGCAGCGGATTTTCCGGTCTCATGGGCTCCACTGAGAGCACATCCAGCCCTGCCGCCGCAATCTCTCCTGTTTCCAGGGCTTCCACCAGATCTGCCTCATTGACAATCGGACCTCTGGCCAGATTCAAAAGGATCGCCGAAGGCTTCATTTTCCGGAACGCCTCCCGGTTCATCATGCCTTCCGTAGCCGGCGTCAGCGGCGCATGAATGGAAAGAATATCCGACTCCTCAAGCAAAGTGTCCAGATCCACATGCTCGTAGGGCTCCGGTCTGGTGCAGCCGGACATGGAATGATAAAGGACGCGGCAGCCAAAGGCCTCCGCAATCCGGGCAACCTTATGCCCGATGGCTCCCATTCCGATAATGCCCCAGTTCTTTCCGGCAAGCTCATGAAACCGCTCCTGAATATGGGTGAAGGAATCACAGCTGCAGTAATTCCCGCTCTTCACATAGGCGTCGTAATAGGCAAGCTTATGCATCACATAAAACAGCAGCGCAAAAGTATGCTGAGCCACTGCATCTGTGGAATAACCGGCCACATTCGCCACGGCAATTCCCTGTTTCCTGGTATAATCCAGATCAATCATGTTGTAGCCCGTGGCAGTGATGGCAATCATCTTCAGCCGGTCGGCTCCTGCCAGGGTCCTGGCATTCATATTGATCTTATTCACCACAACAATATCGGCATCCGCGACTTTCTCCGGAGTATCCGCCGCGGTGCTTTGCTCATAACGGACCACCTGGCCCAGCCTTTCAAAGGCTGAAAAATCCATATCCGATCCCAGGGTTCCCGCTTCCAGAAATACAATTTTCATACCATATCCTACAGTCTCTTTAAGAGCTCTTCTCTTTCCTTCTCGTAGCCCGGTTTTCCAAGCAGTGCGAACATATTTTTCTTGTAGCTCTCAACACCCGGCTGGTTAAACGGATTCACACCCAGCAGATAGCCGCTGACACCGCATGCGAACTCAAAGAAATAGAACAGCTCGCCCAGAGAATGCTCGTCCATAGCCGGAATGCTCACCAGCAGATTCGGCACATTGCCGTCGGTATGTGCCAGAATAGTGCCGTTCATGGCGCTCTTGTTAACAAAATCCATATCCTTTCCGGCCAGATAGTTCAGGCCGTCCAGATCCACCGGTTCCTCACCGATCACGATCTGTTTTCTCGGTTTCTCCACCTTCATAACCGTCTCAAACATGATTCTGGCACCGTCCTGAATAAACTGGCCCATGGAATGCAGATCTGTGGTCAGGTCTACCGCAGCCGGGAACAGGCCCTTCTGGTCCTTGCCTTCCGACTCACCGTAAAGCTGTTTCCACCATTCATTGATATAGTGCAGGCTCGGCTCATAGTTGCACAGGATTTCCACGGATTTGCCTTTGCGCAGGAGGATGTTGCGGACTGCCGCATAGAGCAACGCGTCATTTTCCTCAAATTCATTTTCCAGTGCACGTTTTCTTCCGTCTGCCGCACCCTGCATCAGAGCTTCAATATCTGCTCCGCTGGCAGCGATGGGAAGCAGGCCGACTGCTGTTAAAACAGAGAAACGTCCTCCCACATCATCCGGAACCACAAAGGTTTCATAGCCTTCCTCGGTAGCCAGGTTTTTCAGGGCTCCTCTGGCCTTGTCCGTGGTGGCATAAATTCTCCTGGCAGCGCCCTCTTTGCCGTATTTTTTCTCCAGCATTGCCTTAAAGACACGGAATGCGATGGCCGGCTCTGTGGTGGTGCCGGATTTGGAAATAACGTTTACGGAGAAATCCCGGTCTCCGATGACGTCAACCAGCTCTGCCAGGTAGGTGCTGCTGATGCTGTTGCCCACGAAATAGATTTCCGGAGTCTTCCGGATCTCTTTGGAAACCACATTGTAAAAGCTGTGGCGCAGGAATTCAACGGCCGCTCTGGCTCCCAGATAAGAACCGCCGATACCGATCACCACCAGTACCTCGCTGTCCTCCTGAATCTTCTTCGCCGCTGCCTGGATCCGCGCAAACTCTTCCTTGTCATAGTCTACCGGAAGATCGATCCATCCCAGAAAGTCATTGCCGGCTCCGCTTCTGCTGACCAGAACTTCCTTCGCGTCCGCCACCAGTTTCTTCATGGACTCCATTTCATTGTCACGGATAAATGCCTTCGCCTTGGAATAATCAAACGTTACTCTGTTTTCCATAATTTCAGCTCTCCTTAATCATAATGGTAATTTCAATAATGATCTGCATTATTTTCTTTCATTGTAGCAGACTCCCCCTCCATTCGCAAGACAAAATCGTGTGAAATCCTGCTCCGGAAATACAGGAAGCGTTGCAAGGAAGCCGTTTTTGCCGCAGCAGCTGTCCGCCGGGAATTCCGATGCATGGATTTTCCGGAATTCCCGAGCCGTACTGCAGACACCCGGTACACTAAGAAAGAAACTCCTTCAGGACCTCCCGTATCACCCGTTCCTGCTCTTTGGGATCCATCTGTTTCAGAATTTCCGTATTACGCTCTTTTTCCTGAGAAGCCGCAGATTCGCTTAGCCCCTCCTTTATCCGGGAGAGATTTTCCTTCAGTTCCCGCTTATCCCTCTGCGCCTTTGTCTCCTTCAGCTTCAGATGGCGTTCCCGGGGCGCAGGCTTCAGAGATACCGGCTGAGCTTTCTCCGCTTCTCCCCTGGAGGCCGGCATCTTTGCCGGCTCCAGAGCCGCTGCCGCCTCTGCCGTCCGGCAGGCATCTTCCCCCAGAGTATTTTCCAGGTAATCCAGAAGGCAGGTTTCCAGGTTTCTTTTCTTATATCCGTTATCCGCCAGCAGATAAGCCAGCAGGGTAATCACAGCTGCCCCGCCGATCCCCAACAGATAGCTCTGCTGTACGGCTGTTCCCATCTCTCTTGTTCCTGCCAGGTACCAGCCTGCTATACCGAAAAGCAGCACCAGGGCCATGGCCTGAAAGCCTGTCCGCTGCCAGCTGTGAAGGCTGCGTCCCAGAATCTGATATTCCATCAGACTGTTTTCAATGAGTATGGCATGGTTGCGGCTTGTGGATATCCGCTGGCGTATCCTTTTCATAAGCTTCCCCTGAGCCTGCCCGCCTCTGGCCGTGTCCTTTGCCAGACGCACATAGACTCTTCCCAGAAAGATCTGGCTGAGCACTCCAAGGATACATACCGCTGCCATTGCATAAAACAGTGTGTTCGTCTCCATAATGAACTGTAACATAATGAATCCCCCTTTTTTCATGGTCCGCCAGCATGGGCTGGCATGGTTTGTCGGGCGCCGGCCGCCTGTCCCAGCCATTATTACCGAATCCGGCGGATTTTGCAAGCAGATTTGTTCGACAAAAAAAGCCCGGAAACCTTGCATTTCCGGGACTTTTGGGGGATGAACCTCTTAAAGGTCCGATTCCAGTAATTTCTCAACCAGACGCACACAGTTCTCCGCTGCCTGGCGTTCAAAAACGTCATAATCTACGGAAGCGCTGTCATCTGCCTTGTCCGAAATCGCCCTCAAAACGACAAAAGGCGTCCTGTTCAGCCAGGCCGCATGGGCGATGGCGGCACCTTCCATTTCAGTGCAGAATGCGTCGAAATTTTTTAAGATCCGATCCTTGACTTCACGGCTGGATACGAACTGATCACCGCTGACAATTCTTCCATGAAAGACCTGAATTCCAGGATTAACCTCTTTACATGCCTTCTCAGCCAGCTCACAAAGACGTTCATCCGCCTGGAAGGTGTCCACATCCATCTGGGGAATCTTCCCCAGCGGATACCCAAAGCCCGTGGCATCCATATCATGGTACAGCAGATCCGTAGAAACCACAATATCGCCGATGTTGATCTCCTTTCTCAGAGAACCTGCGACACCGGTGTTGATCAGTGCCTCCGCTCCAAAATCATTGATCAGAATGTGGGCGCAGATTGCCGCGTTAACCTTTCCAATCCCGCTGCGGACAACCACAGCGTCGTGGCCGGAGAGTACGCCCTCACAGAATTCCATCCCTGCCTTTTTCACCGTACGCCGAACCTTCATGTGCTTTTTGAGGGTCTCAACTTCCACTTCCATTGCTCCTATAATACCGATTGTTCTCATCTTTCTGTCCTTTCTGAATCCAAAATGCCCCGAAGAGGCCGTCCACAGTCCAGCTTCGCTCAGATCCGCTGCTTCGCAGCGGCCTGCCCTACGGCTGGAACCGTATTTATTATAACCTCTCCGGGACATTCTGTAAATGTGAAAAACCGGCTGTTCAGATGCTACCACCCAAAGGATTCCCGAAGTTCACTGTTGCTTACGGAAGCCATCAGGGAATCCATATCTGCTGTCAAAAGATCCAGTATCTTCCCTTCCAGCTCCATGACTTCCCCCTGTAACGGACCGATGCCGCAGCTTCCACTTATGACAATATCTCCCATTCCATACGGAGAAATCAATCGCAGTTCATTAAGCACGATCTCCAGATCCTCGCCTTTTTCCTCCTGTTCCAGATATCCGTACATGGTAAAGGGAACCGGATCATCGTAATTAAGGGAAATACTGCCGTTTCCATTCATCACATCCGTGGCAGTGTCTATCGTTGAATTCAGTATAATATTCGTTCCCCAATTTCTGGTGCGAACCCCAAGTTCGATATCCTGGATATGACTGCTTCCTTCCTCTTCTGTCTTCCCGGAATAATAAAGATAATTAATCCCTTCACGGTAAAGAACCATGATCTCGTTGTTCAGAGGATTCACGTTCATTCTCAATATCTTTATTAATATATTCCCGTTGCTGTCGATAGTATCGGAACTGGTTGCTTCAAAAGTCAGGCTTGCAATTTCATTTTCCGGAGTAAAATAAATTTCCCCTTCCAGATGATTAAAAGGTACAAGATCAATCCCATCTTCCAGAATTGCAGATATCGCTTTTTCCCTGTCAGAAAGGATCTCCCAGACCATATCTGTCACTTCATCGACTCTTTCCCGCATTTCGGACTGCGTCGGCATATGGCCGAAGGATCCTTCCACCGTCTCCGGTGACACTCCACGCACAACATCCATTGCATCATAAAGGATATGAACGATCAAATCCCTGGGAATTTCCTCTCTGTTTTCCGAAAGCACCGCTCCTATTAATTGCGACATCTGCAATTGGTCAGCAAAAAAGCTGTATCCCGTACAGGTCACTACCTTTCCGTTCAGATTAATATTCTGTTTCGCGTCCTGAATGAGGGGGATTATCTGCTCCTCTTTGTTAATCTGGAAAATCGTAGAAATCAGCTCATTCATCTGAACTTCTTTTCCTTCCGGTTTCCAGAACAGCATTGGCATAAGGCCCTGAATGCCGGACTCAAAACTGTCCGTTCTGTCACGATCCAGATCCCTTTCCATTTCTGTAAGAATCGGCGAATTAAGCAGCTGAACAGACAGATCCTTTCCGTAGTTCACTTCATATAAGTACTTATCAGAAACCTCTGAACACTTCGCCTGCAGCTTTTCACTGTCCAGATAGAAGCCCAAATCCATACTGTTATACGGCACACCATTACTTCCCATTTCGTCCAGCCCCAAAACCATTCTCTTTTTCTGATTTACATCATCACAGGCTGCACTGCCATACACATGGATTTCGTTTTCTCCCGGAATATTCACACTAAAATCCATATTCAATTCAAGGGATCCACTTTCCGTTATTTCACTAATCCCATATCGATTTTCCAGAAGAGAAACACTTTCCTCTTCAGCCCTCACCAGGGACTGATTACCCGAACAAACCAATCCCGCTGACAGAATTATCACTGCTATCCGTTTTTTCATACTCTTCCTCCTTCCAATAATACGAGTGTAACCTGCGATTGCGAAAAATATGAGCTGTCGATCTCTTCTTCAAAATCGAACTTCTCACTTCTCATTCATTTTAGATGTACGTTGCACAATAAAAATGATGTTGGGGTCAAAAGATGCCATACGGATTGTTCCGTGCTTCGCACTCCCACAATCCTGCCCAATATTCGGATATCGTGGGACATTCGTCCCACTTTTATCCTCATATTGGGGCGGGTCAATCAGTCATAAAACC
>JAXEJQ010000093.1:0-20379 GCA_034101475.1 Candidatus Limivivens sp.
CAGGCTGCTGATCTTATACTGCATACCCACCGCTTCATTGTTCAGGGAGGATCCTGAGAAAGAAGTTTCCGCCGGATTGCCGTACTGAAGAGAGGACAGTGCCGCAAGCGCCATTCCGTAGCAGACACTTATCTCCCGTCCTTTTCCTAACCCGTCATACAGCAGGGAAGCCGAAAGCGGTTCAAACATTTTTCGGAAATCCTTATATTCAAACTGCAATTTCTCATTCGGAAATCCCCAGAAATCGCAGGTTGCCAGCGTGCTTCCCGTCCGCAGCACACACGCGTCAGACCAGGGGCCGCAAAGGTAAACACTTTTCCCTCCGGAGGTAATTTCTTTATATGCCTGTACCTGCAGGGTATAGCTCTGGTTTCTCTGCAGGGCTTCCGTCTGATAATGCTCTTCCTCCATTCCTTCGAACAGTGTCTCCGAAGAATCGCTGTTTTTCACATATCGAACCGAATAACCGGTAGCGTCTGCTGTTTTATCCCAGGTCACAGAAAATGTACGCCCATTTGCGTCTCTGACAGCAGAGACATTCTTCACCTGTTGGGGAGTAATCTGAAAGGTCCTGACCGCTGTCCCGGTGAATCTGCCCCGGCCGGTAATAATCACCTGTGCCTCTCCTGCATAGACATTATTCACATATTCGACAGAATAGTCATGATCCTCCTCCAGCACATGTATCCCATTATAGGTGGCCTTCACCGACGGGCGCCGCGCCGTGGAATCGGCCACATAGCTGTCCTGGGAAAGCGTAACCTCAAAACCGGAACTCTCCACATCAATCCGGTCGCCCCACTCACAGACATAGCCTGCGGTAGCCTTCATAGCGTTTTCGCCGCTGCATACATGATGACCAAACTTCCAATAATCAGATGGAGAACCATCATTCGTAAAGCCATAGCTAAAATACCGAGGGAAAGCCCCGGAATCTACACTTTTCCAAACCCGCGTTCCATTCTCAACTGTCCAATAACCATCACTACTTAGTTGTTGAAAAAAACGGTACGGAGGCAAATATTCTTCCCCATTCATCCATTCGTAATTACCGTCATAATTTGATTCCCGACATCCAAGCCAGAATTTCCTGCTGCCGCCCTTTTTATAATAATTATTCATCAGATTCTGAACAAAATGCCATTCCTCCTCGGACGTGCATGTCACCAGATATCCGCCCATCGCCTGGCACAGTGCATTGGCCTCGCTCAGCGACACGTCCTTTTCGTAAAACACCTTGTAGTAGTGTCCGCACCACTCCTGGGCATCCGCCGGAGCCGCTGCCTCCGCCCCTGCACCCGGCCAGATCCAGGCCGCTGCCAGCAGAAGTACCAGCAGCAGCATTTTTGATACGCTCTGTACTCCCTGTTTCATACTTCCACTTTCTCCTTTCTTTCTCCCTCTGGCTCGTTTCTTCCTCAGAAGGTATTTTGGGAGACATTTATCACACTTTTTTGTCATTGTCAATAAAGTAAACTTTAACATTTTTCTGTTTATAGCTAAAAATGAAAATTTTCCAGGAATTTTTCTTCTTGCATGAACACTTTCCTTCTGCTATTCTATAGACAGGATGTAACTGTTCAGAACAGGCCGAATCGTATCTGTGAAGGCACTGGACAGATACGACAGGATGTTTGAATCAAAAGATGCCATCGGGATTGGCCGGTGCTTTGCACTTCCACAATCCTGCATCCAGAGAAAATCATACCGCAGCAGATTTTTGCTGAAAGGATTTTACATGCAGACAACAGACCTCGAACTTTTAAAAAAACTGGAGCAGGATCCCCAGAATGCCATGGTCCTGCTGGTCGAACAATATACCGTCCTGATCTGGAAGGTGGCGGAGCAGTATCTGTCCAATCCAGAGGATGTAAAGGAATGCGTCAATGAGGTTTTTACCCAGTTTTATCTCCATCGGGACCGCTTTGATCCGGAGCAGGGGACTCTGGCCGCCTATCTGGCAGCCACTGCCAAACACCGTGCCATCTCCCGTTACCGGAAGGAACGTTCCCGCCAGTCCATGCCTCTGGAGGAAAACCTGGCGGACGAAGGGGTGAGCCGGGAAATTGACAGTCGGGAAAGCCGGATTGATCTGGAAAAAGCCCTGGCTTCCCTGACCCCCGAGGAACTTTCCCTGATCCGCATGAGCTACTACAATGGCATGACCGACCAGGAAATCGCGGATTCCCTGAATCTGACCTATCATACGGTAAAAAAAAGGCGGCAGCGAACTCTGACCAAGCTCCAGCGTATGCTGCTCATCGTACTGGCGACCCTCCTTATCGCTCTGCTTACAGCATGTGCGGTTGGTATTCTGCGGTACTTCGGCGTCGTCCCGGGATACGGCATAAATCAGAACCAGGATGCTCCTGTATTCACCCTTGAAGAAACGACGGTGTACGAAAATGACCTTTTTTCCGCTGAAGCGTCCGGCGTTTACGTCAATGACTGTATCCGCATCGTTCTGCGTATAGACCTGAAAGGATACACTTATTTGGAATTGAAAGAGTCTTCCGACCATCCGCTGCAAATGAATGGGAACCTTCTGCTGGAATCCGGAGAGTCCATCAAGCCGACACAATGCTCCGGAATCATACAGAATGTAAGCACCACCGGATACTTTATCCTGCTGTACGAAAATGTCGGACTGACCGATATACCGGATTCTGTCCTGAACCTTTCCGTACTCCTGGACGAAACGCTTCTTCCTATCACCTTTGTCCGAACCACGGATGAAGCAGCCGTAAAATATCCCTATGCTCTTACAGAGGAAGGCGGCCTCCTGGCCGTTCCGCGGTTGGAAAACGGGGAACTGATTCTCTCCATTTATCCGCTGAATGTGGGGGATTATGCAATCAATCCCGGTCTGGTCCGCGGAAATCCCAGCTCTGATCCGGGTGGTCCCGTTACGGTCACTGCCGCAGACGGCTCCGTTTTCACAGGCGAATGTATCGGTTACCGGCCCTTCAGCAACAGCTTTTATTACGACTGGAATTTCGGTCCGGTTCCCCCCGGCGAATACACGCTGAATGTTCCGTATATCTATCAGACCATGAAGCCCCTGGAAAACATAGATATTGTTCTGCATCCGGACACCTGCCGGTGGGAGGACCAGGAGTATGCCATCGCCGGGACTCCTTTCTCAATGAAGGTTGTGGACTTCCAATCTCTGGAACCGGTCGTGAAAACAGAAACCTCTACGGTCAAAGGAAAAGAACCTGTCACAATCCAGAAAGAGTATCTCCGCTGGAATATCCAGTTCCAGTTTACTTCCTCGGATCCGACCCGTCATCTGGAACAGACACTCCTTGTAGCCAGGCTCCCGGATGGTTCCGGGTATCTGCCGAATGCCGGTCTGTCAATGTACAGCCAGGATCTGGAAAGCGGAATCATGAATTACGAATTTTACTATTGTCCGGACAGCGAAGATATTCTTTCGGATTTGCTTCTTCAGTATGACCTGTCCGAATCAAAAACCACGTGCGACCTGTCCTTCCGATGGGATCACAGCTTTACCATTCCCTTTACAGTGGAGGAAGACACGGGTTCCGCCTCCTGAAACACCGAAAGCCCTGTACCAGACTCCAAACCTCCGGCGCAGGGCTTTTTTTTTGCATCTAAAATGGCAGAGAAAATTTTGTACAGATTTTAAAATTTGTATTTTTCCAGGAAAACAGACTCTCGAACTCTTCTTCTGTCAGGATGTTTTTCAGCGCCTGCTGCTGCTCCCGGGGAAACACGCCGCGCACACAATCCGTAAAGCAGACCGCCGGGAAAAGCAGGCACCACCAGTTCTGTCCGGCAGCTTTTCCGATGGTTACCCGCAGGGCATCATAGCGCCCAGCCGGAAAAACCGTATCTCCATAGCGCTTCTCCGGGAAATAACAGTTGGTCAGAAAAACCTCCGTTCCGTAGGAATAACCTGCCTCCCGGATCGTCTCCTCTGCTGTCCTGCGAAGCACTTCCAGATGCTCCGAAATCACCGCTTCTGTATCTGAAAGATCTTCGGCCTGTTCCAGCAGCGGTTCCAGCTCTGTGATCACCGCATCCCGTACTTTCAGCTTCAGCTCCTGATCTTCCCGGCTGTCACTGTTTGCAGTTACATGAAACCGCAGAACGGAATCAGACAGCTTTTTCTTTGCCTCTGCGGCTGCCGTCATTCCGGAAGCCCTGCTGATGAGAAGCGTCAGCAGACAGACTGCCGCCGTCATCCAAACCCATGCCGGGAATTTTCTCTTACTCTTTCCGTATCCTTTTCTTCTTTCCGGAATCATTCTTTATACCTCCCAAAACTTCCATATCCGAATTCTGGTCAATTCTTCCGCATTTATTCAGCAGTCAGAATTTTTCCGTTCTGAACCGTCAGTCTGGGAATGGAAGTCTCCGGCACTCCGTTGTAGAATTCATTCAGCAGATCCTGCAGGGTGACCGGACGGACTGCCGAGTCTCTGGGCTGGTTTTTATACAGATTTTCCAGATACACGCCGGCCTCCTCCTCTGTTTCTTCCTCAAAAAACTGCAGGAGCGTTTCCTCCGCCCGGAAAACCAGCACATTCCGTGCAAAAGCAGGGGTTTCCTCCAGATACTTTAAGATTTCCTTCAGCCGCGCCGGATTCTCTGCCGCCTGATCTTCCAGCACTACGGCCTTAACCTGGCCGTAATCCAGAAACTTTGCGCTGTGTCTCTGGCGTTCTGACTGAAGCTTCCCGGGATCTGCATCCGGAAAGGTCACCACCGTAGGGAATTCCCGGTCTTCCAGCTCCCGTCCCGCGCATCCGGTCAGCCCCAGGCAGAACACTGCCAGAAGCATCCCCAGAGCTGCTGTCCGTCTTTTTCTGCCATTTTTCACCGCCTCCGCCCTCCTTTTCCTTTCAGCCACAGAAGCACCAGCAGTGCAGCCGCAGCCGTGACTGTCCATCCGTTGACTGCTGTGTAAAGCTTCACCGCCCGCTCATAGCTTCCGCAGACATACGCGGCAGCAAACACCAGGGCACACCACAGGAAAATCTGCCCTTTCCCGGCATGGCCCCAGAGTCTGCCCCCGCAGAGATTCAGATAATACAGACTGGTGCCCGCCGTCAGGAACAGTTCCATCAAAAGCATTCCCACAAAAATCACATCCCACCGCTGTAAAAAAACTCCCGGCAGCTCGGCGCTGCTCATCAGCCGGATAGACGGCCATTCCATTGCCTTCAGTCCGCCCTCGCCATAGGAACCGATGATGACAAGCATCAGCGCCAGAAGCCCTGCGCAGGTTGCCAGTGTTCCCTTTTGGAACGCCCGGGCTGATTTTCCTGTCACTTTTGGAAATGGAAACAAAAAAACACCCGCTCCGCCAAAGGCCAGAAAAGCCCGACCCGTCACACTCCAGCCCTGACGGTCCAGAACTGCTGTCCCCGGCTGTAAATATTCCGGGTTCATCCGGAAGGCACTGAACAGAATCAGTGCCAGCATGGGCCAGAAAAGAACGGGATAAAGAACGGAGGCCGTTCTGGCCCGCACCTCCAGACCACCCATGGCCGCAGCAGCTCCCGCTGCCAGAAGCAGCACCATCAGGAGTTCTCTTCCGGACTCCGGCACCACAAACAAAACCCCGATTTCTCCAAAGGCCCTGGCCAGAAATAACAGATTGAAAAAAGCATAGAGCAGAAAAATCAGAGCAATCGCCCATTCTGCCCATTTTCCAAGGCTTTTCCGCAGGTATCCCGGAAAGTCCCCGTTCATTTTCCCGGAAATGCCGCACAGCATCCGTACATACAGAAAGGCCAGCAAAAATCCCAGGATCAGACACAGAATCAGCTCCCGGGCTGTTACCGTCCCTGCCAGGGACGGAATCAAAAGCGCTCCTTTTCCGAACCAGTCCAGAACCAGCAGATGATAAAACTGCCGGTCCGATATTCTACCGTTTCCCGCAAACATCCTGATGTCCCTCCCCGGTTTTTCCCTTCCCTTCCGCCATTCCCCGGGTGTCCTGGCCCGGGATTTCCTTTTTTCCGCGTTTTTCCTTCCTGGCAAAAACCGGGCGCTTCGTCAGGCTTTTGGAGGGCCAGCGCACCAGCGCGTCCTTCAGGCCGATCCCGTCCTTCACATTCCCGCCGCCATAGGGTGCCAGATAGGAAATGCCGAAGCTTTTCAGGCCAGCCAGATGCACCAGCAGCAGAAACCACCCAAACAGCAGCCCCAGAATTCCGAAACCGGCGCACAGAAAAATCATTCCGTATTTCAGGAGCCGGAATGCCTCGGAAAGCTCTTCATTGGGAACGGAAAAGGATCCCAGAGCCGTCAGTGCCACAATAATCACTACAATGGGACTGACCAGGTTGGCAGTGACTGCCGCCTGTCCCACAATCAGGCCTCCCACGATTCCGATGGTATTTCCAATGGGCCCCGGCATCCGAAGCCCTGCCTCCCGCAGAAGTTCAAAGGACAGCTCCAGAAACAGAATTTCCACCATACTCGGAAAGGGAACACCCGCCCGGGCTTCTGCCAGTGAGAAAATCAGATTTCCCGGCAGAATCTGAGTATGGAAATTCGTTACCGCCAGATAGATCCCCGGCAGAGAAATCGCCAGAAGCCCGGCCAGATAACGGATCAGCCGCAGAAATGACACAATGGCAAAATGCCGGTAATAATCGTCGCTGGTCTGAAACAGGCTGTTGCAGGTAGTGGGCAGAATCAGCGCCTCCGGAGAATTATCCGTCAGGACCACCACTCTTCCCTCCAGTACCGCCATGGCAGCCCGATCCGGACGCTCGGTGGCCTGATACTGAGGAAAGGGCGAATACCAGGTATCCGCTGTCAGATGCTCCAGTACACCGCTGTCCGCCAGATCATCCATTTCACAGGAATCCATCCTCCTTCTGACTTCCTCCAGGACCGGTGGATAGACCAGATTTTCCATGTAAATCAGCGCCGTCATGGTTCCGGAATACCGTCCCATGGACTTTTCACAGACCTTCATTTTTGTATCCCGGATCCTTTTTCGGATCAGGGCGCTGTTAACCTTCACCGATTCACTGAAGGCTTCCCGGGAGCCCCGCAGAACCTTCTCCGATTCTGCCCGCGAAACGCCCATTCCCGGATATCCCTTGCTTCCGATTTTGAAAGCCTTCTCATACCCGTCCACAAACAGAACAGCATTTCCTGCCAGCATGGCCGCCATGGCCTCCTCCATGGTTTCCAGCTCCTTGGTATCAGAAACACCCAGGCTGTTTCGCCTGAGTTCTTCACAGACTGTTCCGTCCTCTGTTTCCTTCAGATGGTTCAGCATTTTTCCGATAACCGAATCCTCCAGCATCAGATTGCTGACGGCTGTCTCAATATAAATCAGAAAACAGTCCACGCTCAGGGAGCGTCCCAGTTTCATGGGACGCAGCAGAATGTCGTCACAGTTTTCCAGTTTTTTCTGGATTTTTTCCTGATTCTCTGAAAGCTTTCTGGATATGTTCTGCATAGACTGCCTCCTGCCGGGGTAAATTTTCCAAAAAAAGAAGCGCCACATCCTGGTGACACTTCTCATTATCTTCGATTCCGCTGATTTTATGCGGCCTGCTTCCAATATCTTTTTATCCGTTTATTCCTTTTCGACCAGACTGGCCAGAATCGAACGCTTCTGATTTTCAATATGAATGTTAATGGCTGCGCCGGCTTTGGCTTTATCATGCTTCTTCAGCGCTCTGCGGATGGCGTCATGCTCCTCCACCAAAGATTTGTAGGTCCGTTTATCCTTCAGATTCTCCATCCGGTAACGGTACATCTGCTCCCGCAGGTTGTTCAGCATCTGCACCAGTCTCCGGTTGTTGGTGGCTCCATAGATAATCTCATGAAAATTCATGTCGGCCTGGGCGCAGGCCACTAGATCCGTCCCTTCCAGGGTTCGCTTGAACTCGTTGGCTGCCTTTTTCAGCTCCTGAAGCTGCTCGTCTGTAATGTGATCGCAGGCGTCCTTCACCGCCAGCTCCTCCAGCGCGGCCCGCACCTCCAGAACATCCTCCAGATCCTGTCGGGTAATCTCCGCCACCTCGGCCCCCCGTCTGGGAATCATCAGAACCAGTCCCTCCAGCTCCAGCTTCCGGATAGCCTCCCGCACCGGAGTCCGGCTGACACCCAGACGCTGAGCGAGCTGAATCTCCATCAATCGCTCACCAGGCTTCAGTTCTCCTCTGAGAATCGCCTGACGCAGGGTGTTAAAAACCACATCCCGCAGGGGGAGGTATTCGCTCATCTCAATCTGAAAATCATCTTTCATCCATATTCCCTCCATGAAACATTCCGGTCAGATAAACCTGCTTTGCCAGTTCCGACTGCTTTAAACATTCTGCGGCCTGTTTTGCCTTTTCTTCACGGTCAAACAGCCCGAAAACCGTGGGGCCGCTTCCGCTCATCATCGCGTTCAGAGCCCCGCACTCCAGCATCCGGTCCTTGATATCCTGAATCACCGGGTAGGCCGGAATGGTCACCGTCTCCAGAACATTGCCCATCAGAGCCGCGATCTGCTTCAGATCCCGGTTCTCGATGGCCGCGATCTGGCCGTCAATATCCGGATGCACCTTCAGCTCATTTGCTTTCAGGTTTGTGTAGACGAATTTGGTGGAAACATGGATGCCCGGTTTGGCAATCAGCACATGACAGTGCGGCACCGGGGAAAGCCGGGTCAGCTTCTCTCCGATCCCCTCCGCCAGCGCGGTCCCCCGCATGATACAGTAAGGAATATCCGCGCCGATCTGAACGCCCCGTTTCATCAGCTCCTCCTGGGAAAGTCCCAGACGGAACATCCGATTCACGCCCACCAGAACGGCAGCGGCATCGGAACTGCCTCCTGCCATCCCGGCAGCCACCGGAATGAATTTATGCAGATCAATATGAATGCCCTTCTGGATGTGAAATTCATCCATCAGAAGCTTTGCCGCCTTATAGACGAGATTGTCCTCGTTCTCCGGCAGATAGTAGAGGTTTGTCTTCACCCGGATCCCCGGGGTGTCCATCATCAATAGCTGAAGCTGGTCATACATCCGGATCGTCTGCATAATCATCCGGACTTCATGGTAACCGTCTTCCCGTTTTCTCACGACATCAAGACCCAGGTTGATCTTGGCCATTGCTTTTAATTTGATTTTTCTCATAAGCGCTCCGCTGCATTTTGTATACAATAATAAAGATATTGTACCACTTTTTATACATAAAGTCAAATAAGCCAAGAGACAAATGGGCATGAAAATCCGTGCTTGCATGGATTTTCATGCCTATGGGATCCTGCATCATTCAAATAGCAGGCAGAAAAATCCCGAACATCCTCCGGGACAGCAAAAAGCTGAACGGTTCCGGATGTTCTGCTGAAATGGGATTTCTCCGCCTGCTGAATGCCATTTTCGTCCGCCAGAGGATCCACCGGGGCAGACGGAAAGGAAAAGGGGGAAGCCCCGGACTGCCCTAGGCCTTCATAACCACGCTTTTCACCAGCAGAATCCTGGTTCCCGGCTGTATATCGCCGCTCTCCAGATGGTTCAGCTCCCGGATCCGTTCGGTTGTGGTATGCCATTCCTTGGCAATCTCCCACAAGCTGTCTCCGGGCTGAACAATATAGCCTGTGATCGATGGCATCTCCTGGATCTTCTTCAGATCCAGCTCCTTTTCTTCCACTCCGGAAATACATTCCTCCCTGTGACGTTCCACCACCAGCGCATTCAGATCCACACTGGCCTTGACTTCGATTTCCTCGCTGTCAATCATGGTTGTGGAAAGCTGTTCCGCTGCCGCCCGAAGAGTATAGCGGCAGTTCCGGGTGATTCCGTCCACCTCCAGCACATGCTGGAAAGGAACTGCCCCATGCATCAGCGCAAAGGGCATGGCGTCATCCGATGTCACATAGAGGATCGTCACGAAAACCGCCCCTTCGATCTTCAGCCCCTCCGGAACAATCTGTACATCATCCAGCTTCACTTCCCCCTCGCTGTGGCAGATCTGCAGCATTCGGGGCTTCTTCGGCTCCAGCTTCAGCCGCTCACCCGTGCGGCATTTGGAAAAGTTCCGCACCACCAGGCTTTCATAGGTTTCCTCCCTGCGCAGGGGAATCAGTTCCCGGTCCGGCGCATAGACATCTTCCAGAATTTCCACGGTTTCTTCCTGATACAGGCGGATATCCAGATCCAGCACCGCCTCCAGGGCCACCAGTCTCGGCTCTCCGTCATAATCCGGCCTGACCTCCAGATTAACGGAAGAAAGGGTGATTTCCACATCCGGAATATTGGACGGAGTACTGCCTGCCACCGCAAGATTCTGCTGGAACGGAATGGATGTCTCAATCCACTGCCTGGTTCCCTTTTCGTCTGCCGCCGCATAAAGAATAAACACAAACAGCTCTCCCCGGACATCCAGTTCCCCTTCCAGGACCCGGACATCATTTCCCCTAAGCTGGACACTCTCCCAGAGAATTTCTCCGATATTGGGCTTGTTGGAGGCCAGTGTAATCTCCTCCTTCACCCGCAGAATATCCCGGGTCTGAACATTCAGGGACAGCGGTCGGATCTCTCTGGTCTTTGTGCTCAGATTCTCCGCTCCATGCAGCTCCACCCCGGCCTGGGCATCATACAGGTCGCAGACTGAGGCCTGAAAGGAAACCAGCGCCTGAATGCTCAGTTTCCTGGAATTGATCAGATGGACATTCAGATCCTCCATTTCTTTTTTGATATCAATATTGTCCCCCGCCTGGGCATCCTCCAGATTCATCATTTCGTCAAAGGGAATCCTGGTTTCCAGCCTGTGAAGGCTATGGGTTTCATCGTCTGCCGTGTAGAGGATATGTACCTCCAGAAATCCGGTCATATGGAGCTGGCCCTGGGATACCTTTGTCTCCTCCAGGCGGATAATCCCCTTATTCTGAATGATACTTCCCGCATCCGGCCGGCTGTCCGGCACGTTCAGATCTTCTTCCAGGGTAATTTGTGTCGCCGCCCTGGCCTTCTGCCAGGTCATCCGGATATTTTTCTTCAATAATTCCACGCAATAACCTCCCCAACGATTCTCACAGTGTCTCTCCTTATTCTATGCCGAAGGTCTTGGGGATATCACTCGATCACCACCGGTACATCCCGGTATTCCAGCTTGATCACCAGATAGGGATTGGAAGGCTCTTTCGCGATGGTTTCCTCCGCCTGGGGACCCAGCAGGCTGAAATCCACGTAAATGCCGTCTTCTGTCAGTACGCAGGAATTCACTGCAATGCTGTATCCTCCCGTATCCTGCTGTCCATAGCCCCGGACGATATAAAGATAGTCTTCCACCTTATAGCTCATCCGGATTTCCTTCTGTTTGTGGCTCTCGATCACCTCCAGCAGCTGAGCCGGAATCTCCTCCTGGGTCAGGACCGTAAATTCCAGGGGATCTCCTTTCACCTCCGTTTCCTGAAGCCTGCAGGAGGTCAGCGAGCAAACAACAAGCGCCGCACACAAAAGAACCAGTATCAGACGTTTCAAATTCAGCACCCGTATCGTCTTTTGGTTCATCTTATGTGCAGCGCTTTTTCATTATTCCTCACGATTCTCACCATCCCGGGATTTTCCGGCTGCCGGTCTGTTTTCCTTTCTATGACAGAAGCTCTTTCAAATACCGCTCCCGAACCTGATCCGCCTTTTCTCTGGATGGAAACACACAGTCCCCCAGACGCTTTACCGGCATCACACCCATCAGCGAATTGGTCACGAAGCATTCCTGGAATTCTCCGGCTTCTTCCGGAACAATTACCCGTTCCTGCGCATCCTCCTTTTCCAGAAGGTACCGCCGGAGAATCCCCGGCAGAAGACCGCAGGAAAATGCCGGTGTAAACAGCTTTCCGTCTTTCACAAAAAACAGGTTGGACACCGTCCCCTCTGTCAGCTCGCCTCTGGTATTCCGAAAAATCCGTTCATCCATTCCGCAGGCCGCAGCGGCACGTTTTTCCAGAATACATTCTCCATAATTTCCCGTCTTATGCCGTACAAGAAGTGAGGTTTCATTTCTCAGCACCCGGCTGTAATCCATGACAAAGCCAGTTTGATACTGAGCAGCTTTATAATGATTCTCCCGGGGCAGAAAAAGCAGATTTTTTCCCGAAAGAACGATTTTCAGAGCTCCATGCCGGAAAGTCTCCCGGTGCAGCTTCCCCTCCCCGGATCGGATCCAGTCCTCCACCTGGGATTCCGTCACCTGCCCCGGAATTCCCAGAACTTTCGCCGAGGCCTTCATTCGTTCCAGATGCTCTTTCAGAAAAACCGGCTTTCCCTGCTCCATTCCAATGGTTTCAAAAACACTGAGGCCGAAAAAATACCCCTCGTCCGCCTGAATCTCCACGCGCCTCACCTTCCTCTCCGGTTATCCCGCACACTGTGCCAGCAGCATCTCACATCCCTTTTCCATCTCTTCCACCGTTTCCGCGACAAAATCCGCCCCGGCGGCTTCCAGCTCCTCCCGGCTTCCATAGCCAAAGAGCACACCAACGGATTTCAGCCCGCATTTCTTCGCTCCGAAAATGTCATGTTCCCGGTCACCCACCATAACCACCCGGGACAGGTCCGTAATTCCGTTCTTTTCCAGGGCATACGCAATGACTTCTTCCTTTTTGACTCTGGTTTCTTCCAGATCTGCGCCGCAGATATCCGTAAACCAGGTACTCAGCCCGAATTTCTCCATGATCTGCTTTGCGTAAATCTCCGGTTTGGAGGTGGCTGTAATCAGAATCCCGCCGCTGCTTTTCAGATGCTCCAGAGCTTCCGGAATCCCCGGGATCACCGCGTTTTCAAACATTCCCCGCTCCGTGAAATATTCCCGGTATTTCCAGATCGCCTCCTGGGCCCGTTCTTCCGGAAAATCAAAATATTTCATAAAAGACTCCTTCAGCGGCGGCCCGATAAAGGGTATCAGCGTCCGTCTGTCCTCCACATGAATTCCGTAGTATTCCAGGGCATAAGCCACCGAATTGGTAATGCCCTCCATGGGGTCTGTCAAAGTTCCATCCAGGTCAAACAGCAGATATTTCTTCATGGTTTCCATTCCAGCCTTTCTCAAACAGATACGCTCCGTTTTTTATTCCTGCAGTGCCTCCAGAATAGCCTTTGCCTTCTGAAGGGTTTCTTCGTATTCAAATTCCAGCTCCGATTCGCAGGTAATGCCGCCGCCCACACCCAGATAGTAGGCTCCATCCCGGTACAGGGCCGTGCGGATCACAATATTAAAGTCACAGCAGCCGTCCAGGGTCAGATAACCCATGGAGCCGGTGTAGAGATTGCGCTGGCCATGCTCCAGCTCATCAATGATTTCCATGGCCCGCAGCTTGGGCGCTCCGGTGATCGATCCCCCCGGAAATGCCGCTTCAATCAGATCCATAACCGTCATCCCCGGTGCCAGGTCACCCTCCACATTGGACACCAGATGAAAGACCGTCGCATATTCCTCCACGGTAAACAGCTCCGTCACCTTCACGCTTCCCGGGACGCAGACCCTGTTCAGATCGTTGCGCTCCAGATCCACAATCATCAGCAGCTCGCTTTTATCCTTTTCCGAAGCCTCCAGCTCCCGGCGCATAGCCAGATCCTCTTCGGGTGTCGCCCCTCTCTTCCGGGTCCCCTTAATGGGTCGGGTCATCACATGGCCGTTCTGCATCCGGAGGAACCGCTCCGGGGAAGCGCACACCACCTGGAAATCGCCGTAATGAAAATAACCGCCGAAAGGCGAAGGATTATGAAGACGAAGGTATTCAAAGACCTCCCAGGGCTCTTTCGGACTGGTGATCTTCAGATGCTGGGTCATATTTGCAATGTAAATATCCCCTTCCGTGATGTACCGGATCATATCCTGAACCGCCTGCTTGTAGGCTTCCTTTTCAAAATTCGGGGCAGCCGAAAAGGCCGGCCGCGGGTTCTCAGCCGCCCGGTTTTCCGGCTCCTGCTCCGGCTTACGCAGGTTGTTTCCCCTGGCAAGCTTCTCCAGCTCCTCCAGAGCCTGTTCCGCCGGTTTCCGGATGCCGTTTGCCACCAGATACAGCCGTTTCTCCCTTTCATCCTGAATGATAAAATCATCATAGAAATTCAGAATACAGTCCGGAATGGTCACTTCCGTCTCGTGCCTCGTCCGGACTCCTTCCTTTTTCCTGCCATACTCATAGGAAAAATAGCCGATGGCTCCGGATACAATGGGAAGCCCGGTGTCATTGACATCCGGATGCTCTTTCAGATAGCGGCGCAGGAAATCCTCAAAGGATTCCTCCTGCTGAACCCCGTTTACCGTGAAATCCTCCCCTTTCACCAGCTTCAGATACGGATGCAGGCCGATCACCGAATACCGGCCCAGCTGATTCTGCAAAGACGAATCCAGAAACACCGCGTCCTCCTCCCGGTAAAGCTGCCGGAAAATTTCATGAATGGGCGGACAGCCCTCAAGCTCTCTGATCAGACGCATGCTTCCACCACCATTCTTCACAGATTTCCTGAAAATTTTTCAAAAGCTTGTGACCGGATTCCGTCAGGACCGCTTCCGGATGAAACTGAACTCCATAAACGCAGGCTTCCCTGTGGGAAATCCCCATAATTGCCCCGTCATCACTTCTGGCATCAACCTGCAGGCAGGAGGGCAGCTCCTCCTCGGAAACCACCAGAGAATGATACCGGGTCACCAGAAAATTCTGGGGAATCCCCGCAAAAAGCCCCTGACCGCTGTGGGTCACCGGCGTCACCTTCCCGTGCATGGGCTGTTTGCCCTTGCAGACACTGGCACCAAAAACGGTGCCGATGATCTGATGCCCCAGGCAGACACCGAGGATGGGAATTTCATTGTAAAAACGGCGGACAATCTGGCAGGATGTGACTGCCTCCTTGGGGCGTCCCGGCCCCGGGGAAATGAGAATCCCCTCCGGCTGCAGCTTTTCAACAAAGTCGGGAGTTATCTCCCCGCTTCGTTTTACCAGGATCTTCTGACCCAGTTCCCGAAAATAGGCGGTCAGGTTATAGACAAAAGAATCGTAGTTATCAATCATTAAATACATGGACCTTCCTCACTTTCGCATCATATTCTGCAGAGTCGTTTATCCCGTGAGTGGGTCCGTAACTTGCACGTTCTATTGTACCAGACTTGGAGGAGTTGTACAATCAGTTTTTAAAATCCGCAAAGGGATATTTACATCCCGTCTCCAATCCTTTATAATGAAGAGGAGTTGCCAGATATTCCATCAGAAAAGAGTGTACTTATGATTCGATTAATTCTTGTTACCCTTACGGTTGTCGGCTACCTGATTCTCACCATCCCCATGCTGGGGATTCTCTGGCTGATCCGCCGGAAAAACCAGAAAAAAGCCGACCTGATTTCCCTGCGCATGGTGCAGGGAGCCTTTAAGCTGATTCTGTTTCTCGCCGGAACCAAAGTCACCGTCATCGGTGAGGAGAACGTTCCAAAAGACCAGCCGGTACTCTACATCGGTAATCACCGCAGCTTTTTTGACATCCTGCTGACCTACAGCCGCTGCCCGGGGCTCACCGGCTACGTGGCGAAGGACGGTATGCTGAAGGTTCCCCTTCTGTCCACCTGGATGAAGCGGCTGTACTGTCTGTTCCTGAACCGCACGGATATGAAGCAGGGACTTCAGACCATCCTGAAGGGCATTGAACAGATCAAAAACGGCATTTCCATGTGTATTTTCCCGGAAGGTACCAGGAACAAGGGTGACAATGAGCTGGAGCTCCTTCCCTTCCATGAAGGGAGCTTCAAAATGGCAGAGAAAACCGGCTGCCCCATTATCACCATGTCCATGAACAACACTGCGGAAATTTTCGAATCCCATTTTCCATGGGTTCATTCCTGTCATGTGATTCTGGAATACGGAAAGCCCATTTATCCGAAGGAGCTTTCCCGGGAAGAGCGGAAATTTTTAGGCGCTTACTGCCAGAAGCAGATCCAGGAAACCCTGGTCCGGAATCAGAAACTGCTTTAAAACCACAACCTGTAAAAAAGTGTAAAAAAGTCGAGCGGCATTGCCCGGGAGTTTCCTCCCCAGCAGTGCCGCTCATTTTTCCCCATATCCGACCGGTTATTCAAAGTTCTCCACATCCGCCAGTATCATGGAAGTATCCGCTGCTTCATCCACATCATTTCCACGAAATTCCACCGTTCCCACGTGTTCCATCCACAAAATCGGAAGTACGTTTCCCGTAAAACGGTTATCCAGCACCTGAATCCGTTTATGATAGACTCCCGTCTCTCCTTCCTGAAACTGGGGCGAAGCCTGAATCACGCCGCGTCCCCAGTCAGAGGCATACCCGCAGCCCTCGAACTGATTCTCACGAATACAGATTTCCCCGGTGGCGCCGCTTTCAAACCAGCGAACCGCATCACCGGCCATGAGAACCGCCGCACCGGGAACCGTAAACAGATTCCGTTCCACCAGGCTTCTGCCTCTTCCATTCAGCAGCACTCCTTTTCCGCGGTTGTTCCGGAAAATGCAGTCATGGATCAGAACCTCCGGAACGCAGGAAACATTCTCCACAACGTCACCGATCCACACCGGCGGCAGATCTTCTTCGAACCGGATCTCCTGATAATCACTGTTTATGAAATAACAGGCTGCCACCTTCCCCCTGACCGTTTCCGTCAGATCCGCTGTCTGAACCACAGCCATCTCCTCGCCGGGATGCGCCATAAGGATACCCTTCTGCATATTGTTCACCATTCTGACCAAAAGTGTCCGGGAATCCGGAACATCCACAATCCGGGCATAAATTCCGTGAATATTAACTCCGTGATGCATCTGATTTTCAAAGAGACAGCCGCTGATTTCCAGCCTGCCGCTGCAGTGGATGAAATGGGCCGCATCCGCTGCAGCTGTGAAAACGGGACCATCCTCCCTCCGGCATACATCGAAATGCTCCAGCAGTACATCTGCGGACCACTCCGCCATAAAAGCAATCCCCTCCGCGAAATGGCACTTCACCTGCTCCAGGCAGATTCCCTGAGAATCCGTCACATAAAAACCCGGATAGCTCCTGGAATGATGGCGCATCACCAGAATATTCCCGGGCTGGCTGTTCTTCAGGAAACATTCGCCGTCCGAACGCACAATGCTGATGCTGTCGTCATCCAGCATTTCACATTCAATCGCAGCAGCTTCCGGACTCCCGTCTGTCAGAAATTCCTTTCCCTGCTTCAGCGGCGCTTTCGTATCCGCGTCAAATTCCACCCAGCCCGCCAGCTCCTGCTCCTGTTTTTCCTCCCGGAAATACAGCCTTTTATTCTGTACCCGGAAAGGATAGGCTTCCCGGTCAATGCGGACAATCAGCTCTCTGGTGCCTGCCTTCTCAATGACGGCTTCGCTGAAGCCAGCCCGGGCATAATCGATGTTCAGATTTGTAATCGTTACCCGTCTGCTGTTCGTAATATAAACGGGAATGCAGTCCATATGAAACCGAAATTCCGCCCCATTTCCCTCCACAAGCAGATTTTCAAACCCCTCAAGCAGAAAAATGCAGCGTTTTGCCATCCCCTCATAATGGCTCGCAATGGAAAGCGCCCGTTCTTCCGCATAATCCGGATAAAAATGATAAATCCCCGGCTCAAACTGCAGACAGCAGTCCCTCTTTGAAGGCAGCTCCCTCAGAAATTTCTGCAGCTTCCGGGTCTGATCCCTGCTTCCATCCGGAGAAATATGATAATCCGACATTTTATATACAGGCATAATTTCTCCACCTTTCTTCCAATCTGCCGACAGTCCCACAACTGTTCAGCAGCGTCTGCGGTATAAT
Source organism: Candidatus Limivivens sp. (assembly GCA_034101475.1). GTDB lineage: Bacteria > Bacillota > Clostridia > Lachnospirales > Lachnospiraceae > Limivivens. Next base: position 17,757 of record JAXEJQ010000093.1, read on the forward strand.
CCGCTACTATTTTGCCAGATATGGCTGAAAAAGTAAAGACCGATCTGGAAATTACACCAAAAACCGTGTACAATAGAATGATGCCAGGGTCAAAAGTCATGAACCACGGAGCGCTTGCGCATAAGTGGTTCTATGACTGATTGACCCGCCCCAATATGAGGATAAAAGTGGGACGAATGTCCCACGATATCCGAATATTGGGCAGGATTGTGGGAGTTCGAAGCACGGAACAATCCGTATGGCATCTTTTGACCCCAACATCATAGAATGGGTCCCGCAAAACATGAGCGAATTGCGAATGTTTTCGTCGATTTTGGAAGTGCAGAGTACAAAAGGAAAGGAAGGAATACGGATATGGATTGTATTGTAATTGGAATCGCCGGCGGCACCGGATCCGGCAAATCAACCTTTACCAATCGCCTGAAGGAGCGGTTTTCCGGTCACATCGCTGTGGTATACCATGATAACTATTATCGGAGACAGGACGATATTCCCTTTGAGCAGCGGAAAAAGGTGAATTATGACCATCCGGATTCCCTGGAGACCGACCTGCTGATTGAACATCTGAAGCTGCTGAAGCAGGGAATTGCTGTGGACTGCCCGGTGTACGACTACAGCCTTCACAACCGTTCCGACAGAACCCTGCACATTGAGCCCAAAAAGATCATTGTGATCGAAGGAATCCTCCTTCTGGCAGACCCGCGGCTCCGGGATCTGATCGATATTAAAATTTATGTGGAAGCCGACGCGGATGAGCGGATTCTTCGCCGGATTGTGCGGGATGTGAAGGAACGCGGACGTGATCTGGACAATATCGTGGAGCAGTATCTGACCACGGTGAAGCCCATGCATTATCTTTATGTGGAACCCACCAGAGCCATGGCGGATATTGTAATCAACAGCGGCATGAACGATGTGGCTTTTGACATCGTTCAGTCCAAAATCCAGCTTCTGCTGGGCGAATAAACAGATCGGGGGCATGCCCTTTTCCCGGGCAGCCCCCTCATTTTTTCAGTATCTGTTCCGTGTCTTCACAGGTAAGATTTGCAAATCCAGAAGCTTCGGCCCATCCGAAACAATGACTGCTTCTATTCCATTTCCTGCAGTCTGGCCACTACCTTTTCGAAATGCATTCCGTGGGAAGCCTTCACCAGAATGCTGTCCCCCTCCTGCACAAGCTTCGGCAGAACCTCCAGCAGCGCATCCAGAGTCGGCACCTGCAGCACCTCGCCGCAGCCGCCCGTCTCAAAGGCCGCCTCTGCAATATACCGGCTGTTGGAGCCGACGCAGATCAGAAGATCAATGGCATTCTTCGCCGCATGAACTCCCACGCCTGCATGAAGCTCCGCCTCATTTTCCCCAAGCTCAAACATATCGCCCAGAATGGCAACCTTCCGGCCTTTTGCATCCTTCAGCACATCCAGAGACGCCTTCATGGATACCGGGTTGGCGTTGTAGCAGTCGTCAATGATCACCATACCGTTTTTCTCTATCATATGAAAACGCCCGCCAAGGGACTGCAGCTTTTCAATCCCCCGCTTAATCTGCTCCAGGCTCAGGCCCATGGTAATCCCCACAGCAGTGGCCGCCAGTGCGTTATACACCATATGCTGGCCCGGAATCGGCACAACCACAGAAAAGCTGTCCTCGCCTGCATGAATCCGGCAGGATATTCCCTTCAGTCCGCAGGGCTCAATCTCATCGGCGTAAATCGCCCGGCCGCTCTCGATTCCGAAGAAGATGGGACGAATCCCCTTCACCTCCGTAATCCCCGCCAGCTTATCATCATCCCCGTTCAGCACAATACTGCCGTCAGGACTGATAAAATCAAAGATCTCCGATTTCGCCCGAAGGATCCCGTCCCGGTCATGGAGGAATTCCAGATGGCACTGGCCGATATTGGTCATAACGCAGATATCGGGTCTTGCGATTTTACTTAACCGGTGCATTTCTCCGAAGTTGCTGATCCCCATTTCCAGGACAGCCACCTGATGCTCTTCCCGGAGACGGAAGACGGTCAGCGGAAGTCCCAGCTCATTGTTGAAATTGCCCAGCGTCTTTAATACGTTATATTTTTCAGCCAGAACCGAGGCAATCACCTCCTTGGTACTGGTTTTTCCCACACTCCCGGTAATACCTACCACTTTGACAGCAAGCTGCTTCCGGTAAAATTCCGCAATATCCTTCAGGGCCTGGAGAGTCGAACCCACCAGAATCCAGTTCCCGGCCTTCGTTTCAGGCTCCTTTTCACAGAGCACGCACAGCGCGCCCTTTTCGAACACCGAACCGATAAAGGCGTGGCCATCTACCCGTTCTCCCTGAATAGCCGCGAAGAGACCGCCCTCTTCCGCCTGGCGGCTGTCCGTGGTAATACTGACAACCTCTCTCTTCTTATCGGCCTCGCTTCCATGGTATTCGCCGCCGCAGGCAGCAACAATGTTTTCCAAAGATAAATTTTTCATACTGTTCTCCTGATTTATTTCATGATGCCAGGGTCAAAAGTCATAAACCACGATGCGCTTGCGCATAAGTGGTTTTATGACTGATTGACCCGCCCCAATATGAGGATAAAAGTGGGACGAATGTCCCACGATATCCGAATATTGGGCAGGATTGTGGGAGT
>JAXEJQ010000094.1:0-8986 GCA_034101475.1 Candidatus Limivivens sp.
TGTTCCCACCGGCTATTATTACCGTGTGAAAGGCACTCATTCCGCAACCAAAGGAAGTACTGTTGAATCCACGACAACGTATACAAATGCTATCTACATCAGCTAACCATGCAAACAACAAGCAGCAACTTTGTAACTGACCCTCGCCACGGTGTTTGCCCCTTTACATTACCTTACACCGTTTTACGCGGATCAAAATAACGCACCAAATAGTAGTAAGTAACAAAATGACTAACATTAGAAACAACATAATTAAAAACGAAAAAAAGAACAAGAAAGGAATGGCAATCGTAAAAGCCGGTCACTTCCATACGCGGGAAAGTGCCGCAGAAATAAGAAAAACCTCAACGCATCTGCGGGCTGTATGGCTGGTGATTTTTGTATTTTACATTACAGCGAGATTACGATTAAGGGGAGTAAGATTATGAGGAAAACAACTTATTTCAGATTTATGTATCAGAACAGAAAGCAGGGTATTGCACATACCGCACATGTCACGAAAGTCGATGGCAATGAGAATTACCTGATGGTATATCTCTGTGGAATGGATGGAGTGACAGGCGATCATTCAGAGGAAGGGTCTGATGAGCGTTTTGCAATGTGCGGAGAAACCATTGATCTGATGGTTTTGGATGGAATCGGAAAGGAAGCATGCGGATGGGTTTGTCAGATGCTGGAGAATAATTTTGTGAAGGAGATTATTCTTGCGGCTGGAGATAAAGCCGGCCAATGGCTGAAAGAAGGAATGGCAGGTAAGGTTACCACCATGCGTGACGGCGAGACGATTCGTTATGAAAAGGCAGGGTGGGAAACCTGGATTGGATGTTTTGGGGATGATGAAGGGCGTTCCCTGGCAGTTTTTCATGGCCCGATGGCTGTGGATCCAAAGGAGACAGACTGCGTTCTTTCTGTAAAGCCTTTTGGCAGGGAACTTCCCTGTGGTTCCTGTATGCGGGACGAAGATCACGTCTGTGCGATGCGCTGCAATCTGTACAATGATTTTGATCTCTGTAAGCGGCATAATGAACGAGGAAGTGCGAAATACGTGGCGGGGACATTACTTTTAGGTAATGTGAAACTTCAGAAGTACGGCAGACAGCTCCTGAAAGAGCTGTCCTGCAATGAAAATGCAGCCGGGAAGATCCGGTTTATTACCCTGGCTGCAGGAGGCAATCCGGCATATTGGTCTTCAGATGTTCTGACTGTGGCAGATCCGGAAGCAGAGCAGTATAATCGCTATTTTATCGTACCGGAGTCAGCAGAATGCGCAGCTCCCTGGAAGGAAATCATGGCTTCCAGTATGCGGCATAAAATGCTTATGACCACAGAAGAGTACGGCATATGTGCCGGTGGTTTTTTTACGGATAGGGAATAAAGACTATCCGTTTCGGCGCAAATGGGGTATACTGATATTATAATAACTGGAAACCCCATGGAGATTCCCTGCACGATGGAGAAACGCATCGTGCGGGGATGTGCCGCCGAAAGTCTGCCGCTTTATGCGGGAGAAGGAATGGACGGTGGCGGATTGGAAATCAGAAGGGAGTGTGGCCTATGAAGCTGACATTTCTGGGAGCCACCCATGAAGTGACGGGAAGCTGTTCCTATCTGGAAGCCTGCGGGAAAAGGATTCTGATAGACTGTGGAATGGAGCAGGGGCCCGATGAATTTGAGAACCAGGAGATTCCTGTACCGGCAAGTGAGATTGATATGGTTCTGCTGACGCATGCGCATATTGATCATTCCGGAAAGCTCCCCCTGCTGTATCAGGGAGGCTTTCGGGGCGCGATCTATTGTACAGAGGCTACCCGGGATCTGTGCGGGATTATGCTTCGTGACAGCGCGCATATTCAGATGTTTGAGGCAGAATGGAAGAACCGGAAAGGACGCCGTGCGGGGAAAGAGGAGATTACGCCTCTTTATGATATGGAGGACGCGGAAGGCGCGATCCGGTGTCTGGTGGGAATCCCATACAATAGAGAAGAAAATATCGCAGAGGGCATTGAGATACGGTTTATTGATGCCGGCCATCTGCTGGGATCTGCGTCCATTGAAATCCGGATTCGGGAGAATGGCGTTGAAAAGAAGATTGTTTTTTCCGGGGATATTGGAAATCTGAATCAGCCGCTGCTGCGTGATCCCCAGTATTTGAAGGAGGCTGATTATGTCGTGATGGAGTCGACCTATGGGGATCGGAGCCACTGCGATGAGACGCCGGATTATGTGGCGGAGCTGGCGAAGATTATTCAGACGACCTTTGACCGGGGCGGCAATGTGGTGATTCCCTCCTTTGCGGTGGGCAGAACCCAGGAGATTCTGTATTTTATCCGGAAAATCAAGGAAGAACGGATGATACAGAGACATGAAGATTTTGAAGTGTACGTAGACAGTCCGCTGGCAGTGGAAGCGACGGGCATTTTCCAGAAACATATGTGGGAAGATTTCGATGAAGAGGCCATGGAACTGGTGAAAAAGGGAATAAACCCCATTGGATTTCCGGGGCTGAAGACTTCTGTGACCAGCGAAGATTCGAAAATGATTAATTTTGACAATAAGCCGAAAGTGATTCTTTCTGCCAGCGGAATGTGCGAAGCAGGGAGAATCCGGCATCATCTTAAGCACAATCTCTGGCGGCCGGAGTGTACGATTCTGTTTGCCGGATATCAGGCAGCGGGCACTCTGGGCAGAGCCATTCTGGAAGGAACACCGAAGGTCCGGCTGTTTGGGGAAGAGATTGAAGTTCATGCGGACATCCGGAGGATGCCCGGTATCAGCGGCCATGCGGATAACCGGGGACTGATGACCTGGATCCGGGCCTTTGAGCAGAAGCCGGAAAAGGTTTTTGTGGTGCATGGGGAAGACCAGGTTGCAGAGCTGTTCGCGGGAAGATTGCGGGAGGAGCTGCAGCTGGATGCAGAGGCTCCTTACAGCGGAGCAGTCTTTGATCTGATGTCCGGTTCCTGGGAAAAGTCCGGGGAACCGGTGCGGATTCAGAAAACAGAACCGGCGATCCCAAAGCAGGCCAGGGGAAATACGGCTTTTGCGAGGCTTTGGGCTGCCGGACAGCGTTTACTTACCGTTATCCGGCATAACGAAGGCGGAGCGAATAAGGATCTGGCGAAATTTACAGGGCAGATCAATTCACTCTGTGACAAGTGGGACAGATAGTCTGTCCCACTTACTACCATCCCGGATCTCTCCGGTTATCATTCCAGATCTCTCCGGTTACCATCCCGAATCTCTTTTCGCAGGTTGATCAGAAGTTTTCGCGTTTTCGCTGTATAAAGATCAAACCAGTTTCTTATTCATCATTTCAGAATTCGTACAGTAATGCATGGCTGTTTCTCTGGTGATGCGTCCCTCCCGGTACAGCTTCAGCAGAGAATTGTCCATGGAAATCATATCTTCTTTGGCAGAAGTGTAAATCATTCCCTCTATCTGATGAATTTTACCGTCCCGGATCAGGTTGCGGATTGCCGGGGTTAAGGTCATAATCTCGAAGGCAGGAATCAGTGTCCCGTTTTTGGAGGGAACGAGCTGCTGGGAAACAACGGCCTGCAGAACCATGGAAAGCTGTACGGTGATCTGGCGCTGCTGGTTCGGCGGAAAAACATCGATAATCCGGTCAATGGTATTGGCGGCGCCCAGAGTATGGAGGCTGGAGAGAACCAGATGACCTGTTTCCGCCGCGGTGATGGCGGTATGGATGGTTTCCAGATCGCGCATCTCACCCAGGAGGATCACGTCCGGACACTGGCGCAGGGCAGCCCGAAGGGCGACCAGATAGCTTTCCGTATCCGAACTGATTTCACGCTGACTGACAATGCTTTTATCATGACGGTGGAGAAATTCCAGCGGGTCCTCCAGGGTAATGATGTGGTCGCATTTGGTATGGTTGATATGGTCAACCATACAGGCCAGAGTCGTGGATTTTCCGCTTCCGGCAGGGCCGGTGACCAGTACCAGGCCTTTTTCAAGATCCGCCAGGCGAATCAGATGGTCCGGGATGCCCAGGTCAGAAGAATTGGGCATGGTAAAGGAAATAATCCGGACTACGGCGGCCAGAGAGCCGCGCTGTTTATAGGTGCTGACACGGAAGCGGGACAGACCTTTGACGGCAAAGGAAAAATCATCGTCTCCATGCTTCAGAAAGCTGTCAACCTCCCGATTGTCGGCCAGCTGGTAGATATCATGGATGATCTGCGCAGTATCCTCGGGAAGCAGGCGCTCGTCGGAAAGCTCGTGGAGAACACCGTTAATTTTGCAGCAGAGCGCACGCCCGGCCACAATAAAAATATCAGACGCTCCCAGCCGGGATGCGTTTTCCAAAAATGCAAGAGTATTCATATATCCTCCTTAAACAACAGTTACGAAAGAAAGTTCCCGACAGGCTCACTTGTCGGGCAGCTTATGGCATAATCGTTCCCGGAAAATTGTAAGGTTGTTACTGAAATACAATTGTCCGGTCAGGCTGTCACTATAATATCGGAATTGTCCGGTCAGCCTGTCACTATAATATCGGAATTGTCCGGTCAGGCTGTCACTGAAATACCGGAATTGTCCGGTCAGCCTCCCAGGTTCCGGTGTTTTCAAGGGTCCATCGGGTAATGCGGTAAAAGCCGTCCCCCTCTTTGGAAGGAAAGCAGGGCTCAAGCTCGATGGAAAGCTGCTGACTGTCGGAGAGAGGAATGGTATGGCGCAGCTCAGAGAGGACCGGATCGGCCTTTACGGCAGCCAGAAAATGTGCTTCATCCTTTTTCTCCAGCTCATTATACTGCGCCAGCAGCAGATCATCAATCTCTTTCAGCCAGACTTCTCCCTGATTATACGCTTCCTGAACGGCCAGACTGCGGTCTGCGGTCTGTCTGGACATCTGGTAGCCGGAGCGGGCCAGAACCAGAGACAGGGCGGCGAAGACTGCAAGACACAGGACAATAAAAATCACAATGACAAAAGAGGTACCGTTGTGGATCATGGAAGGTGTGCGTTTTTGCATGGATTCCTCCTTATAAAGTGTTTGGCACATGGTGAAGATGGTTCAGGGTGTAGAAGGTTTTATCATCCCGTATCCGGGTGATGCGGATTGTGTTTTGAAGGAAGCCGCCGGAAGCCGGAGGAAGGTCTATGGACAGCTGATACACGGCGGTTTCTTTATCACAGCAGCGGAAATTCTCATCGAACCACGCCAGAAAACCTTCCTCGGAGAGCTCGCCGGAAGAATATTCCTGAAGCAGATAAAAACAGGCGCTGCCGTCGGAGAAACCGGCTGTCCTGTCTGCTTCCGCGGCGTTTAGCATGGCGGCCGCGCTCTCTGCCAGGTTTACGGCACCGTTTAATGCTTTCGTGTCCCGGCTTACGGTGTAGGCTTTTGCAAAAATCCGAATACAGACGGTGCCGGAGACGGCAAAAATCAGGATTGCCAGGAGAAGTTCCAGAAGGAAGAGCCTGGATTTGGAGTGAACGTTTGAACTCATAGCGTTTCCTTTCTGACCATTCTTTTTTGAAATTTCGTAGCTGTTCAGTACCTTCACAGATGTGAAATTTCTTCTATACTGTTTTTATGCCTGAGACATACTGTATCAGCCCGCGCATTTCGGACTGATATAGAGGGAAAGGGATTCTCCGTGGGTTTCTGTTACGGAAAAGAAATACAGAGAATCGGAAATTTTTTCAAAGGTAAAATCCTGCAGTTCCATAATCGGGGATCCCATGTCCGGGGACGGAGTCTGGGATTTCCGGACGAACAGCTCCCGGAGACTTCCCTCCCAGGCGTACAGATACGTTTCGCAGGCGATTCCGTCTTCTGTTGAATGGATAATCAGAGCGGGCGTATCTTCCAGGTAACCTGCTTCCAGTGCGTTTTCGGAATTATTCTGGCGGATTTTTTCTGCCAGATAGCCCAGTGCGGTTCCGGTGGAACTGCTGATTTCCGTCTGGACAGCAATGGTCTGATAAACTCTCGCGCCCAGAATCACGGTCAGAAGAGCCAGCGATGCGAAAATGCCGAACAGGAGGAGCAGAAAAGGAAAATCCGTATTGTGTTTTTTTGGAGTAAGATTCATCTGAAAACCTCCCGGTCAGGCGCCGGAATCACGCTTGGCAATGAAAATTTCCGGCATGATGTTCTCAGCAATGGGCTGATAGCTGATAAAGTATTGGTCGGTATCGTAATAAATGGGGTACTTGTCGGTAAGCTCTTCCAGACTTGCCGGATAACAGCCGTTTACGGCATAGTAATGGGTAATGCTTCTGGTCAGCGCCGCCTTCAGGGTTTTTTCCTGTTCCTGGCTGCTGACCCGGGAAACCGAGGAGAGACCGGTGTAAAAAAGAAACAGAAGCAGGATTCCGGAAAGGACGGATACCAGTATCCTTCCGAAACGCCGGAAGGGATGCTGTTTTTTTGTAAAGCGGTTCATGCAAAAGCCCCCTTAAAAGGTTCCGATTCCGCTCATGATTCCAAGAAGAGGAAGCATGACGGAAAGCAGGATTGCGCCCACGATGACAGAAAGGATGGCCACCATGGCGGGTTCCAGCCAGGAAATCATCCGGCCGATCCGCCGGGAGGTTTCCTCCTGATATTGTTCCGCAACTTTGCGGAGAATTTCATCCGTTGAGCCTGTGCGGAAGCCCACAGAAATCATGCGGGCGTAAACACCGGAAAAAATGGCGTTTTGGGACAGGGCCTGACAGAAATCCATCCCTTCAGAAACATTCTGAAGGCAGAGCCGGACTTTTTCCTGCATATCCGGATCTTCCACAAGCTGTCCCGCCAGCTTCAGGCTTTCTTCCATATCCAGACCGCTGGCAAGTGCCATGGACAGACCGTCGGCGAGACGTCCGGCGGAGAGGGAATGGGAGAGATTTTTCAACATGGGAAGCGGGAGCTTTTTTTCACGGATCAGGAAGCCGGCCAGTACACCGAGAAGTGCCAGGACGATCAGAATGGGGACGGCGAACTGCCCCAGAAGGGTACCGGCATTCATGACAGCCCTGGGAAATCCGGTCATTTCACTGCCAAGCTCCCGGTAGACCTGATTAAAAACAGGCAGAACCCGGATGACCAGAACGAGAATGATAACGGTCATGATCCCAAGCATGATCAGCGGATAGGCCAGAGCGCTTTTGATCTCTTTGCGGACAGCGTCCTGGCGTTCGTAATAAACAGAGAGAGAATCTGTCACGGTGTCCAGCCTTCCGGTTTCTTCGCCGATGCGGACCATATGGAGGGCGTAGCCCGGAAAAACCGAGCTGGATTCCAGGGAGTGAAAGAGACTTTCTCCTGTTTCCAGCGGTTCTCTTATTTTGGACAGAATGGCTCTCCCGGCGTCCGAGGCAGCGTCCTCTTCCATAATCATGATTCCTTCCAGGGAAGAAATGCCGGATTTCAGGATCATGGACAGCTGCTGGAAGAACCGGGATAATTCTTCATTTGTCAGTTTCTTTTCCATAAAACTCCTTTCTTGGCCCGGGCAGACGCTCCGGTACCCTTTCAGCGGACATCGCAGGCAGAAGCAAACGGTTCTGCCGCCGTCTGAAAAATGGCAATTTTGCAGTCTGTGTGGTCAGCGGGAATACTGAACCTCGTAATTGGTGCCGTCTCCGATGAAGCTTTTTAAATCTGCCCCATTGCCCATGGTGCTTGCAAAGGTGGGATCCATCAGGGACCAGTTTTTTCCGTCGAATCGGATGATGCTGTCCACCCAGCCGCTTTCCTCCAGGTAGGCGCTGATCCAGGCGTGCTTTACCGCATTGGAGAACCCGATCTGAAGCTTGGTGGGGATACCCTGGGTGCGCAGCATACAGGTCATCAGGGCGGCATAATCGAAGCAGATGCCGGATTTTGTGCGGAGCGTGTCGTCAAGATCCGGAAGATAACCGGCCAGATCACCGTTGTTGGCCTGCTTCGCCTTGTCATAATCGTAGGTAATATTTTCGGTGACATAGTTGTAAATGGCGGTGACGGTATCCAGATCTGCGGAGCAGTCTGCCGTCAGAGTGGATGCCAGTTGGACAGCCTCAGTTTTTTTATTGTAGTTCACAAACTGATTCGGATAGAGAAAGGGAGAAAATTCGTCTTTGAGATCCACTTCCAGTGTCTGAATCAGTGCTGTGGAGTAGCGGTTCCCGGAAATATTTTCGTAGGCCATTAATGTATAGCTTCCGCTGCCGGCAGTCAGGGGAAAGGTGTCTGTCTCGCCGGAAACTGTCAGATCATAGGTATAGGTAATGGCATCCGGCCCGGTGAGCTGGAGCTTTACTTTCGGAGCGTCGCCTGAATAGGAGGCGCAGAAATAACCGTCGTCCAGATGAGAGGCATCGATGGTGAGGCCGCCGGACTCATAGGTTTGCTTTCCGTCCGCCCGGGGGAGCCGCACCTGAGGAGTATGATCCCGGGCCTGCCCGGAACCGCTGCTCCTGCATCCGGTAAGCAGCAGCGGAAGAAAGGCCAGAAAGAGCAGAGCAGGAAGCTGTCTGGTTATCCGGCGAAATACAGGCGGAACAGAAGTCAGCCTGTGCAGCAAGAAAAATGGCATGATCTTTTCCTCCTCCTGAGTGAGATCGGTATATGAGGACAGCTGTGCAGGTGCGGCGCAGCTGTCAATAAAGTGATTCTGCGTGTCTGTTCAGTACCTTCACAGAATTGTGGTTTCTGAACAATTACTATGAGTTGCCCGACAAATGAGCCTTCCGTCGATTTTTCCGTGCTGCGCACTCCCAAAATCGACGAAAACATTCGCAATTCGCTCATTTTTCTGCGAAAAATGGCTGCTTGCTCATGTTTTGCGGGACCCATAGACATGAAAATCCATGCAAGCACGGATTTTCATGTCCATTTGTCCCTTGGCTCATATTATGAGATACCCGATAAATGAGCCTTCCGTCGATTTTTCCGTGCTGCGCACTCCCAAAATCGACGAAAACATTCGCAATTCGCTCATTTTTCTGCGAAAAATGGCTGCTTGCTCATGTTTTGCGGGACCCATAG
>JAXEJQ010000095.1:0-11365 GCA_034101475.1 Candidatus Limivivens sp.
AGGAGGATATCCCGGGGCTTGACACTATTCCGATTTTCACGGAAGATGAACTTGTTCTGGATTAATTGTCCGAATGAAAACAAACACTGCTCTTTTCCCGATGCATACCTGTAAATCCATCCAGCTTCTTGAAAGAGCGCATTTTTCACTTACCCTGATCTATCTAATTCATAACGAAAAGCAGTCTTTTGTATTTGATATTAAAGAATATCATACAAAAGACTGCTCTTTTCATCAATTACTTTCCATGATACCCGAAATCTATTCGGCGAATCACGCCAACGTCCAAAGCGTTCTCATCCTATCCTGATCGAAAGAAACTGTTTTCTTATTTGGCCAAAATATTAATGGCGCCTACTGAATAACCAACATTCTGAAGATAACTGCGTGCATAAGTTCTGTCAACTACAAATTTTCCGGTTGGCCAATACATACATTTGGTTGCCTTGGTTACATTCGTACCAGAAGAAACAACGCCAACAGCTTTGAGAAAATCTGAATATTCTTTGGGATATCTGCTGAAAACATCACCGATAATCAGGCAGCCCAGAGAATTTCGGGAGGAATTTGTTCTTGCACCACTTCTTCCATGGACATTAATTGCACTTGAACTGCTGTAATAATAAGAACTAGCAGAATTGTGCCGCAAAACATTTGTGCCGCTACTGTTAATGTGTAATGCTGCATACGGAATATATCTGTTGGCTACGGATTTATTTGCCTGGTGATTCGTTGACGTAAAATTATATACACCAGAGAGCAATGTTGGTACAGCAGTTCCTTCGTTTAAGCTTGGCTTAAATGGATTATCCGGAATAGTGGAACAATATTTATTGATATAAACAATTTTTTTGTTTTTTACAACAACACACATTGCGTTCATTCGTTTATCAGCAGATGAGCTGGCACCGACGCCTTCAAACAAAAATATATTTATACCATTCGCATTGCTTTTCAGTTGAGTATAATACTTAGAATTAATCAGGTTCAGTGCTTTATATGCATTGGATGAGGCAGAAATTCTATATTTGCTTGCAGCAGAAGCTATTTCTGACTGACTAATCAGTTGATTTTCAATCGGAACAACAATTGGTTTACTGGAAGCAGAGGCCAAACACCATTTCTTTTCATCATAGTCATTTACTCCTTACTTAAAACAGTATCCCGGCATTTCCGGTAAACCTACCTGGGGTCACTAAACGCACCATAAATTGTCTTTCCATTTACTTTCTTGTAAGCGCGGACTTTAAACCAATGCTTCAGATAATATTTACCTGAACATTTAAATGTTCGATGTGCACTGCTCAGCGTTTTGTATTTTTTATAATGTCCATATTGACTTGATCCCACATATATCTGATAACCCGAAACCCCATTCTGTTTTTTTACCGTCAAAATCCAATTTGTTCCAGAATACCTTACATTGCTGAACTCTCCCTTGCCGGGGCAGACCGTTATTTTACAACTTGCCTTTTTTCCACTCCCATCTTTTGCCGTACAGGTAATCGTTGCTGTCCCGTATCCCTTTGACCTTACCAGTCCATTGCTGCTCACTGTAGCCACATTTTTATTGGAAGACTTCCATCTGACCTGTTTGTTTGCTGCATCGGACGGTGAAATGCTGGCACTAAGCCGCAGTGTTTTCCCCAGAACGACAGATTCCGCAGTTTTGTTTAAATTTATTTTGGTAACCTTTTTTGCACTTTGCGATTTTACGGTTACTTTAAACGAATAAGGTGTGGACCAATAATAATAATCAGGTCTTATCCTTATATAGTAAGTTCCCTTCGCTAACGACACGCCCTCCGCATATGTGCTGCTGGAATTTCCGCGGAAATGCCAATTTGCCATCTCCTGGTTAAAAGCATTGTACAAAACAATATTCCAATAATTACTGCTCGAATCCGTATATTGATGTTCAAAATCTAATCGAAATTTTCCTGGAGTTACCACATTAAACTGATAAAAGTCCTCGTCGTCCTCCATCATCAGGCTTCCATGGATCTTATTTCCGGTACGAATGAAATCTGCAGAAGAAAAAGAATCATTGAACTCTGTTTCCCATCTGCTGTCCACTGTATAGTTCAAGTTAAAATGATAGGTTGCACTTGACCAACCGAAATCTCCTTCTTCAATTCTTAAATAGTATGTCCCGGCTTTCACACCCACACTTGGCAAATTACTGATTGTACTGCTTCCTCGAATAAGTCTGTCATAATAAACGTACTGACTTTCGTTATATAATCTTACACGCCAGTAATCTCTGTCGGAATCCACATACTCATGTTTAAAGGTCAGCGAAATACAGCCATCATATGGAATCGTGACTTTATAAAAATCTTGATCATCCGAAGTAATAATTGTTCCATAAACGTCTGTATTGGCAGAAATAGAATCTGACCGATAAAATGAGTCATTTCCCTCCCTTTCCCAATTACTTGCCTCTTTATAATTAACCTTCAAATTATATGCTGCATCCGACGACCAACCAGAGCCAGAAGCAATTCTGATATAATAGGTTCCGGCAGGAACGCCGATATAGGCAGTATTGTAAATCGTATTCGATCCTGCAGATTGTCTTGAGAACAAGAGATTCTGCTGTGAATCATATACTGAGAAATTCCAGTATATGAACGATGAATCAATATATTCATGCTTAAAGGTAACATTAAAATAACCCGCGCTGTCAATACTGAATTGATAATAATCCAGATCATCTGAATTAGAAATTCTTCCGTAAGTTTCTACTCCAACAGAAATAAGATTTGCGTAGTCAGGATGGTTATTTCCTTCCTGCTCCGTGGCTGCCATTGCCAGGCTCCCATAGCCCATAGCAATCAGAAGACTGCAAATGAATATCAACATTCCTTTTGCCGTCCATGCACCAATTCCTTTCTTTCTCGTCATCAACATCTTCTCCTCTCATTTAATTTTTTCCTTTCTCGAAAAGCAGACTTTTTGAGACACTTTTGGTATAATCTAAGAGAAGGAAAAAAGGAGGCATTTTGCTGATTTTCAACGCATTTCAGATGCGTCTCAAATTGTCTACAATTCGAAAAATTTCTGTTCCATTAATATTCATCCCCTTCTTTTCTCTCCTGGCATCTTCGATAAAAAGTTGCCGGGCTTATTCCAAGAGCCTTAGCAGCATCCCTTCCGGAAACTTTTTTCTGTTTCCACATTTTATAATACTTTTCAAAATCGTCCGGCAATTCTATTTTCCGTTTGCCAAACTGTACCCCTTTCACTTTTGCAGCAGAAATTCCTTCCGCCTGTCTCTGATGAATAAACGCTCTTTCCGTTTCCGCAACATAGGCTAATATCTGAAGCACCAGATCCGAAATAAAAATTCCCGTCAAATTTTCATGTGCGATATCGGTGTTAAGCAATGGCATATCAATCACCTGAATATTCGCTTCTACTTCTTTTGTGATTTTTCTCCACTGCTCCAGGATTTCACTATAATTTCTTCCCAATCGGTCAATACTTTTGATAACCAATATATCGCCCGCTTTCAGCTTTTTCAGTAATTGCTTATACTGTGGCCGTTCAAAATCTTTTCCGGAGATTTTATCCACGAATATATTTTTTTCCGGTATTTCCATTTTCTTTAGCGCAAGATACTGCCGCTCCGGATTCTGGTCGCGAGATGACACACGGATATATCCATATCGTTTCATTTTCTGCCTCCTCTATCTTTTTCTTATAGAGTAGTCCATGCAGAATTTCCGATCAAATGGAATCCTTCACCCGGTATCGGAAATTTTAATAAATAAAAAAGCTCCAAGCACGAAGTCGTGATTGGAGCCATATTTTATTTCTTTTTGAACAATATTTATTTTTACCAAAAACCCTATTTCAGATTCCAACTACAGCAAAGCGCATATGCGCAATCCGGCCTGAAAACACCAAGTCCACCGGCTGAAGCAGCTTTGCCTCCATGGATAATTCCTTTTCAGTCGTCACCCAGCACCAGCTTTGCTGCACCGTAGATACCGGCGTCATTTCCCAGCTTCGCCAGGGCAAAGGCCACATCCTTGCAGGCGCTGAAGGCGTACTCTTTATAATATTTCTGGATATAATCCAGAACAACCTGTCCGGCCTTGGACACACCGCCGCCGATTACGAAGACCTCCGGATCCACCACACAGGCAAAGCATGCCAGAGCCGTTCCCAGATATTTTCCGAACTGTTCCGCGACCTCCATTGCCAGTTCGTCTCCTGCCTTTACAGCGTCAAACACGGTCTTGGCAGACACTTCCTTACTGTTTCTCATCAGAGAAGGACGATCGGTGGATGCCAGTTTTTCTCTGCCCAGACGGGCGATTCCTGTGGCGGAAGCCACCTGCTCCAGACATCCTCTGTTCCCGCAGTTGCAGGCATCCGGAAAATTGTCATCCACATGAGTATGGCCGATTTCACCGCCGGCTCCGTGGGTTCCGGTCACGATCTTTCCGTTTACGATGATCCCGCCGCCGACTCCGGTACCCAGGGTCGCCAGAATCACATTTTTATAGCCTGCGCCGCCGCCCATCCACATTTCACCAAGGGCTGCCACATTGGCATCATTTCCGGCTTTTACCGGAAGTCCGGTCATTCTGCCCAGGTCTTCACTGATCTTTACGCGGCCCCAGTGCAGATTCACCGCCATGCTGACCTCACCGTTCTCATCCACCGGTCCCGGAATACCGATTCCCACACCGGCGATTTCTTCCTTATCCAGACCCTTTTCCTGAATTTTCGCGTCGATGGCTGCCGCTACATCCGGCAGAATATTCACACCATTGTCCTCGGTGCGGGTAGGAATCTCCCATTTATCCAGAACCGCTCCCTCTGTACTGAACAGACCACATTTTACGGTGGTGCCACCTACATCAATTCCAAAACAATACTTCTTCATGTTCATTGATCCTCCAGATTTCTCTTTTTTGTCAGTGAATCCTGTACACGCTTGTACAGCTCTTTTGCAGCATTGTAGCCCATCTTCTTCTGTCTGTGGTTGACTGCCGCTGCTTCTACGATGATCGCCAGATTCCGACCGGGACGGATCGGCAGGGAATGACAGACAATCTTGTTTCCCAGGAACTCGGTATACTCCTCTTCCAGGCCAAGGCGGTCGTATTCCTTATCTCTGTCCCACTCCTCCAGCTTGATTACCAGGTCAATGGACTGGGTATCCTTTACATTTTCCACACCGAACAGGGTTTTCACATCGATGATGCCGATACCGCGCAGTTCAATGAAATGCCTGGTAATATCCGGCGCACTTCCGATCAGAGTCTCATCGCTGACTCTGCGGATCTCTACCACATCGTCGCTCACCAGACGGTGACCGCGGCGGATCAGTTCCAGAGCAGCCTCACTTTTTCCGATGCCGCTCTCGCCCATGATCAGAACGCCTTCACCGTAAACATCCACCAGCACACCATGAATGGAAATGCAGGGGGCCAGTTCCACATTCAGCCAGCGGATAATCTCCGCCATAAAAGGAGATGTGGCCTGGGACGTGGTAAATACCGGAATCCCTTTCTCTGTGGCCATCCGAAGAATATCTTCATCCGGCGTCGTCTTTGTGGTATAGACCATACAGGGAATCTTGTAGGAAAGGAACTGCTCGTAAATAGGGATTTTCTTTTCCCGGGGTTCATTTTCCAGGTAGGTATATTCCACATAACCTACAATCTGTACGCGCTCGTAGGCAAAATGTTCGAAATAACCTGTCAGCTGCAGAGCCGGACGATTGATTTCCGGGGTGGATACCCTGATTTTGGATATATCCACTTCCGGCGTTACATTTTTCAGATCCAGCTTTTCTACAATTTTTGATAATGCAACACTACTCATCGGTCGTTCTCCTTCACAACATATTACGGATATTTTAGCATAATTGACGGAGAACATCAACGGCGCACTCATTTTTTTTCAAAAATCCGGCAGTTCGGCCTGCATCCCAAAGCCGCCCCATGGCGGCAATCCCGGCTCACTGTTTGCCGGAATGGAAAAATTCGTATACCTTTCTGGCACTGGCCGCGTTCATGGAGGGCGCTGCTGCCAGCTCCTCCGGGGCTGCATCCCGAATCGCCTCCAAAGACTTGAAATGCTTCATTAACGATTTTCGTCTGGCGGGACCGATGCCCTCAATATCATCCAGAATCGAGTGCACCTGCTCCCTGCTCCGCAGAGAACGGTGATATTCAATGGCAAAACGATGGGCTTCGTCCTGAATTCTCGTGATCAGCCGGAAGCCTTCGGAATTCCGGTCAATGGGAATTTCCACATTGTCGTAATACAGGCCCCTGGTCCGGTGATTATCATCCTTAACCATCCCGCAGACCGGAATGGAAATTCCCAGATTTTCCAGCACCCGCAGAGCCACATTCACCTGGCCCTTTCCGCCGTCCATCATAATCAGATCCGGGAACACACTGAATTTCCCGAAGTTCTGTTCCATACATTTTTCTTCCAGCTCCCTCTGTTCCTCCATACCGTGGGCGAAACGCCTGGTCAGCACCTCTTCCATGCTTGCATAGTCATCCGGCCCCTTCACGGATTGAATCTTAAATTTCCGGTAATCACTGCGTTTAGGCTTCCCCCTCTCATATACAATCATGGAGCCCACCGATTCAAAGCCACTGATATTGGAAATATCAAAGGCCTCCACACGCCGCACATCTTCCAGGCCCAGGAGCCCGGCAATCTCCTTCATTGCTCCTATGGTACGTCCTTCCTCCCGCTTGATCCGCTCCTTGTCCTGGGTCAGAACCATCTCGGCATTCTTCCATGCCAGTTCCACCAGCTTTTCCTTCTCCCCCTTCTTCGGCACCTGGAGATACACCCGCTGACCGCGTCTGGATGTCAGCCATTCTTCAATAAGCTGCGCATCCTCAATCTCCTCCGGCAGCATGACAATCCTGGGAATATAAGGCGTTCCGGCGTAAAACTGCTTCAGAAAGCTGGACAAAATCTCCCCCCTGGTGTCGTGAGGCGCCACCCGCAGGTAAAAATGGTCCCGTCCGATCAAACGGCCACCCCGCACAAAAAACATCTGCACCACAGCGTCCGAATCCTCCACAGCAACCGCCGCGATATCCTTGTCCTCCCCGTCACTGTTGGTAATCTTCTGCTTCTGGGCAATCTGCCTGACACTGTTCAGAAGCTCCCGCTGTACAATGGCCGCCTCAAAATCCATCCGTTCCGCCGCCTCGTTCATCCGCTCTTCCAGCAGAGTAAATACCGGTTCATAATTGCCGTTCAGAAAGCCGATGGCCTCATTGATGGATTTTCGGTAGTCTTCTTTACTGATATAGCCCTGACAGGGAGCATTGCACTGCCTGATATGATAATTCAGGCAGGGCCTTTCATTGCCGATTTCTTTAGGCAGATTCCGGCTGCAGGTCCGGATCCGGTAAATTTTCTGCAGAAGCTCAATCGTGTCCTTCACGGCTCCCGCGCTGGTATAGGGGCCAAAATACCGGTTCTTATCCTTCTTCATGGTTCTGGAAAACAGGATCCGGGGATAATCCTCCGAAACCGTTACCTTAATAAACGGATAGGTTTTATCGTCCGTAAGCATGGTATTATATTTCGGCCGGTATTCCTTGATCAGATTGCACTCCAGCACCAGGGCCTCCAGCTCCGAATCCGTCACAATGTATTCAAACCGTCGGATTCGGGTAACCATCTGCTCGATTTTCGGTCCTTTGTTCCGGCTGCTCTGAAAATACTGGCGCACCCGGTTTTTCAGGCTGATCGCCTTGCCCACATAAATAATCGCGTCCTTTTCATCGTGCATGATGTAGACACCGGGTTTTCCCGGAAGCTTTTTCAGTTCCTCCTGAATATCAAATGTCATAGCCATCCTCCTTCTGCGTCTGAAAAAAAGATGCTGCAGCCCAAAAGGGAAACAGCATCTTTTCTGTCTTCTGTGCGGCTGCCTATGCTTCGGTATCCGCTTTTTCCTTTTCTTCGATATCCGCCGTTTCTGCGTTTTCAGCATCTCCGGCTCTATCATTCCCGACATTTGACAGCTCTGCATTCACCGATTCTGTATCCACCGGCTCTGTCTTTTCCGCATCCGCCGGCTCTGCGTTTATCGTCTCAGCTCCCGCAGCTTCTCCGGCTGCCGCTTCCGCTTCTTCCGCTTCCACCTTGTGGAAAATTTCCATAAATTCTTTTCCGGTAATGGTTTCTTTCTCAATCAGATACGCGGCAATCTTATCCAGAGCCCTCCGATGCTCATTAAGCATCTGCTTCGCCTTTTCATAAGACTCCTGGAGCAGATTCATAATCTCCCGGTCCACCTCTGCAGCTGTCTCATCGCTGCAGTTTAAGATCGTACGGTTATCCAGATACTGGTTCGCAGCCACCTCCAGGCCCATCATACCGAATTTCTTCGACATCCCGTACTGTGTAATCATAGCCCGGGCAATCCTGGTCGCCTGCTCAATATCATTGGCTGCTCCGGTGGTGACAGAGTCAAAGACGATCTCCTCCGCAGCGCGCCCTGCAACAAACTCAACCAGACGGGCACGGATCTCCTCCTCCGTGTTCAGGAATTTCTCTTCCTCCGGCACATTCATCACGTAACCCAGC
Organism: Candidatus Limivivens sp.; assembly: GCA_034101475.1. Classification (GTDB taxonomy): domain Bacteria; phylum Bacillota; class Clostridia; order Lachnospirales; family Lachnospiraceae; genus Limivivens. The sequence goes on from JAXEJQ010000095.1 coordinate 8,593, forward strand.
GCACCCATGGTACGGGGCACAATAGTAATCTTCTGAACAGGCTCTGAATGCTTCTGCAGAGCGCTGACCAGCGCATGTCCCACTTCGTGATAGGAGACAATCCGCCGTTCTTCCTGGCTCAGAATCTTATTCTTCTTTTCCTTGCCGACCAGGACGACCTCCACAGCCTCAAACAAATCCGCCTGGGATACGGCATTTCTGCCTTTCTTGACCGCCAGAATGGCAGCCTCATTCACCATATTGGCCAGATCAGAGCCCACTGCTCCGGAGGTTGCCAGTGCAATGGCCTCAAAATCCACGGTATCGTCCAGATTTACGTTTTTAGCATGCACCTTCAGAATGTCGATCCGTCCCTTCAGATCCGGCTTGTCCACGATCACCCGGCGGTCAAAACGTCCCGGCCGCAGAAGCGCCGGATCCAGAACCTCCGGACGGTTAGTGGCCGCCAGAATCAGCAGACCGCTGGAGGTATCAAAACCATCCATTTCCGCCAGCAGCTGATTCAGGGTCTGTTCACGCTCATCGTTTCCTCCGCCGTAACCGCTGTCACGGGTCTTTCCGATGGCATCAATCTCATCAATAAAGATAATACAGGGAGCGTTCTTCTTCGCCTCTTCAAAAAGGTCACGGACACGGGATGCACCCACGCCCACGAACATCTCCACAAAACCGGAACCGGAAATGGAAAAGAAAGGACGTTTGGCCTCACCTGCCACTGCCTTTGCCAGAAGGGTTTTTCCGGTGCCCGGCGGTCCCACCAGCAGAGCGCCCTTCGGCAGCTTGGCGCCCACCTTGGAATATTTTCCGGGATTCTCCAGGAAATCCACTACCTCCTGCAGAGACTCCTTGGCTTCATCCTGTCCTGCCACATCCTTAAAGGTCACGCCGGTTTCCTTCTGAGCATCATAAACCTGCGCCTTCGCCTTGCCGACTCCCATCATGCCGCCGCCCTTTGACATTTTTCTCATAAAGAAAAAGAGCAGTCCCCAGATGATCAGCAGCGGCAGAAACGTCGCCAGAAGATTGTAAAGAAGTGCAGAAGTCACATCCGGCACTTCCTCATGGAATGTAACGCCTGCCGTCAGCAGTCTGTTCACCAGGTCCGGATCGTCCACCGTACCGGTATAATAGCTGAATTCCACACCAGGGAAGGGCTGGGATTTGGGAACAATCTCGATTTCACTGGATGAAATCGTGACAGAAGCGACCTCCCCGTTCTCCAGCATCTCAATAAACTGATTGTATGATATTTCTTTTCGGGTCGAATCCTGAAACATGCCGTTAAAAAGATTTATCACAATTAAAGCAGCCAGAGTCACAACCAGAAAAATAACGATGGTCTGCCCGTTTTTCGGTGTTCGGTTATTGTTTTGATTGTTCTGGTTATTCGGTCCCCCATTCGGGAGCTGATGATTATCCATGCTTTTCCTCCTCTATTCTCATCTCATTTATTATAAAGATACTTTCCCCAGAAATCAACAGATACTTTGTGAAATTTCTGCGTTTTCCATTGAAAAACATCTGGTAATTCCTCCAATAGTTGTAGTATACTGAAATATATTTGATGTTGGGGTCAAAAGATGCCATACGGATTGTTCCGTGCTTCGCACTCCTACAATCCTGCCCAATATTCGGATATCGTGGGACAATCGTCCCACTTTTATCCTCATATTGGGGCGGGTCAATCAGTCATAAAACCACTTATGCGCAAGCGCATCGTGTTTTATGCCTTTTGACCCTGGCATCATCATATATTATAAAATATCGTAACTGTTCGGAGCCAGTCCCCGAAATACTTCGCCTTTCATCGTTGCGTGGTATCTGCCGGATGAAAGGCTGCTCAGCTCTGAACGGCTACAGAATATCAGATAAGGGATGGAAATTGCAAATGAAAATCGGTTTCGACAACGAAAAATACCTCCGGATGCAGTCCGAACATATCCGGGAGCGCATTAATCAGTTCGGCAACAAGCTCTATCTGGAATTCGGCGGCAAACTTTTCGATGATTATCATGCTTCCAGGGTCCTTCCGGGATTTGCCCCGGACAGCAAGCTTCAGATGCTTCTCCAGCTTCGGGACCAGGCTGAAATTGTCATCGTCATCAGTGCCGGCGATATTGAAAAAAATAAAGTCCGGGGCGACCTGGGCATTACCTATGACACGGATGTGCTGCGTCTCATCGACGCCTTCCGCTCAAAGGGACTTTACGTTGGAAGTGTGGTCATTACCCAGTACAGCGGTCAGAGCAGCGCCGATCTTTTCCGCTCCCGCCTGGAAAAGCTTGGATTTCCTGTCTACATCCATTATTCCATCGCAGGATATCCTGCCAATATTCCGCTGATTGTCAGTGACGAAGGCTATGGGAAAAATGATTATATTGAGACGAAACGGCCTCTGGTTGTGATCACAGCTCCCGGCCCCGGCAGCGGAAAGATGGCCACCTGCCTTTCTCAGCTTTACCATGAGCACAAGCGCGGCATTCCGGCCGGATATTCCAAATTTGAGACCTTTCCCATCTGGAATATCCCCCTGAAGCACCCCATCAATCTGGCCTATGAAGCCGCTACCGCCGATTTAAACGATGTAAATATGATTGATCCCTTCCATCTGGAAGCCTACGGAGTCACCACGGTGAACTATAACCGGGATGTGGAGATTTTCCCGGTTTTAAACGCGATTTTCGAAAAAATTTACGGGGAAAGTCCCTATAAGTCACCCACCGATATGGGAGTCAATATGGCCGGGAACTGCATTATCGACGATGAAGTCTGC
>JAXEJQ010000096.1:0-7448 GCA_034101475.1 Candidatus Limivivens sp.
TGTGGGTTATACTAGTATACAGACTGAAAAATGAGGAGTGAAGACCATGGCACAGCTTTGGGGCGGCCGTTTCACAAAGGAAACGGACAAACTGGTTTATAATTTCAATGCCTCCATTTCCTTTGATCGGAAATTCTACCGTCAGGATATTGAAGGAAGCAGGGCACACGTGAAAATGCTTGCGAAGCAGGGGATTTTGAGTGAGGAGGATCTGGATCAGATTCTCGGAGGTTTGGACGGGATTCTGGCGGATGTGGAGAACGGTACGCTGGAGATTACCGATGAATATGAGGATATTCACAGCTTCGTGGAGGCGAATCTGATCGCGCGTATCGGAGATGCGGGAAAGCGTCTGCACACCGGACGCAGCCGGAATGATCAGGTGGCGCTGGATATGAAGCTTTACACCAGAGACGAGATTGGTCAGATTGATGAGGAGCTTTATCAGCTTCTGCAGGTGCTTTTGCGGCTGATGAAGGAGAATACGGAGACGTATATGCCGGGCTTTACCCATCTGCAGAAGGCCCAGCCCATTACCCTGGCCCATCATCTGGGAGCCTATTTTGAAATGTTTAAGCGTGACAGACAGCGTCTGGCGGATATTCAGCAGCGCATGAATCTCTGCCCTCTGGGAAGCGGGGCTCTGGCAGGCACCACTTATCCTCTGGACCGGGATTATACCGCTGAGCTTCTGCAGTTTGACGGACCGACTCTGAACAGTATGGATTCTGTGGCTGACCGGGATTACCTGATTGAGCTGCTGGCGGCGCTGTCCACGATAATGATGCATCTGAGCCGTTTCTGCGAGGAGATCATCATCTGGAATTCCAACGAATACCGTTTCGTGGAAATCGATGATGCCTACAGTACGGGAAGCAGCATTATGCCCCAGAAAAAGAATCCGGATATTGCGGAGCTGGTTCGCGGCAAGACAGGCCGGGTTTACGGCGCGCTGATGTCTCTTCTGACCACGATGAAGGGGATCCCGCTGGCCTACAATAAGGACATGCAGGAGGACAAGGAGCTGACTTTTGACGCCATGGATACGGTAAAGGGCTGTGTGGCCCTGTTCCGGGGTATGCTTTCCACCCTGCGCTTCAACAGGCAGGTTATGGAAGCCAGCGCGAAGAATGGTTTTACCAATGCCACAGATGCAGCGGATTATCTGGTGAATCACGGGGTGCCCTTCCGGGATGCCCACGGCATCATTGGCCGGCTGGTACTGCTTTGCATTGAAAAGAACTGTGCCATCGATGACCTGAGCCTGGAAGAGCTGAAGGAGGTCAGCCCTGTGTTTGAGGAAGATATTTATGAGGCGGTCAGCCTGAAAACCTGTGTGGAGAAGCGACTGACCATTGGCGCCCCTGGTCCCGCTGCCATGGAACAGGTGATCCGCCAGGAGGAGGAATATCTGGCGCAGAATGGCAGTGAGCTTTTGAAAAAATAAAAAAATTTCTTGATTTTTGCGGATAAATGTTATAGTATGGTCAAGAAAGACAAATGTGCGCATTGGGAGAACAAAGGAAAGCGATCTTCTTTTGGTGCGCATGATGGAAGAGGAGATTGAAAAAATGAGTCAGAAATTAAGAGTCGGCATTTTAGGAGCTACCGGAATGGTAGGACAGCGTTTTATTTCTCTGCTGGAGAATCACCCCTGGTTTGAAGTGGTTACCCTGGCTGCGAGTCCCAGAAGTGCTGGAAAGACCTATGAAGAAGCGGTGGGCGGCAGATGGAAGATGGATACGCCGATGCCGGAAGCAGTGAAAAAGATTGTTGTCATGAATGTCAACGAAGTGGAAAAGGTTGCTGCCAGCGTGGATTTCGTTTTTTCCGCCGTTGATATGTCAAAGGATGAGATTAAGGCCATTGAAGAGGCTTATGCGAAGACGGAGACTCCGGTGGTTTCCAACAACAGTGCCCACAGATGGACGCCGGATGTGCCCATGGTGATTCCGGAGATCAACCCGGAACATTTCAAGGTGATTGAGTTCCAGAAAAAGCGTCTGGGCACCACCAGAGGTTTTGTGGCTGTGAAGCCCAACTGCTCCATTCAGAGCTATGCGCCGGTTCTGACCGCATGGAAAGAATTTGAGCCTTATGAAGTGGTTGCGACGACCTATCAGGCGATCTCCGGTGCCGGAAAAACCTTCAAAGACTGGCCGGAAATGGTGGAAAATATCATTCCATACATCGGCGGAGAAGAAGAGAAGAGTGAGAAAGAGCCGCTGAGAATCTGGGGAAAGATCGAAAACGGCGTGATTGTTCCGGCTGAGAGCCCGGTGATCACCTGTCAGTGTATCCGTGTACCGGTTCTGAACGGACATACCGCTGCAGTATTTGTGAAGTTCCGGAAGAACCCCACCAAGGAAGAGCTGATTGACCGTCTGGTTAATTTTAAAGGCATTCCGCAGGAACTGGAGCTTCCCAGTGCGCCGAAGCAGTTCATCCAGTATATGGAAGAGGATAATCGTCCCCAGGTGAAAGCAGATGTCAATTATGAACATGGTATGGGCGTTTCTGTAGGACGTCTGAGAGAGGATACAGTTTATGATTGGAAGTTTGTGGGTCTTTCCCACAATACAGTCCGCGGAGCGGCAGGCGGTGCGGTTCTGTGCGCAGAGACCCTGAAGGCTCTGGGATATATTCAGGCAAAATAAAAGAAAATGGACACTGTTCTGATACAATATGTGACCTATCAGAACAGTGTCTTTTTGTTGATCCTGTCACTTGCTTTTTAGGAATAAATCCCTTACAATAAATGAGCAGCGAACAGAATAGTGATGATGGTTCCGTTATGCGGCCGAAAAGGAACAGGGGCTGCATGGAAACCGACGAGAGAAGAACTTAAGAAAATAATGATACGAGTTAAGAACTTTACGAAAGAATATAGCGGCCATCGCGGGATATTTGATTTGAGCTTTGAAATTGAAGACGGAGAAACCTTTGGACTGCTGGGACCAAAGGGATCCGGGAAAACCACGCTTTTTGGAATGCTGGCGGGTTTTGTCTGTCCGACTCAGGGAACCTGCTCCATAAACGGTAAGATACCGGGGGCGGCACAGGAGGGGATTATCCGTTTTATGGGCTGTCTGCCGGAACGTCTGTCCCTGCCGGAGGATATGACAGCCGTGGCTTATCTGCGTTTTGTGGCGGAGCTGCGGGGTATCCGGAATCTGGAGCGGGCGCTGCAGGTGATGGAGCATTTCGAAATTGATCCGGACATCCGGATTGAGAAAATACGCAAAGGACAGAGGCGGATGCTGGCACTGGCCTGTGCTCTGGTTCATCATCCCAGAGTGCTGCTTCTGGATGAACCGGACAGGAATCTGGATCCCATGCTTCAGGCCAGACTGGATTCCCTGCTTCTGGAGGAAAAGGCCAGAGGCACGACGATGCTGATCACATCGGAGAATTATACCGATATGGAACGGGTCTGCGATCGGATCGGCCTTCTGCGCAGAGGCTCTCTGGTGAATATTGATGACGCGGCATCCATGCGGATATCACGGATGAAAACCTATCTGGTTACGTTCAAGTCCGAAATGGAAGCCCTGCGTTTCCTGAAGGAGAATCCGGAGATGAAGCAGATCAGTGCCAATCAGGTCATGATGCAGGTGCGGGGAGAGATTCTTCCCTGCCTGCAGCTTCTGGGAAAGTATCAGGTGGCCGGGTTTGAGATGATGACCCAGAGTCTGGAGGATATTTTCGGACATTTTTATGGAGGAGGCACCCATGCTTAATCTGGCATTACTGAAACAAACCATGAGAGAAAACAGAAGGCTGTGGTGCCGGTGTACGCTGATTCTGGTCCTTGGCATACTGATCTGTGAGTGTGTTTACGGGACAGAGACCGGGGAGAAGATACGCCAGTTCCTGTCTGTGATTCCGGGTATGACAGGCAGAGTAGAGAAGAACGGGGATCAGTCGATGATCGCCTTTCTGGGGCTGTGTCTGTTTGGCGCATTCTTTTTCATGGTTCCGGCAGTTTATTCGGTTCTTGGCGCAGTCCGGCTGATTTCCGGCCGGATGGAGGACGGGTCTATGGCGACCCTGGTTTCCGTGATCGGAAACCGTTCGGTTATTTTGTTTACGCAGAGCTATTGGATGGTCGTAAGCCTGCTTGGGATGTTTCTATGTACCAGCACGGCTGGGATCCTGGGCGGAGCGATTCTGAAACCGGGAAGGTTGGAGACGGCCCAGTTTCTGCTGCTGAATCTGGGAAGTTTCTGCTTTCATGTGATGATCAGCGGTTTTTGCTTTTTTCTGGCCTGTCTGGTGAAAAAGAGAGAAAGGGCCAGTATGGCACTTGCCGGGATTCTGGCAGCGGCTTATCTGATATTTGCACTGCCGGATCTGAGCAGCAGTCTGTCGGCAGTCGGTTATCTTTCTGTTTTTTCCGCTTTTCAGCCCGGGCTGATGATTCAGGGAAGTGTGGGACTTTTCTGGCAGCTGCCACTCTTTGCGGCTGTGGGGCTGCTGCTGTTTCAAGCGGGAAGCATGGTCCTGGTGAAAGCGGATATTCCGTCCTGAATTTACATGCGCCTGACGGCGCATCAAATACACCGCAGCAGGCGCCCTGCCTGGCTTTCTGCATGCGGGATTGGAGACTGAAGAATGGCAAAAGCACTTTATATAGCAGAGAAGCCCAGTGTGGCCCAAGAGTTTGCGAAAGCGCTGAAGGTGACGGCTTCCCGGTATGACGGCTACCTGGAGGGGGAAGATACGGTGGTGACCTGGTGTGTGGGACATCTGGTGACCATGAGTTATCCGGAAGCTTATGATCCGAAGTATAAAAAATGGAGCCTGGACACTCTGCCTTTTATCCCGGATACCTTTTTGTATGAGGTGATTCCTTCCGTCAAAAAACAGTTTCAGATCGTCAGCGGCCTTCTGAACCGTCCGGATATCGATACGATTTATGTCTGCACCGATTCCGGGCGGGAAGGAGAGTATATTTACCGGCTGGTGGAACAGATGGCAGGTATTCACGGGAAACAGAGACGTCGGGTATGGATTGACTCACAGACGGAGGAAGAGATTTTAAGAGGGATTGAGACCGCGAAGGATCTGTCTGAGTATGATAACCTGTCTGCAGCAGCCTATCTGCGGGCAAAAGAGGATTATCTGATGGGCATTAATTTTTCCAGGCTTCTGTCCCTGAAATACGGGAATGCGGTATCGAATTATCTGCATACCCGCTATACGGTGATTTCCGTGGGACGTGTGATGACCTGCGTTCTGGGAATGATTGTCCGCAGAGAGCGGGAGATTCGCCAGTTTGTGAAGACGCCCTTTTATCGTGTGGTGAATCTGCTGGATGTGAACGGACAGAAGCTGGAGGGAGAATTTCGTGCCGTGGAGGGCTCCAGATGGTATCTGTCGCCCAGACTTTATAAGGAAAACGGATTCAAAGAGGAGAAGGACGCCAGGGAGCTGATTGCCGATCTTACCGGACGTCCGCCGCTTCAGGCAGAGATTGAAAAGCTGGAGCGGAAAAAGGAAAACAAAAATCCTCCCCTTCTCTACAATCTTGCGGAGCTTCAGAATGACTGCTCCCGGATTCTGAAGCAGAGTCCGGATGAAACCCTTCGGATTGTTCAGGAACTGTATGAGAAAAAGCTGGTGACCTATCCGAGGACGGATGCCAGAGTTCTGTCTACGGCAGTGGCGAAGGAGATTCACAAAAACCTCCGGGGATTATCCGGGCTGCCGTCCGTTTCTGAATTTGCAAAGAAGATTCTGGATCAGGGCAGCTATAAAAGTATCGGAAAAAGCCGATATACGAATGATAAACAGATTACAGACCACTATGCAATCATTCCCACGGGCCAGGGGTTCGGAGCGCTGAAGGGACTGAAAGGAAATGCAGGCAGAGTTTATGACCTGATTGTCCGCCGGTTTCTGAGCATTTTTTATCCGCCTGCCGTTTATCAGAAGGTTTCTCTGGTGACAAAGATGGATACAGAGCGCTTTTTCTGCGGCTGCCGTGTGCTGGTGGAACCAGGATATCTGGAGGTGTCCGGTATTCCCAACGGAAAAAAAGGGGAAAAGGACGAGGAAGACTCAGAAAACAGCCCGGGACTGCTGGAGGCTGTGAAGAATCTGAAAAAAGGAATGATCCTTCCGGTTGCAGGAATGGAAATCCGGGAGGGAGAGACTTCTCCGCCCAAACGCTATAATTCCGGTTCCATGATCCTGGCGATGGAAAATGCCGGACAGCTCATTGAGGATGAGGAGCTGCGCGCGCAGATCAAGGGAAGCGGCATCGGAACCAGTGCCACCCGGGCTGAGATTCTGAAGAAGCTGATTGCGAATAAATACATCGTTCTGAATAAAAAGACCCAGGTTCTCGCGCCCTCCCAGCTGGGTGAGATGATCTATGATGTAGTGAACTGTTCGATCCGGTCGCTTTTGAATCCGGAGCTGACAGCCAGCTGGGAAAAGGGCCTGACCTATGTGGCAGAGGGAAGCATTACACCGGATGAATATATGACAAAGCTGGATCATTTTATCCGCAGCCGTACTGCGCAGGTGCTGAATAATAATCATCAGTATGCCCTGCGGGAGATGTTTGACGCATCGGCTGTTTACTATGAAAAGAAATCCCGGAGCGGGACGAAAGGAGAAAAAAATGGAAATCTGTAAAATTGAAAATCTGTATAACCTGAAGGAAACCATTGCGGCAGAACTTTTCCGGGGGGCGGTATATCCCTGGGAGGTTCTTCCAAAGATCAAGGAGTTTATTCCTGAGCTGGGAAAAACCTTAAATAAAGAAGAGTATGAACAGAGAGAGGGAAATGTCTGGATTGCACGTTCCGCCAAAGTGGCACCTACGGCCTTTATCGGAGAGAATGTGATTATCGGTAAGGATGCAGAGGTGCGCCACTGTGCTTTTATCCGCGGAAATGCCATTGTGGGAGAAGGTGCTGTGGTGGGAAATTCCACAGAGCTGAAAAATGTGGTGCTCTTTAATAAGGTGCAGGTTCCACATTATAACTATGTGGGAGATTCCATTCTGGGGTATAAGGCCCATATGGGCGCCGGTTCCATCACTTCTAATGTAAAGTCCGATAAAAAGCCGGTGGTTGTCAAGGCAGGAGAGGAACGTCTGGAAACAGGCCTGAAAAAGTTCGGGGCCATGCTGGGCGACGAGGTGGAAGTCGGATGCGGATCGGTTCTGAATCCGGGGACCGTGATCGGTCCTCACAGCAATATTTATCCGCTGTCTTCGGTACGGGAAGTGGTGCCGGCCAACAGCATCTACAAAAAGCGCGGGGAAATTGCGGAAAAATACTGATTGACATTTTCGGGGTCAGATGGTATTATGATAGCAGCATAACGAACATTAGTTCGAATAAATACAGGAGAAGGTATATGGCACAGGAAGAACGTTTGAAAGCGCTGGAAGCAGCCATTGGTAAAATAGAAAAAGACTTCGGCAAGGGAGC
>JAXEJQ010000097.1:0-6711 GCA_034101475.1 Candidatus Limivivens sp.
ATCCAGATGACACACTTTATCCTTTAAGCGGATCTTATCGATGGTACGGAGCTGCTCCAGCAATACCACTGAATCCTTGACCAGAGAATATTTCTGGGAATCCAGCTCCACATGAGTGGGCAGCTTTGCCTTGTTCATCCTGGACGTAATCGCCGCACAGATCACCGTAGGGCTGTGGCGGTTTCCCACGTCGTTCTGGATAATCAGAACCGGCCGGACTCCGCCTTGCTCCGAACCGATTACCGGACGCAGATCCGCATAAAAAATATCTCCTCGCTTAATAATCACCCATGTCACACTCCGATTCTATCTGTTTCACTGTATACGATACCAGTATTTCCATAATTTTATCGGATATGCGCGGTAAAGCGGACATTTGAAGCCGGTTCCCTCTTCTGTTTTTCAGGGTCTCAGAACACTCCTGCTTTCTGCCCTGTCAGCGCAGGCTGTTTTCCACTTTATAAACGATTCCCTGTTCATCATAAACCCTGGGGACCCGTTTCCCGATATCACAGACGAACTCATAGGGGAATCTTCCGGACAGGGCTCCAAGGGTATCAACCGAAAGATATTCACCATGGTCCTCTCCCATCAGCGTCACCGGATCCAGCTCCCTGGCCTCCGGAATCGCAGTTACGTCCACCATCATCTGGTCCATGCAGACTCTTCCCAGAATAGGCGCCTTTTTGCCGTGGATCAGAACCCAGCCTTTATTGGAAAGACTTCTGGGATAGCCGTCTCCGTAGCCCACCGGAATCGTGGCAATCCGCATGGTATCCGGTGCGACAAAGGTTCCTCCGTAGCTGACTGCCGTTCCCTTTTTCACTTCTTTTATGTACACAATCCGGCTTTTCAGCTCCATGGCGGGAGACAGCTTCATCTCCCGGCTGACCTCGTCCGAGGGATATATTCCGTAAAGGGTGATTCCCGCCCGGACAAGATCCATATTTGCCTGGGGAAGCTCCAGAATCCCGGCGCTGTTGGAACAGTGATGAAGCGAAATCCGCACTCCTGCCTGCTCCAGAAGCCGGATGAAATTCCGAAACCGCTCTATCTGCCGGTTTGCAGAACTCTTATCCGCTTCATCCGCCCTGGCAAAATGAGTAAAAATTCCTTCAATGATCAGATTGGGCAGTTTGCTGATCCTCACAGCCTCCTCCACGCCGGAAGCGTCATCCCGCAGACCGATTCTGGACATTCCGGTGTCTGCCCCCAGGTGTACCCGGGCCGTCATGCCAAGCCTCGCTGCCTGCTCAGACAGTTCTTCTGCCATATCATACTTGAATACCACCGGGCGGATCTCATTTTGAATCAGTTCCTCATAATTTTCCGAAAAGGTATAACCCAGAATCAGAATCGGCTTGCGGATCCCGCCTTCGCGAAGAGCCATGGCCTCGTCCGCCGTCGCCACCGCATAGCCCCAGAGATAGGGGAGTTTCTCCCCGTGCAGGGCAATCTCAAGAGCTCCGTGGCCGTAGCCGTCCGTCTTGATCACCGCAATCATTTTCGTACCGCTTTTGATATTGGCATGCATTTTCTCCAGGTTTTCCATAATCGCATCCATATGAATGGCTGCATATACTCTGCTGTAATTTGTCATGATCTTCACTCCTCCTCAGGAAAACTGTTTTTTCCTGTCCGATCCGCCCTGTCTCTTCCGGAAGCTGTCCCGCAGCTCTCCTTCAGAATCTCCGGCAGCGCTTCAATGATTTCTCCTGCCAGCATTCCCCTGGCACCGCTTTGTTCCCTGGCCAGGTCTCCGGCCAGTCCGTGAATGTAGACACCCAGAATCGCAGCGGCAAGAGGCGCACAGCCCTGGGCCAGAAAACCGGTAATAATCCCGGCCAGAACATCCCCTGAACCGCCGGTGGCCATTCCGTCATTTCCTGTTTCATTGATCCAGGCCTCTGGTCCGTCGGAAATCACCGTTCTGGCACCCTTTAAGATACAGATGACCCTGTATTTCCGGGCAAATTCCCGACATACCCGGATCGGATCCTCCGTCACCTCCGGAATCGTACAATGCAGCAGACGGGCCATCTCTCCCGGATGCGGTGTCAGAATAACCGGTGCCGATACATTCTCCAGAATCTCTGGTTCCTCCGCAATCAGATTCAGACCATCCGCATCCAGCACCAGAGGAGTGCGCAGATGATGAAGCATCTGAATCAGAAGTTCCTTTTTCCAGGGCCAGGTTCCGTACCCGGGGCCTATGCATACTGCACCCGCCCAGTGAACGGCCTCCAGAGCCGTGTAGGAATCCCTTTCCAGGGGAGCAGCCGCCTCCGTCTCCGTCTGCAGCGTATCCAGAATCGCTTCCGGCAGCAGCGTCTGCAGACAAATCCGGTTGCTTTCCTCCGTCAGGATCCGCACAAGGCCGGTTCCTGTCCGGTAAGCAGCCTTTGAGGCCATAAAAGCCGCTCCGCTCATATTTCTGGTTCCCGCGGCAATCAGAGCCTTTCCATAGGTTCCTTTATTGCTGTTCTCCAGACGTGCCGGCATCCAGGAACGAACCTCTTCGGTGACCGCCTGGACTGCCGGCGGTTGGGATAAGCTGGCAGCAGTGATTCCGATGGGTTTTCGGATCACCTTCCCGGCGTACTCCGCTCCGGGATACATCACATGGCCGATTTTGCGGAAAGCGAAAGTCACGGTCACATCGGCCCGGACTGCACATCCCATCACCCGCCCGTTATCCGCATGGATTCCGGAGGGAATATCCACCGCCAGGACCCTGGCCGGGCTCTCATTGATTTTCTCAATCCATTCCCGGTAATTTCCCGTAATCTCCCGACACAGCCCAACACCGAAAAGGGCGTCCACTATACAAGTATATTCCGCCATCTCAGGATTTCTGCAAAAAGTTATTCCATAATTTTCACAAATTTTTTTCTGGATTTTTCCATCCTCTGTCATGTTTTCTTCCCGTCCCGCCGGAAAGATCTCCGGCTGCAGGCCGCGCTCCCAGAGAATCCTGGCAATCGCAAAGCCGTCCCCGCCATTGTTTCCGCTTCCGCAGACCACCAGCGTCCTGGAAAGATCAAAATCTTCGTCACACAGTGCATCCGCACAGGCCAGAGCTGCCCGCTCCATCAGAACGAGCGAGGGAACACCGAAAGTTTTTATGGTAGCAGTATCACAGGCACGCATCTGAGCACCGTTCAGTAAAAATTCCATACAAAAATTCTCCTGTCATTGAAAAAACAACGTGTAAAACAGCCGTCTGCCTCCTACACGTTGTTTCCCGAAAAACCTCATTGTTTTTTATGCTGCTGATTATAGCGCTTGATATTGTACGAAAGCTGCATCAGGCTTTCCGACAGATGGACGTTCTCCACAATCACATGCTCCGGCAGATGCAGATCCGTATGTGCAAAGTTCCAGATGGCATTGACTCCGTTTTCCACCAGAATATCCGCCATCTCACTGGCATTTGCCTTCGGCAGCGTCAGTGCCGCAATATCCACCTGGTTCTCCCGGATAAACTCCGGCAGCTCATCTGCCATCCGAATGGGAATCCCCCGCACGGTAACTCCCCGCAGCACCGGATTCACATCAAATAATCCGGTGATAATAAAACCTCTTTTTTCAAACTGGACATAATTGGCCAGCGCCTGCCCTAAATTTCCCGCACCTATAATAATCATATAATAGCTGCGGTCCAGGCCCAGGATCTTCCCAATCTCAGAATGCAGATATTTGACATTATACCCATAGCCCTGCTGGCCAAATCCACCAAAATTGTTTAAATCCTGACGAATCTGGGAAGCCGTCACATGCATCTGATCACTCAATTCATTGGATGAAATCCGCTCCACGCCGCTCTCCAGAAGCTCTCCCAGATACCGATAATACCTGGGGAGCCGTTTTATGACGGCGCGCGATATTTCTTTCCCCTCCACTATTCGACCATTCCTTCCGCAATAAGCTAGTCCTATTATAATAGATCATGCCAGGAATGTCAAATAAATATCAAGAAATCCATCACAAAACAAACAAATCGTGCACAATCCCTACATTATAAACGGGCTGTCACAAAAATGTCATAAATTGCCCGGATAGCATTCTCAAAATCTTCATTGCGGACGCCGATGATGATATTCAGCTCACTGGACCCCTGGTCAATCATTTTAATATTGACATTGGCATGGGCCAGCGCGGAAAAAATCCTGCCCGCCACTCCGCGGTTCGAGCGCATGCCCCGCCCTACAACGGCAATCAGCGCCAGATCTGCCTCCAGCTCCAGGGAATCCGGCTCCACTGCCCGATGAATTCCGGCCATGATTTTCTGCTCTTTCTCCTCAAACTCTGACTGATGCACAAAAATCGTCATGGTATCAATCCCTGAGGGCATATGCTCAAAGGAAACGCCATTCTTCTCAAATACTTCCAGAACCTTCCGTCCGAATCCGACCTCGGCGTTCATCATATCCTTTTCAATATTCAGAGCCGCAAATCCCTTCTTTCCGGCGATTCCGGTAATGGTAAACTTCGGTCTGCGGCAGGTACTCTCCACAATCAGAGTCCCTCGGTCGTCCGGCTTGTTCGTATTCCGGATATTGATGGGAATCCCTTCCTTGCGTACCGGGAAAATGGCATCCTCATGGAGAACGGTGGCTCCCATATAAGACAGCTCCCGCAGCTCACGGTAGGTAATGGTTTCAATCACTTCCGGATTCGGAATGATCCTCGGATCCGTCACCAGGAATCCGGATACATCCGTCCAGTTTTCATACATATCTGCAAAAATAGCCTTCGCCACCACCGAACCGGTAACATCCGATCCTCCTCTGGAGAAGGTGCAGATCCGTCCATCATCAAAAGCGCCGTAAAATCCGGGGATTACCGCATTTTCCGTATTCTTCAGTCTGGCAGACAGCTCCCGGTTGGTTTTCTCCGCATTGAAGGTACCGTCCTCAAAGAAGAAAATGACTCCCGCCGGATCGACAAATTCATATCCCAGATACTCTGCCATCACCCGGCCATTCAGATATTCTCCCCTGGAAGCGGCATAATCTCTGCCTGCTCCGGCTTTAAACTGCCGCTCAATCTCCTCAAATTCCTGCTCCAGGCTCATGGACAGATCCAGCCCGCCGATGATTTCCTGATAACGTGCCTCAATAGCTGCCAGATTCCCGGAAAAATCCTCTCCGGCCTCCGCCTTTGCATAACAGGCGTACAGCATGTCCGTCACCTTTGTATCCTTTTCAAAACGTTTGCCCGGCGCAGAAGGGATCACATAGCGTCTTCCCTCGTCTGCACGGATGATGTCTCCGACCTTCTTGAACTGCTCTGCGCTCGCAAGAGAGCTTCCACCAAATTTTACGACTTTCTTCATAATCTCGTTTGTTCCTCCTCATGTACTTCCAATCACAATTCAATATATATTAGCGCAAAAATCGCCGAACGTCCAGTGGTTTCGCGTTTTTTCCAAAAAAATCGGGACGCCGCGGCAGCAGGGGAATTCTTTTCCGGATGCGGGCAACGGCTCCGGCGAGCTAATCTCCAACTCCGACTAAGCTCATCGCGAAAGCGCTCTTCGCTAAGTCTGCGTAGGAGCTGGATCTCGCCTCGCCTAAAGCCGCCCTTAAAATGTCCGGGAAAAGATTTTCCCCTGCTGCCGCTGGCTGTCCCAGCGGGCTACGCTGAGGATCTTACACCTGTGCTATCGGGAAAGCAGACCAGCGAAACCTAATATACTCAGCCGTTAGGCTGAATCGTTCCGTCTTCCTAAAACAACCCTGGATCTTGTTTGAAAAAGACTGGAACAAACCTTCGTCCTGTGCTAAAATAAAAAATGATTGGGCTTCATCAGGAGGAAGCTTTTCTTTACGTTTTGCTGTGACAGGGATGCCCAGCCTCCCGTCCCTCCTTATGACACGCAGACATCCCATCAGAACACGAAAAAGGAATGAACGCAAATGATACTGGCATGTCAGAATATTCAAAAAAGCTTTGGCACAGATGTAATTATCAAAAATGCCTCTTTTCATATAGAAGACCGGGAAAAAGCCGCCATTGTCGGCATCAACGGCGCAGGGAAGTCCACCCTTCTGAAGATCATCATGCATGAGCTGGACAGCGACGGCGGGGAGGTTATCCTCGCAAAAGGGAAAACCATCGGCTACCTGGCCCAGCATGACGCCGTTTCTTCTGAAAACACTATTTATGAGGAGCTTCTCTCTGTAAAACAGGAGATTCTGGATATGGAAAAGCGGATCCGGACCCTGGAGCATCAGATGAAAACCCTGGAGGGCGAAGCCCTGACCGCGGTTCTGGACACCTATAACCGGCTGAACACGGAGTTTGAACGCAAAAACGGCTATGCCTGCCAGAGTGAGGTTACTGGGGTTTTGAAGGGCCTCGGTTTTGATGAAAACGAATTTTCCAAAAAGGTCAGCACTCTTTCCGGAGGTCAGAAGACCCGGGTTGCTCTGGGCAAGCTGCTGCTCACTGCTCCGGACATCATTCTTCTGGATGAGCCAACCAACCACCTGGACATGCAGTCCATTGCATGGCTGGAAACCTACCTTAAAAATTACAGGGGTGCGGTTTTAATCGTTTCCCATGACCGCTTCTTCCTGGACAGACTGGCTACCAAAATCATTGAAATCGACAACGGACGCTCCACCGTATTTGCCGGCAACTATTCCGACTATGCCGTCAAAAAAGAACAGCTCCGCATAGCCCAGTGGAATGCCTATATGAACC
>JAXEJQ010000098.1:0-11316 GCA_034101475.1 Candidatus Limivivens sp.
GTGTGGCAAAAAAGAAGGTCGGCAGAGAAATCCCCACCAGTGCACCTGCAGTAATCAGATAATCCGCCTTGGAATACTGCCTGGTCGCCGCAATGATGCCCAGCGGAATGGCAATGATCAGCTCCAGAACAAAGGCAATGGCTCCCATCACAAAGGACAGCCAGATGACTTCCTGAAATTTCTGGAGAACCGGAACCGAATATTTCCAGCTGTCGCCGAAATTTCCCCGGACAGCATCGGCAAGCCAGGTAAAATATCCCGGGACAATTCCCTTGTCCAGACCATAAGCTTCATTTAGCTGGGCCAGCCACTCTTCATAGGGCTTTGCCCCGGGTGCCTGAGCCAGCCGCATGGCCATATTCTCCACAAAGGAACCCGGCAGGCAGCGCATCAGCCCATAAATAATAAAGGTAACACAAAACAGAATCAAAACAGACAGACAGATTCTTTTGACAATAAATTTCTTCACGGAATCCCTCCCTTTTTCCTGCATCCATCCCTTCGGGATGCACGTCTGTATTTTCAGGCCTTCCGGCCCATGTTCGCAGCATACATTTCCTGCTGCATAAGAAGCAGCTGCTTCCCCGGCAGATTCGGATTGTTTCCCCTTCTTCCCGGTTCAGCCCCTCAGAACCTGATTTTGGAAAGCGGTTCCTTTTTATGCAGCATGCATGACAGCGTCACCGGCCTGAGACAAAGATTGCGCCACAGTCTCCCGGCAGAAGCTTGTTCGCTCCTGCCGGGACAGTTTTCCTGTACACTGCCGCGCAATTCAGAGTCAGTTCAGTTCCAGTGTTGTAATTTCACTCATCCAGCTCCAGTACGGAGTCATATCCGGTGTCAGCGTACTGATATTCACACGTTCGGTAGAGAAGATGTAGCACTCGCTTCTCTGATAAACCGGAACTTCAACACCCCAGTCCAGAACGATATCCAGAGCTGCCTTATACAGGCCCTTCCGGTAGGTCTGGTCTGTAGACATACGTGCTGCTTCGATCAGCTCGTCCAGATCTGCATCTTCGATGCAGTAGTAGTTGGTGGAACCCTGGCTGTGATATACCTGATACATATCCGGGTCCGGAGTGGACTGCCATGCCGCTACCCACATATCCGCAACGCCAGACTGATAGGTCTGATACAGTTCGGATGCAGTGGAAATATCATTTACGTTCAGTGTGAAGCCGATGGTTGCCAGAGCATCCGCCGCGTTCTTCAGAAGCAGGAAGGACGGATGATCGCCGGAACCGTTGGCTCCGATATTTACCTGATAGCCAAGCTCTGCACCTTCCGGAGCCGCGGTAAGCTTGCCGTTTTCAACGGTATAGCCTGCTGCTTCGAAGTAGCCGAGAGCTGCCTCCAGAGCCGCCGCATATTTTTCTTCGGTGCTCATGCCTTCGGTATAAATGGGATTTCCGTTCACATCTACAGAAAATGCTACCTGGTAACCGTCATCGGTAACCTGGGGAGCTGCCCAGGAGGTACTGGAAATCGGGTAGTTGATAATGCTTGCGGTATCTCCGTAATAGGAGTCAATGGCTTCATCACGATAAACAGCCAGAACGGTGGCAATGGCTTTACGCAGGTTCTTGGAAGCATCGGATGCCGGCTCGCCGCCTACGTTTACATTATCTGCGCTCATGGCAATGTATCCGTAACCGCGGAAATCATACAGCTTAATGGTAACCACATCGCCTTCCAGGCTCTCGTCACCGCCATTGTATTCTGTGATCTGGTTCCGCACTTCACCGGAGTAGGACGGATCGCCGATATCAATGGTACCTGCCTGGATACCAGTGGTTTTGTCGTCTTCCAGAGTCTCCAGGAAGTTCAGGTTCTTGATCTTCGCCTCACCCTCGTAATAGTTCGGGTTGGCTTCCATATAAACGGTACCGTTTGAGAACTCCTTAAATACATAGGGACCGGCGCCCAAGGGCTTGGTGGTCACAGAACGAACTTTGGAAAGATCACCCTTCTCAAAGCCGAATTTGTGATTCTCATAATCATACAGAGACTCCTCTCCGTAGTAATGCAGCGGCGCGATGGGCAGAGCCAGCTGATAGCCCATATTTGCAGCGATCTCGGTAGCTACCACACGCATGCTGTAGTCGCCGGTTCTCTGAATACCCTCGATATAATCTGCGGATTCACCGGTCTCCACACCTGTGGTCGCATAACCGTAAACTTCTTTCGGGATCAGGTCAGCCAGAGCGGTCCCTGCGGATTCCACCTCCATGGCGGAGAAGTTCCACTCATAAGCATCACCGATGGCCAGGAAGAAATCCTTGGCGGTTGCGTCTTCTGCCAGTCCCGGGAATGCCCAGCCTTCTGCAGCAGAAGCCACGTCTCCTTCTGCCACGCCGGCATTTGCCACCATGTAGTCAACAATTTCCTGTGCGAAAGCGGCACCGCCTTCATTCACAGCAGCCCAGAATGCTGTCTGCTGCTCTTCTGTCCAAAGGGAGAAATCCGTATTCTCCTCACCGGCAGCTGCCAGCAGGCTCGACAGAGTCGCCATACCGGAGCGGTATGCATCCAGGCCCAGGATCGGCTGGCTGTACAGAGTGGCAGATCCGTCATAGGTCGGATCACAGTACACATACATGCCGAAAATCACATCATCAATATCAGCCGGAGTCCCGTCTGAGAAAACAATGTCATCTCTCATGGTAATATCATAGTAAACCGTTCCATCCTCATTTTCTGTAACATCCACATCAGCCGGACCGTTATAAGTATAATCCGTGCCGTTGTAGGAACGTGTCTCTCCCTCGATGCCGTTGTAAACCAGAGCACCTACCCGGTCAGTTCCGATCAGATAAAGCTGAGTCAGGTCAGAAACGTTTGTATCCTCTGCGGATGCTGAAAAAAATGGTGAGAACTTTCCCTCAAAGTGGTTGGAAGATGCTACCAGCGTATCATTTTTGGAAGCATCTGCTTCTTCCGCGTTCACTGCCGCACCCGCTGTCATGGACAGACACATTGCCGCGGAAAGAAGAACTGCAAAACTCTTTCTGCATTTTGCGTTTTTCATTTCATTTATCCTCCTTTTTCTTTTTATGAACTGAAATGGCCGAAGCCACAAGTTCCCTTTTACAGATAAGGGATGTTTTGTGGTTGTGAATACAACCACAAACAGGGAGTACTCCCTGTTTCGCTTTTATGTTTTCTGATTTTTATTTTATCCCTTTTCTTCTGTGGTATGCTGTTTTCTACCGGTTCTGCTGCGCCCATTTCATTTTGGAAAACAGCGTTTTCCCCAGCACACAGGCAGCGCAGGCAGCGGCCTCCAGAATCAGGAACAGAACCGCGGTACCGGTTTTTCCATTGGTCCCGTTCTGAATCAGATACACAAGCTCCCCCGCAAATCCTGCCCCGGAGCCCAGAGCTGTAATCACCATTCCCATCGGTATCTTCTCCGTCAGATCCTCATACACATACTCCCGCAGGGGGTCACCGGCAATGGTCAGCCTGCCAAGCTTCCAGCAGAAGTAACAGGCTGCCACCAGCTCAATCATATAGGGCAAAAGAATGTACGTACAGTCATTCATCCCCGGCGCCGGAATGCACCCGCACAGTACTATAGCACACAACGCCGCAATACTCAATGTCCAAAGCTTTCCAGTCGTTCTCCGGCGCGCTTCACTGCTGCCCTGATAACCGTACATGGCGCCTTTATAAACATATTTTCCGGAAGCATCTTTCTCAAAATCCTTGAGATGAGCACGCCGGTCCCTCTTTTCTTTTTGATCCATAGAATTCCCGCTTTCTGTCAAAATATGTGCCGTTAATTCAAAAGAAGCGGCGGGGGACTCCCGCCGTAGCTGTCATAACTTATTCAGATATATTGTAACATCCAATCCCGGCAAAAGCAAATAGTTTTTCTAGTTACTATTCACACAGCCGCCGTACACTTGCTGTATGGCGGCGTAAGAACGTGATTCAGGTGTTCGCAGGCTTCTTTTGCGAAGCAAAACTTTAAATAAGCCTGCGAAAGTTATAGTTCACCTGCTTGCCAGTGAACTGTAACTTTTTCTGCATCTTCCGTATAGACGAAATTTACTTTTACTTGTTTTTTTTCCAAAAATGTTATAATATGAGCCTATGGACAAATGAACATGAAAATCCGTGCCTGCATGGATTTTTATGTCTATGGGGCCCGCAAAACATGAGCAAGCAGCCATTTTTCGCAGAAAAATGCGCGAATTGCGAATGTTTTCGTCGATTTTGAAAGTGCGCAGCACGGAAAAATCGACAGCAGGCTCATTTGTCGGGTAACTCATAATATGATGTTGGGATGAAAAGATGCCATGGGGAGGTTTTTATGCACGATAACGAATCATCTGAGAACTATCTGGAGACAATCCTCATTTTAAGCAGGCGGCTTCCGGTCGTCCGCTCTGTGGATATTGCGGAAGAAATGGATATCACCAAACCCAGCGTCAGCGTTGCGATGAAAAAACTGCGTGAGAACGGCTGTATCCTTGTATCCAAGGCCGGCTTCATTACACTGACAGAGAAGGGGCTGGAAATTGCGTCTTCGATTTATGAGCGTCATACCTTCATATCCAAATGGCTGATTGCCCTGGGAGTTCCGGAGGAAACCGCTGTTGCTGATGCCTGCCGGATGGAACATGATATCAGCAAAGAAAGCTTTGACGCGATGAAACGCTTCATTGAATCAAACATCTGACAGCAGCCCGGATTCTTTATCCTGCGGCTGCTGCAGACTTTTATCCATAGAAAAAGGAACCTTTTCAGGGTTCCTTTTTTCTTTCTGCTGTTCTGTTTATGCTTTCATTTTTCCGGAAATACTCCTGGGCACTGTCAGATTCTGGCTTTCCTTGTAAGGACGAAACAGCAGATACAGAAAGACGATAACAAGTGCAAACGCCACCACTGTTCCGATTCCGAAGGTTCCGGCTGTGATCAGCGTTCCGATCTGATATACGCAGAGAGAAACCACATAGGCCAGCAGGGTCTGATAGCCGATGGCAAACCAGAACCATTTTCCGTTGTTCATCTCCCTCTTGATTGCACCCATTGCCGCGAAACAGGGTGCACACAGCAGGTTAAATACCAGGAAGGAATAAGCTGCGACTGCTGTCATGGCGCCTGCCAGAGAGCCCCAGATCTCAGCGCCGTCTTCCGCGACCTCACCGAAGCCATACAGGATTCCGAAGGTACCAACCACGTTCTCCTTGGCCACCAGACCGGTAATCGCGGCCACAGCAGACTTCCAGTCGCCCCAGCCAAGGGGAATGAAAATCCAGGCGATGGCGGAACCAATGGCTGCCAGAATACTGTTTTCCATATCCTCCACCATGCCAAAGCTTCCGTTTTCAAATCCAAAGCCCTGGGCAAACCACACAAAAATGGTAGACAGAAGAATAATCGTTCCTGCTTTCTTGATGAAAGACCATCCGCGCTCCCAGGTACTGCGCAGAACATTGCCGATTGTGGGCAGATGATAAGCCGGAAGTTCCATAACAAAGGGGGCCGGATCACCGGCAAACATTTTCGTCTTCTTTAAAATAATACCGGAGCAGATAATCGCCGCAATACCTACGAAATAAGCACTGGGCGCCACCCATGCCGCACCGTCAAAGAGCGCGCCTGCAATCAGTGCGATAATCGGCAGCTTGGCTCCGCAGGGAATAAAAGTCGTTGTCATAATCGTCATTTTGCGGTCACGGTCATTTTCAATGGTTCTGGAGGCCATAACACCCGGAACGCCGCACCCCGTACCAATCAGCATTGGAATAAAGGATTTACCGGAAAGACCGAATTTACGGAAAATCCGGTCCATGATAAATGCAATCCGCGCCATGTACCCGCAGCCTTCCAGAAAGGCAAGGAATAGAAAGAGCACCAGCATCTGCGGTACAAACCCAAGCACTGCTCCGACTCCGCTGATGATACCGTCAACCACAAGTCCGGTCAGCCAGGATGCGCAGCCGATGGACTCCAGTGCGATCTGGGCGCCCGGAATAATCCATTCTCCAAACAGGGTATCATTCGTCCAGTCTGTCAGAATCGTTCCTACGGTCGTAACCGATACATAATATACGAGAAACATAACAACGGCGAAAATCGGCAGGGCCAGGAAACGGTTGGTCACAATACGGTCAATTTTATCCGAGGCAGACATCTGCTTTTTCACACGCTTTTTATAGCAATCCTCAATAATGCTTCCGATATATTGATAGCGCTCTCCGGTGATAATGCTCTCCGCATCATCATCCATTTCCTGTTCACAGCTTACAATATCCTTTTCAATATGTTCCAGCAGTGCCTGATCCAGCTTCAGGCTCTCACGCACCTTTTCATCCCGCTCAAACAGCTTCACTGCATACCAACGCTCCATGCTCGTATCCACTTTGCCGTTGATCGCTTCCTCAATGTGCGCGATGGCATGTTCCACACTGCCCTCAAAGCGATGGGTCGGCTGGCTCTTCTTTCCGCTTTTCGCAATTGATACCGCACGCTGTGCAAGCTGATCAATTCCGTCTCCCTTCAGAGCGGAAATTTCCACAACCTTGCAGCCGGTATCTTTTGCCAGACGATCCACATTCAGCTCTTCCCCGTTTTTTTTCACCAGATCCATCATGTTAATGGCAATGATCACCGGAATTCCAAGCTCGGTAAGCTGGGTCGTCAGATAAAGATTTCTCTCCAGATTTGTTCCGTCAATAATATTGATAATCGCATCCGGTTTTTCTCCCAGAAGAAAATTTCTGGAAACCACTTCCTCCAGGGTATAAGGAGACAGGGAATAAATGCCCGGAAGATCCACCAGGACAGCTTCCTCCCCCTTTGTCGTGTAGCCTTTGATTTTTCCTTCTTTTTTCTCCACTGTTACTCCGGGCCAGTTTCCCACAAACTGATTGGAACCGGTCAGGGCATTGAACAGAGTAGTTTTTCCGCTGTTCGGATTACCCGCAAGCGCAATTTTTACTTTCATAAACAGCCTCTCTTCCCGATTGCACATATGCAACGTTTTTTAGTTTTGTCTAACCACAAATCAAAAAAAATGATTATTCCACTTCAATCATTTCAGCGTCTGCTTTACGCAAAGACAGCTCATAGCCTCTTACGGTGACTTCCACAGGATCACCGAAAGGCGCCACCTTGCGTACATAAACCGAAGTGTTTTTTGTGATTCCCATATCCATAATCCTGCGCTTTACCGCACCCTCTCCGCGGATCTTCAGCACTTTCACTGTCTGCCCGCATTTTGCCTCCCGTAATGTTGCCATTCTTTCTCCTCCTAAACCATAATTTTATTTGCCATTTCTTTACTGATTGCCACCCGTGATTCCTTCACGTTTACGATCAGGCTGCCATTCATCTCTGAGACAACAGTGACAAACCCTCCGACTACAAACCCCAGACTCTCCAGAAAACGTCTGGTTTCTTCTTTTCCACCGATCTTCCGGATCTGATTCATCCGGCCGGTTTCCGCCATCGATAAAGGCATCCGATTCCACCTGCTTTCGTTCTCAATATAGTTTCTTGCTTTTTACACGAGTTAGTATATACTTACTATTATTTATTGTCAATAACCGTAACTGATAATTTTTCTCATTACATATTTCCGGTATCCATTTCGTAAACCACATCTGCCAGATTCATGGTGGATTTCCTGTGGGATACCAGAACCACCGTCTGCTTTCTGCAGGCTTCCTGCAGGGATTTCAGGATAATCCCTTCATTAAGAGAATCCAGGTTGCTGGTAGGCTCATCCAGAAGCAGAAAGGGCGCATCGTGCAGAAAAGCACGGGCGATGCCAATCCGCTGTCTCTCCCCTCCGGAAAGGGTATCCCCAAGTTCTTCGACCTCTGTATCATATCCCCGTGGCAGCGTCATAATAAAATCATGGATGGATGCTTTTCTGGCTGCCTCCTCAATCTCCGCCCTGGAAGCCCCCTTCTTTCCGATGGCAATATTGGCGGCAATGGAATCGTGAAACAGATGGGTTTCCTGTGTTACAAAACTCTCTGTATCCCGAAGCCGGCCGGTGGGAATTTCCCGCACATCTCTTCCGCAGACAGACACACTGCCCTTCTCTGCATCCCAGAATCGCATAAGAAGTTTGAGAAGCGTGGACTTTCCGGATCCGCTGGCCCCGTGAATGCCGATGATTGTCCCGGGCTCTGCCCGAAGCGAATAATCCTTCAGGACTCTTTCTTTCCCATAAGAAAAGCTGACCTGGGACACATCCGCTCCGGTAAAATTCCGGAATCCTTCATAATCGTCTCCTTCCCGGTCCGCGATCTCCTTTACCAGCGGCTCTTCTTCCAGAACAGCCAATACCCGCTCGCCGCTTGCAAGGGTCTGATTCAGGTTATTGGATAAGCTGGAAAGCGCCGTCACCGGTCCGAGGGATCCCATCATGGCAACGGTACAGATCAGAACGCCGTCAAAGCCCAGCTCACCCTTCGTATAGAGCATAAGCGTCAGGGCCAGCATACCAAAGGATGACAGCAGAATTGTCAATGTTGTGACAGAGCGCTGACTGCCTTCCATGCGACATAAATGCTCCTGAAGCCCTGCAAGAACTCTTCCTTTCTCATTCATCTGTTCTCCACGTTTTTTCCCCTGTCCGTACTGAATGGTCTCATCCAGCCCCCGCAGAGAATCCAGCACAAAGCTGTTCAGTTCCCCGAATTCTGTCCGGAATCCCATACCGGCAGTGCCTCCGCGCTTCCCGTTCCAGAGCGGAATCACCATGCCTACCGCCAGATAAGCCGTCAGCGCCAGGACCCCGGCCAGCACATGGTACCGCCCGATCAATCCCGTCATGATCAGAGAAGTCAGAACAGCAATGGCTATGGGAGAAATGGTATGTGCATAAAATACCTCCAGAAGCTCAATATCCGTGGTAATTATGGGAATCAGATTTCCCTTGTCACGTCCTTCCAATTTTGCGGGGCTGAGCCTTCGGAGGGCTGCAAATACCTTATTCCGGATGATTGCCAGCAGCTTAAAGGCTATAAAATGATTGCAGTACTGCTCCGCATAGTGAAGCACACCACGCAGAACAGCCAGAAGTATCATAACGAAAAACAGTGTTTTTACCGGGATTGCCGAAAGGAAGGCCTCCTCCCGGAACATGACCGCGCCGCCAATCTGTGGAGCGTGCAGAATCGCCTGGGCTGCCAGGATGGTAAGGAAGATGGCACACAGGTAACCGGCAGTCCCCAGCAGGATTGCCGACAGCATAATCGGAAGCAGGGGCTTTACCAGCCCAATCAGGCTTCCCATAATCGAGAGCGCGCTGCGGCGTACTCTCAGCTCTTCTTTCTTCTTCTCATCCGCATTCTGTTTCATACCGCCGCCTCCTTTTCAAAACACTCCAGTGCCTGCTGACTCTCATACAGTCTGCGGTAAACACCTCCCAGCTCCATCAGCTCCTGATGGGTTCCTTTTTCCCGGATTTCTCCTGCCTCCAGCAGATAGATACAGTCTGAAGACATCACATTGGCAAGTCTGTGGGAAATCAAAAGCACGGTCTTTGACTTCGCCAGTTCCCGAATCACCTCCATGATCAGCTCCTCACTCTCCACATCAATGTTGCTGGTGGCCTCATCAAAAAGGTAAACCGGAGCGTCCGCCAGAAGCGCCCTGGCCAGGCAGAGCCGCTGGCACTGGCCCCCGGAAAGATTGCTGCCCTTTTCCAGAAGCGGTGTTTCCAGTCCCTTCTGCCGCTCCAGAAATCCCAGCAGATGAACCTTGCCCAGTACTTCCTCCATTTCTTTTTCCGATGCATCAGCTCTGGCCATCTGCAGGTTTTCTTTTACGGTTCCTTTAAAGAGATAGCTGTTGTGACGCACAAGAACAATGTTTTTCCTCAGATCTTCTTCACAGATCCTGGAAAGCGGTATGCCGCCGATCAGGATTTCTCCGCTGTATCCTCTGTTCTTTCCGGAAAGGATACCGGCTATGGTGCTTTTCCCGCATCCGGATTCTCCGACCAGGGAAACAAAGCTTCCAGCCGGGATCGTCAGATCCAGTTCCTTTATGATCTCCCGATTTTCCTCATAGGAAAATCCGACTCCGGAAAAACGGATGTTCAACGGCCCATCCGGCAGTCTCTCTGTCTTTTTTTCCGGCTCCGGCAGATCCAGAATCCGGAAAATTTTATCGCTCGCCGCCATTCCGTTCATGGCAATATGAAAAAAAGATCCCAGCAGCCGCAGCGGAATAAAAAACTCACTGGCCAGAAGCACGATGCAGAGCGTACCGGACAGAGTCAGATTTCCAGCCAGAAATTCCGACACCGCTGCAATCATTCCCACAGCGGCCCCTCCGTATGCCACAAGATCCATCACACTGGTGGAATTCAGCTGCATAGTCAGCACCTTCATGGTTATTTTCCGGAAATTCCGGGCTTCTGCATCCATCTCTTCCGCTTTCTGCTGATCCGCCTGATAGATTTTCAGTGTTGTCAGGCCCTGCAGATTTTCCAGAAAGCTGTCTCCAAGCCCGGTATACATTCCCCAGTAGCGGTTCAGAAGTCTTTTCGCAAGCTTCTGAACCGCCACAATGGAAAGGGGAATCAGCGGCACACAGATCAGCAGAACCACGCTGGCTTTCAGGCTGACCCGGCACAGAACCGCGAACAGCGTCAGCGGCGCCAGCAAACTGTAGAAAAGCTGTGGAAGGTATTTTCCAAAATACGTCTCCAGCTGCTCCACTCCTTCTGTGCTGACCTGCACCACTTCAGAGGTGGACACCTGTTCCCGATAGGACGCGCCAAGCTTCAGCATTTTTTCGTACAGCTTCCCGCGAAGAATCCGTTTGACATCCACGCTGGCTGAATAAGAAGCTTTCGCAGCCATCCTTTCACAGACAAAACGGACTGCCAGTACCGCCAGAAGGATTCCCGCGGTGCCCAGGCAGCTGTCCACCGTGAGTCTCTGACAGACTGCCTGTTCCAGAAGTCCTGCAACGGAAAAAACAGCCGCGATCTGTGCCAGCAGGGAAATCCACTGACACAGGACGTTATAGAATATATACTTTTTTGCGTGGGACAGCAGGCCCGCCAGTCTTGTTTTCATCATCTGTCCATTCCTTTCCAACTATCTCTTCCCGTTTACTCTCCCGGAACTGCCTCAATGGTCTTTACCCTGCCGAAAAAGTACAGCACATGGAAAATCCAGACAACAACAATGCATGCCCTTCCCACAGGTACGTTTTTCATACAGAGAAAACCGATCAGCATCACACCTGTCACCATGCCTACAATCCGAAGCTTCGTCCCCATGGTCATCGCCCGCTGTTTTACAAAACTGTCCAGATGCTTTTGGTACAGCT
>JAXEJQ010000099.1:0-7934 GCA_034101475.1 Candidatus Limivivens sp.
GGCAGCTTCTTCGGATCGAAATAATAAATCTTCCCGGCATTGCGAAACCGCACTCCTACAATCTTTATCATTATCCCAAATTCTCCTTTATCGTCAGGAACAACAGTTCCATAGTCAGGTCAAAATTAACATTTGCGCTCAGCCTCGTTTTTGCTTTCTGC
The DNA here is from genome assembly GCA_034101475.1 of Candidatus Limivivens sp. Lineage (GTDB taxonomy): Bacteria > Bacillota > Clostridia > Lachnospirales > Lachnospiraceae > Limivivens. The sequence continues at coordinate 162 of JAXEJQ010000099.1, forward strand.
AAAGCGTCCAGAATACGGCTGATTCCCTCATAGGATGCCTTTCTGGTCTGATCAACAATGGTATTGATCTGCTCCTTGAAAACCATACCGTTTACATCCTTGGTCGCTTTAAAGTAGAGAGCATCCCGATACCAGACCGCCAGAAGATCCAGATAATCCTGGATTTCCATTTTAAATACGGAAACATCCTTCACATTCTGGTTGATCTCACTGATCTCCATATCCGGAATGTGCATGGCAAGGTTCAATGCCGCCGTTTTGATCTCCTGAAACGTTTCCGAGGAAGCCAGCTGAACAGCCTTTCCGATATTTCCCTGGGCAAAAGCCACACAGATATCTGCCTGATAATCCGGGATCTGCACATGCTCCATCAGATACTGCCGCACCTGCTCATCCGCCACCGGCTTCATGGCAATCATAACGCACCGGGACAAAATCGTCGGCAAAAATAAGGAGGCATTGGTGGTCAGAAGCAGAATCACCGCATAGGCCGGAGGCTCCTCAATGGTCTTCAGCAGGGCATTCTGTGCCTGTACCGTCATCTTCTCCGCATCCGGAACAATATATACCTTATAAGGGCTGCTGTAGGGTTTAATCTGCACATCCCCGATCAGCTGCTCTCTGATATCCTCCACACCAATGCTGCCCGGCTTCTCGTGGGTCACCCGGATAATATCCGGATGGTTTCCGCTCTCCGCCTGAAGACAGGAACGACATTTCCCGCAGGGACGATCCTTCTCCTGGCACTGCAGCATTCTGGCAAATTCCAATGCCAGCATTTTCTTTCCGCAGCCCTTTTCTCCGTTAAAAATATAGGCGTGAGACACCTTATTTTGTTCTATGGCATTTTTTAAATGGGTAATCGCCTGGGTGTGACCCATAATTTTCTCAAATCCTGACATCTGTTTTCCCTTCTGAATCCATATTTATGCAGCAGCCGTTTGATTTTTTATCCCGCTTCGGGTAGAGCCCTGCAAATCCTTCGGCTTTACAGAGCTCGCTTCGCTCGTGAAATACATGGCTCCGGCGGCGCAGTGCACGCGCGGCAATCTCCGATTCCCGCGCTCACGGGCTTCGCACTATGAAAATTAGCTCCGTCAAATATGACTGCAAGCAGCCTATTTGACGTTTCTTATTTTCGCACTGCTCATTGCTTTCGTGAACATTATACCACAAGTTGCTGCAATTACCTAATGAAATCTTTTTGTTCCCGGATATACTCTGCTGCCTCCGCTGCACATACTCCCCGCTCGCCATCGTTTCGGAATCTTCTGCGGATTCCTGCCCTTTTCAGATTTTCCTCCGAGAAATCCGCGCTGTCCGCCAGAAATCGCCTGCAGAGTTCGTTGTAATCCGGTACCGCCTGCCTGCGCGCTCTCTCCAAAGCACGTTCCAGCCGCAGATCATCGGAAACCTCTATGTATATGGGTACCAACTTTTCTTCCCCATAATATTTTTTCAGCTTTTCGTAGGACACCAGCGTTCCGATAGCAAGATAATCCCGGGTCTTCAAATCGATATTTTCATCATCCACTGTGAAATATTTCCAGATCCCCTGTACAGTATGGTATTCCCGCAGTTCGATCACCCGGCCTGCCTGTTCCAGTTCCGCCAGTCTCTCTTCTGTTACAAAGTGATACTCCACACCGTCTGTCTCCCCGGCACGGATTGGCCGTGTCGTATAGAGTACCAGACTTTGAAGGGAAAGCTCCTTTCGCTCCAGCAGTTCCTGATAAATCGTATCTTTTCCGGAAGCGCTCCGCCCCATTACATAAAAAATCTTTCCCATCGCTCTGTATGTCCTCTCCTCTTTTTTGTTGCTGTTCTCCGGCGGAAAACATTTCCAGAAACAGATCCTTCCTGTTTCTTCTTCCGTAAGTATTTTCAGAAGCAGATCCTTCCTGTTTCTTCTTCCGTAAGTATTTTCAGGAACAGATCCTTCCTGTTTCTTCTGCTGTGAGAACCCGAATCTCCCGGCAGCTGTAATCCGCAGGTCCCTGCAGGGAAAGTCCGTTTTCCCGGCAGGCATGCACTCTCTGCAAAAGCTCCCGGCTGATCCGCTCTCCCGGCACGAGCAGCGGAATTCCCGGTGGATACAGATAAAGAAATTCTCCGGACACCATGCCTTCGCTGTCCTCCAGATTTACAATTCTTTTCGGCCCGTCCCAGGCCTCTGCCGGACTGCACACACGCTCATTGGAGAATACGTAATCCTGAATTTCACATGGCTGCCTGCTGCCCTCCAGCCCCCGATCAATCTCCCGAAGAGCCTGTTCCAGACGATCGAACCCTTCCTGTGTATCCTCAAAGGAAGTCAGCGCCAGCGCATAACCTCCCGCCGCCATCTCCAGTTCCAGAGCATATCCTTCACGAAGCCGCCTGCTCAACGCTTCTCCCGAACAGAACCCCCTCACGGAAAGAATCAGCTTTGACAGATCCAGATCGAAAATTCCGCTCTCTCCTGTGATCTCTCTGCCGGGCACCTGAATTCTCTTCCAGGAAGCCGCTTTCCTCCGGAAACACTCCAGCCTGCCCGCAAACTCTCCAAACAGTTCCTTTCCGTTTTCTGCCAGGATTCCCGTGCAGCGGTCAATGGAAGCCAGAAACACATAGGACGGGCTGCTGGTCTGGTAAATTCCAAGAAAACGCGTCAGCCGTTCTCTGTCCACGAGCGTTCCGTTCCGATACAGAACCGCCGTCTGTGTCAGAGAAGGCAGCGTTTTGTGAAAACTCTGGATCACCAGATCCGCACCCAGATTCACAGCACTGACCGGAAAATACCCATGAAATCCGAAATGGGCTCCATGGGCTTCATCCACAATCAGCGGTATTCCATATTTATGGGCAATCTCTGCCAGTTTCTTCACATCGGACACCACTCCATCATACGTAGGCGAAGTCACCACAACAGCCCGGATATCCGGATTTTCGCCCAGCAGCCGTTCCAAATCCCCGGGAACCAGACCGCCGCTGATCCCATACTTCCGTTCCAGACGCGGATAAAGATAAACAGGCTGCAAATTTCTCAGATAAACTGCATGGTAAACAGCTTTATGGCAGTTTCTGGCCATTAAAATCCGATCCCCCGGCTCTGTGCAGGCGGAAACAGCACTCAGGATACCTCCTGTACTCCCATTTACCATAAAAAATGCTTCGGTGCATCCCCGAAGGGCAGCCAGACGTTCCTGTGCCTCTTTCAGAATCCCCTCCGGGTGATGCAGGTTGTCAAATCCGTCAATCTCTGTAATATCAATGGAAAACGGGTTCCCAAAATCCATGTTCTGCCGCTTATGTCCCGGCATATGAAAGGGATACGCCCGTGATCCGCCATATTCCTTCAGTAAATCATAAAGCTGTTTCATGTTCCTGTCAGCCCGGATCCTTTACGGTAATTCTGCATTTTGCCGTCAGACCGCTCTTCGTGGTGGCCTTGACATAAGCGACTCCGCTCTTCTGGGCTGTTATTACTCCATTCTTAATCGTCAGAACTCCGTTTTTCGAAATAACATAAGAAATTTTATCAACGGCTGTAATGGGATTGTACACAATCTCAAGCTTCAGAGAGTCCCCTGTGGTCAGGGTCTGCTTCTTTTTGCTGAATGCAATGGTTTTCGCCTTCACAGTGCTCCTGCCCACCGTCACCTTACAGGCAGCCTTCGTACCGCTCTTCATCGTCACAGTAATGACAGCGCTCCCGGTCTTCTTCGCGGTAAGCTTTCCGCTGGCCTTTCCTACGGAAACAACCGATGACTTTGAAGAAGTCCATTTCAGGACGGAATCTCCCGTACTCTGCTTTGCAATTTTCAGTGCACCGGAGGTCTGCCCCACCTTCATCCGGACACTCTCCGCATTCAGGCTTACTTTCGAAGTCAGCTTTTTCAGCGTACCCGTGCGCTCCGCGCCGCACGCAGAACAGGTGCGTACTCTGGTACCCTCTTCAAAAATCGTCGCCTTCTTCGTCACCGTCCATGCTCCATAAGTATGAGCCGTCTTTTTAACCTGTCTCAAAGACCCTTCCTTCACCTCATCGCATTTTACACAATGGATGGATTTCAGTCCATAAGAAGAGCAGGTCGGTTCAATATCCACCGTATATTCAGAAGCCCAGGTATGATTTCCGAAACAATATGCCTCCTCCGCCATGGGATACTCTTCCAGAAAAGCCGCCGTCTTATATTCGGACGCTCTGCTGTGGTTGGGAAAATCCGCCTGTATCTTCAGAAAACATTTGTAATCCTCCGGATCCTTTCCCGCGTCCCAGGTGGCATCCAGATTATAAAATCTGCTGCCGATGCGGACAATATTCCAGGAATGCTCCACACCGCTGGCTTTTCCTTTAATCACCCGGCACTCAATCCCCGCATCCCGCATCAGGCGGTAAATCAGAGACGAATAACCCTGACAGACAGCCTTTCTCTTCACCAGGGCATTGTATGCGGAAAATTTTCCCGGATCACTGCTGTTGTCATAGGTAACATTCTTGCATACATAATCATAAATCGTCTGGATCTTTTCATAAGTGCTCTTATCACTTAAATTCAGATCTGACAATACCTGAGAAACCCGGATCGACATTTCCTTTTCCTGATCCCAGGTAGTGTAATAATTAATCAAATACGTAAACTGATGCTCATAATACAGAATCTCCGTATGGTTCTTCCCGTAAACCGGAATACTGCAGCAGGAAGGATCCTTTTCATAACGTTCCACATGAAGGTCAATATAGTCTCCCTCTCTGCCCTTTGTCGTACTGGTAACCGCTGTCGCTTCTTTTATAAGCTGTTTTAACAATTCTTCGCCGTCCGGAGAAGGACTGAGAAGCGTAAAGGAAATCTTTTCCTCTCTCTTTATCAACTGCTGCTTCAGATAATCTCTCGCGTACTCAAACTGATAAAATTCGTGCTTCACCTCCGAAGCACTGACGTTATTCTGACTGGTGCTGCTTTCTGTCGCCTGAACTGGTAATGCACACGCCATCAATAAGAAGAATCCCATCAAGAATCTTCTGACTCTGCGCATTTGTCTCCCCCTCTCTTTGATAACCCCTGGCACCTTTGATTCTCTTTCATTCTATCATAGGAATACACACAAAACATCTGCTAAAAGTCTTAATTTTTTATGAACACTTCTGTCCGCCTTCTGCGGCCTTCTGTCGCTTTCTGCCGCAGATCCGGACAGACGGACAGATCACGCTACTGATAGTAAATCACCATACAGAGTCTTACCATCTTTTTCCCCTGATTTCCGTAAGCATGGGGAACATCCGCCTTGTAGTGAATGGACTGTCCCTCCTGCACCGCATAAGTCTTTCCATCCGCTTCAAGAATCAGCTCTCCTTCATAAACCAGCGTAAACTCTTCGGTTCCCGTCTCATGGGGCATGGACTCTGAGCGAACGCCCGGATCCATTTCAATATACAAAATTTCAAAATTTCTGCCCGGCTCAAAGGGAAATACCGTGTAAAGCCGGAATCTTTCATCTCCGTTTGTCAGCGCCTGCAAGGCCTTGTTATCAATGATTCTGGCCTCCCTCTGTTCTTCCTTCATCAGTGCCGTAAAAGAAATCTTCAGCCCCACAGCCACCTTCCACAGCGTTCCGACGGAAGGGCTGGATTCACCTCTTTCGATCTGTCCCAGCATACTCCTGCTCACTCCGGTCAGACCTGCCATTTCATCCAGCGTCAGATTTCGTTCCCTGCGAATCCTTTTCAGATTCGCAGAAATAATTTCATTTAAATTTTCCTTTTTTTCCGACATCTTCTTTTCCTTTCCACAAGGATCCCAGGTTCCGCCGCTTTTTTAAATTCCGCGGTTTCCCGCAGTTTTCAACAAACCGATGTACTGGATTCCCGTAAAACACTATTTTGACGAAATCAGACTGTTGCAGAGCATTCCCCCGATAATCAGCACCAGTCCAAGGATCCCTCCAATGCCCGGCGCCTTCTCTCCCAGGACCAGAATGCCCCCAAGCAGAGTAAAAACAACTTCACCACTCTGGGTGGCCTCCACAATGGCCAGCTGCTTTGGATTTTCTTTCACAAGGTCTGTGGCGTGGAAAAACAGGAGTGTCGCGATTACACCGGAAAAAAGAGCCACACCGGCTGACTGAACCACCTGCCCCATGCCGGGTGCACCATCACACACAAAGGCTGTGACAGCCACCAGAATCCAGAACGGCGTACTGCAAAGAACCATTCCGAAAACTCTCTGAAGCGTATCCATCGTTTCCGGGCAATGCTGCATCATTTTCCGGTTTCCGAGAGGATAACAGAAGGCCCCAATCAGGATCGGAAAAATGGCAAGGAAGTTTCCGCGAAAATCATTGGCTGTCATATTCGATATCTGCAGAAGAAAAACACCAGCTACAATGACAAAAGCCATAAGCAGATTCCGAATCGGTATTTTCTTCCCAAAGAGCGGTGTCAGCAATACACCGGCCACAATGGTGATCTGCCAGGATGCGGCAACCAGCCAGGATTCCCCAAATGCCGAACCAAGCGTCATCGGAAGATAAAAAAACCCGAATCCCACCGTACTCCAGAGAAACCATGTGACCGGCTGTTTTTTAATATCATTCAGCACAGGAGTAAAACGATCTCCCGGAAGCCTCCAAAGCAGAAGCGCGAGCATCGGAAGTACAATCAAATAGCGCAGACAGGCGCTCCACATCCAGAAGCCGCCGGAAAGGTTCATGCTGCTGTTCAGAAGAAACGTAAATGCAAAAAATAATGATGCCAGGATGCCGCAGGTAAACGCCTTTTTCATAATCATCTCTCCTTAAATCCGTTATATTGTCATTTTTCCGTTATATTGTTTTTTATAACGTCATTATAGAGAGGTCCCCGGCGCTTGTCAAGAACAATTCACAAAAATAATCCTGCGTACACCCATCAGAGAATCATAACAGACCACCGGTTCTCATACTTCTTCCGTTCAGATCCAACCTCCAAAATGCCTGGCTCTGAACAGATATAAAAAAAGAAGTATCTTCTTCAGATACCTCTTTCATCTCTTCATGAGACATCGGGGATTCGAACCCCGGACAACTTGATTAAAAGTCAAGTGCTCTACCGACTGAGCTAATATCCCATCTCTTATCGAGTTTTTGAATGCAGAACATTCAAAATGCCTGGTTCCGGAATCGAACCAGAGACACGAGGATTTTCAGTCCTCTGCTCTACCAACTGAGCTAACCAGGCATAAATTGCGGGGGCAAGATTTGAACTTGCGACCTTCGGGTTATGAGCCCGACGAGCTTCCAGGCTGCTCCACCCCGCGCTATTAAATTAATATGGATAATATGTTATCCAAATGGATGGAGGTGGATTCGAACCACCGAAGCAATTTGCAGCAGATTTACAGTCTGTCCCCTTTGGCCACTCGGGAATCCATCCATATTTTATTTAAGAGCCGATGATCGGACTCGAACCGATAACCTGCTGATTACAAATCAGCTGCTCTGCCAATTGAGCCACATCGGCAATACCGAAATCATCTCGGCTTCTGCAAACTTTCGTTTGCATGGGGCCTATAGGGCTCGAACCTATGACCCTCTGCTTGTAAGGCAGATGCTCTCCCAGCTGAGCTAAGACCCCATTTCACATATTTCTATGTGACGACCCAGATCGGACTCGAACCGACGACCTTCGCCGTGACAGGGCGACGCTCTAACCAACTGAGCCACTGGGCCATGAAAGATACTTTGTACCTTCAAAACCACATACAGATTTTTTACATCCAACCCAAACCTAGGATAAGCCTTCGACCTATTAGT
>JAXEJQ010000100.1:0-18003 GCA_034101475.1 Candidatus Limivivens sp.
TTTGGAAAGGATATCACATTCTGGGGCGGCGGATGCAATACCAGAACCGTCCTGAATCATGGAAAACCCCAGGAAGTCTATGATTACTGTATGAGAATGATCGATATCTTCTACAAGGACGGCGGTTTTATCTTCAATACAGAGCATAACATTCTGCCGGATGTTCCGCCTGAAAATATCATGGCTATGTATAAAGCAGTGGAGGATGCCCGTAAATAATCCGTGCAGAATCCTGACAGTGCAGGCCTGTGAAAAAGAAAAATGGGAGCATTCTTTTGAGAAATTTTACTTCTGCAAAAGAGTGCTCCTGTAACTGTTATATCAGATGGAAGATCTGCTTTGCAGACTCAAATCCCGCGCCAGGACTTGTGAGCGCGTCCTGAATTCCCGTGAGAGGAGCTGCCGGTCGGATATCTCTTTCTGAAGTGAAATCTTTAAGTTAAACGTTTAAAAGAAAAAAATCTCAATTGTTGAATTTTGTTAATACAGCGTGTAAAATAATAGCATAAGTTATAAAAAATGACGATATGGACAGCTGCTTTTTGGGTTTTCTTGCCGCATATTACATGAAAAATAGCAACGGCCTGCTGCAGCAGGATGCAGACTGTCCCGAAAAGGAAGATTCGGAAAGCAGGAGAAGGGCCGGAGAAAGAAGCAGGGAATGCATCAGAAGAAAAGTCAGAAAAGCAATCAGAACAGAAGCACAAAAACAAAAAAAGGGAAAAGAGAAAATCATTCCAGATTTTATATTATAGAGGCAGCGGTGATCATTGGTCTGGCCCTGGGTGTGTACGTGTTTTCTATTTTTCGTTCCGCCGGCCGGATCGTCAGAGAGGACAATGCCATTGAGATCAACGGGGAGAATTACTCTGTGGCGGATGTGAATTATTTTTATTACGCTTATTATGATTCCTACTGCGAACAGAATGCGGATTATCTTTCCTATATGTTTGATCAGAGCAGGTCTCTGAAGGAGCAGGAATATGAGGACGGGGAATCCTGGTTTTCCTATTTTCTGGAAGAGAGCCTGGAAACCCTGATTCATGTGGCTGTGATTTCAGAAGAGGCCGAAAAGCAGGGCTATGAGCTGGGTGAAGAGGGTCAGCAGGAGATTCTGGATTACCTGGACGGCATTTCGTTTGTGGCAGAGAGCAGTGAGCTGACGGCGGATGCCTATGCTGCCAGGATCTACGGAGACGGCATGACACTGGAGCGTCTTCAGGAGCTGATGACCATGGCGGCTGTTGCCCGGGATTATACCACGGAGAAACAGGAAGGCATTACCAGCTCGGATGAAGAGCTTGAGCAGTATTTCGAAGCTCATCGGGAATATTATGAGTTTGCAGATTATGAGCGTCTGTATTTTAAGGCCGGAACCGGAAACGGGGAACCCTCCGGGGAGGAACGGAGTCAGGCAGAGGCCCTTGCCCGGGAAGCACTGGAAAAGGTGCAGAGCGGCCGGGAGCTGAAGGACGTGGCCGACGAATACCAGGACGCGGTTTATTATACGACGGAGGACGCTTATTACAGTACAGGCTATGCTTACGGGGACTGGCTGTTCCTGGAGGAGCGGGAAAACGGCGACAGTGAAATCATTGACGACCAGAATGGCTTTTATGTACTGATTTTCCACGGGCGTTCCAGGCATGAGTACCCGACAGTGAATGTTCGGGACATCTGCTTTGCCGTAGATACGGCAGCGAAAAATCTGGATGAAGAATACGAGGAATCCTGTGAAAAGGCGGAGGAACTGCTGGAACGCTGGAAGGCAGGCGGCGGAACGGAAGCGCTTTTTGCAGAGCTGGCAGAGGAAACGGCCGGAGATTCAGGGCATGAGGGAGGACTTTACGAGAATGTCCGAAAGGATTCCCTGGATTCCTATGTTGAAAAATGGTGTTTTGATCCGGCACGGAAAGCCGGTGACTGTGAAGTGATTTATGCAGAAAAGGGATTCCATGTGCTGTATTTTGCCGGTTATGGCAGGACAGCATGGAAGGTGGAGACAGAAGAGGATATTCGGGAGTCAAAGTTGCAGGATTGGCTGACGGAGCTGACGGAGAGCGCCCAGGTGAAACGAAACGAAAAGGCGCTTGAAAGGGCGGCCGATGCCATCTCATAAGAAGATGAAGCAGGGAAAGGAGTAAAGGATTATGAGCAAGGAACCCAACAACAAGGGGACGGTTTATGCGCTGGATATGCAGAAGGTTTCCAAGCGTTTTCCGGGCACACTGGCCGTTGATCAGGTTGATTTCCGGGTGAAAAAGGGTGAGGTACATGCCCTGATGGGGGAGAACGGAGCCGGAAAATCCACACTGATGAAGATGTTAAACGGTCTGTTCAATGATTACACGGGTGACATTTATATTAATGGGGAAAAGAAGCTTCTGCATTCGCCTACCCTGGCAAAGGAAGCCGGTATCGGGATGGTCTATCAGGAACTGTCTCTGGCACGCAGAATCTCTATTTATGAAAATCTTCTGGTAGGAAGGCTTCCTAAGAAGAACGGTTTGTTTATCGATAAGAAAAAAGCCATTGAGGAAGCAAAAAAGCTTCTGGAGCGCGTGGGACTGGATTATATTGATCCCACCATCGATGTATCAGAGATCAGCCAGTGCGAGGCACAGCTTGTGGAGATCGCAAAGGTGCTGGGCTTCAATCCTTCCATCGTGGTTATGGATGAGCCGACCTCCGCTCTTTCCAGTGAGGAGGTAAACCGCCTTTATAAGATCATCCGGCAGCTGAAAGCCGAAGGTCTGGCGATTGTTTATATTTCCCATCATCTGGCGGAAATTTTTGAAATTGCGGATAATGTTACGGTTATGCGGGACGGCAGGCTGGTAGGTTCCCTTCCGGTATCGGAGACGAATCCGGACCATCTGGTGGAGATGATGGTAGGTACCCCGGTGAAGAATTTCTATGCGGAGCATTCCGGCACCGTACAGAAGGAAGTTGTTCTGAAGGTGGAGGATTATACCCGCTGGGGATTTTTCCATCATGTGAATTTTGAACTGCACAAGGGTGAGGTTCTGGCGATCTGCGGACTGGCAGGCGCGGGGAGAACCGAGATTGCCCGGGCACTGATCGGTGTGGACGCTTCTGACGGGGGAAAAGTATTCATTCATGGGAAGGAAGTTCATTTCCGGAATTTCGGGGAAGCCATTGACGGAGGTCTCGGCTACCTGACAGAGGACCGGAAGGTTCTGGGGCTGGCTCTGAATCAGACCGTCGGCGACAATGTGACCAGCTGTATCATTGACAAATACTCCAAGGGTATCTTCTTCAAGCAGAGCAGCCTGAACAGCCTGGTGGACGAGAAGATCAATGAAATGAGTGTTTACCCTGCAGACCGGGAACGGCTGGTAAACAGCTTCTCCGGAGGAAATCAGCAGAAGGTTCTGATGGCAAAATGGCTGGCAGCCGGCGTGGATATCCTGATTCTGGACGAGCCCACCCGTGGTGTTGATGTCAATGCAAAGCAGGTAATTCACAATGTTGTGAAGGATTACGTATCAAAAGGGAACTCGGTTATTCTGCTTTCTTCCGACCTTCCGGAGGTTGTGGGTCTGGCGGACCGCGCGGTGATTTTGCGGGAAGGCCATACCATCGGTATGATCCAGAAGAAAGATATGACTGAAAACTCAATCTTAATGGCAGCAAATGGGGAGGGAGAGTTCGTATCATGTCCGAAGAAATGAAGAAAAATGGAAATCCTACCGCACCAAAGGTAGATACAAGGAAAACAGAAATCAATAAGTTCAGCCTGATTTTTAACCGGCTGGGAATCTGGATCATTGTGGTCGGTCTGATTATACTGGGCATGATCATCTCCAAAGGCCAGTTTTTTAACAAGAGCAATGTCCAGTCCATTCTGGAGGCGGTGGCCCTGGTCGGCATGGTCTGTGCCGGACTGTTTTACATTACCTATTCCGGAAATATGACAGATATGTCTGTTCCGATTACCATGGCATTCGGCGGTGTGATGGCCGTTCAGTGCATCAACTTCGGCTTCGTGGGAGCCATTGCGGCAGGTTTGCTGGCAGGCGTTGTCATCGGTCTGTTAAACGGCTTCATGATCGGAAAGATGCGTGCCAACGCCATTATCTGGACGCTGGCGGTGAACCTGCTGATTTCCGGTATCATCCGGGTTGTCTGGCAGGGCAAAATGCTCTATGCGGAATCCATTGCCCGTGAGGACATGCAGAGTTCTGCGGAAATGCTTTACTCGATTTCCAGAACGTATATCGGCGGTGTGATTTCTCTGATGGCCATTGTCATGCTGGTGATGTTCGTCATTTCCTGGATTATCCACACGAAAACGGCATTCGGCCAGAAGCTGAAAATCATCGGAACCAACTACGAAGTAGCCAGATTTTCCGGAATCAACTGCACGAAGCAGCTGATGATCGCCTATGTGATCAATGGTCTGTGCGGCGCTACCGCAGGAATTTTCTATGCAGCTTTGAGAAAATGTGCATCTTACGAAAATGGTACGGGATATGATTTCGATGCCCTGACTGCAATCCTGCTTGGCGGTGTGTCCTTAAGCGGCGGCAAGGGCACCGTGGTCGGCACCTTCGGAGGCGTACTCGCTTACGGTATTCTGAATAACATTCTTTCCTGGGTGGGCCTGGGTACCTATTCCAAATATCTGGTACAGGGAATTGTATTCCTGTTTATTGTATGGCTGAATACGTATTCAAACAGAAAGTTGGGTAAAGCATGATGGAAAAAAAGAAGAATTTTAAATTAAATGTGGCGTTTCTAAATAAAAACAGAGCCTACATTCTGCTTTTACTGGTTCTGTTATGCGGATTGATTTTTGGAAAGAACTTTTTCACCCCCTATAATATCCGGGCGGTTACCGGAAACGGCAGTCTGGTTATCTGGCTGGGGATTGGGTTTACGATTGTTCTGATTGCCGGCCATATGGATATGACGGTGATGTATGTGTCCACTTTTGCGGCTCTTCTTACTCTGGGATTTCGGGATCAGTTTGATCTTCCCTGGATCGTCTGCATTCTGATCGGTTCGATGATGGGCGTGCTGAACGGACTGATTATGGGCTTTCTGGTTACCAAGCTGCGGATTCACGCGTTTATCGCCAGTATCGGTATGCAGCTGGTGCTCAAGGGTGTCATGTATATTTACTGTAACGGTGCAGAACTCAGTATCGGCAAGGATTATGACCTGAATGAGTTCCTGAACGGTCAGCTCCTTCCCTTCCTGCCTTTCTCGGCGTATTTTATCATCACCACGGTGTTTGTGATACTGGTTGTGGTACTCCTGCGCTATACCAGGCTTGGGAGGAATATCCACATGGTGGGCGGCAATGCCGAGACGGCATGGCTGGCCGGTATCAAGAGTGACCGGGTGGTTACGGCAGCCTTTGTGATTTCCGGTCTGGCAGCAGGTCTTGGCGGTGCATTAAACGGCATTTACTCCGGAGCAGCCAATGTAACCATGGGTGAAAAGGGAATTTCTCCCTTCTATATGGCTTTCACCGCAACGGTTATCGGCGGTACGGATATCTACGGCGGCAAAGGAAGCGTTATGTGGACCTACGTTTCCCTGATTATGATCTCTTTCCTGAAATCCCTCTGCAAGTCAACGGAGCTTCAGGTACTTGTAATCGGCGCGGCACTGGTACTCTGCCTGGTTTATGAGACTGTAGCGAAGTACAACAAAGACAAGATTCTCGGCCGCCGTCCGAACCTGCACTTAGAGCATCTTCAGGAAACCGGCAGATAAGAATTAAAGGCGGGCAACGCTTTTAAGAAATAAATTTTATTATTAAGGAGGAACAAAAAGATGAAAAAAAGTTTGGCAATTCTGATGTGTGGTGCCATGATCCTCGGTACATCATCCCTGGCTTTTGCCGAAGAAGTTGAGGTTCCGGAAGCTGCTCAGGCTTCTTATGAGAAACTTCTTGCAGCAGAAGAAAGCTTAATGACCACCGATAATCATCAGATGATGGCAGAAGGTCTCAGCTTCGATATTCCGGAGATCGACGGTGACGCGGAGTACTGCGAGGACAATTACGATGAGACACAGAAAGAGCACTGGCATTACAAAGAGTACATCGACTGGGATGACTCCAACGATGCCACATTCCCGGAATCTCCTGCAGACGGCCAGGAAGGCAAGAACATTGTTCTGATCGTTCATGGCGCACATGCATGGACCACCTGTTACTCTGAAGCATTTGAAGCCTGCTGCGAAGCAGTTGGTATGAACGTAACCGTTTATGATCCGAACTGGGATCCGAGCAATCAGGACAGCTATATTGATCAGGCCATCAATGAGCAGCCGGATGCGATCGTTGTAATTCCGATTTCTGCTGACCATGCAACCCAGCAGTTTAAGAAAATTACCGATGCTGGTATCCCGGCATTCTGCTCCAACACCACTCCGGAAGCTGACGCTATGAACTACATCATCGCTTACACCGGTCCGAATGACTGGTATCAGATGAGAACTCTGGCTGACATGCTTGGCGAGAAGCTGGAAGGCAAGGGCGGCGTTGCTTACATTACCCACAATGTAGGCGGATCTCCCTACTATGCACGCTGCTATGGTCCGCTGACCGAGCTGGCTGAGAAATATCCGGACATCAAGACTCTGGATATTCAGTCTCCGGGATTCGAGGCTTCCAAAGTAAAACAGGTTGTTTCTGACTGGATCACCAAATATGGTGATGAACTGAACGCCATCGTTCTGGCAGATGACTCTGACCAGGCAATCGGTGCAGTAGAAGCATGCAAAGCTGCCGGACGTGATGATATCGTGATCGTTGCAGCAGGTATCTCCAAACAGGGTCTTGACCTGGTTAAATCCGGTGATCTGTATGGTATGTCCTATCAGACCTGCCAGGGTGATGCTGGTCTTGCAGTACGTACCATTTCTGAGTGGTTCTGCGGTATTGATATCAACCGTGTAAACTATCTGGGAACAGATGTTGTTACGGCTGAGAACACAGCAGATTTCGAACCGTGCCAGTGGTAATCGGTCGAATGGCAGAAACCTTTCTGAATGAATAAAAGACACCGTTTTCCGGCCGGCAGGGCAGGAAAACGGTGTCTTTTTATCAAATCAGGATATTGCAGGTATCAGCGCGCCAGTGCCTGAAGGATCTGTTCCTGGATCCGGTTCAGACAGTCGGAAATTTCCTGGGGACTCTGGGGCATGGTTCGCAGCTGGTCACAGAGAATGGCTTCGAACTCATTGGGGGCCATGTATCCTGATTTCTTTCGCAGCGGATAGCTCCGGGAGAGACAGGAATCAATGGAATCCGGCGTAAGCTGGATCCAGGGATACATTTTCAGCAGCTCATGGTTTTTGTATGGATACTGCAGAGTGGAAGAGCCGCCCAGAATGGACATGTAGTAGGAGGTATAGCGCTGCAGCAGCCAGTGAAAAAAATTCAGCGTGCGCTCCAGCTGGGAAGCTCTGCGGGGAACGCCGAAATGCCAGCCCACATTGGTGGGGATCCGTCCCGGTATCATGCTGTAGCCGTTCCGGTGCAGATATTCCGAATGGGAGCCGCTCTGGATCTGGGTGGCGTATTCCGTAAAGGTCAGAATCATGGCCAGATTTCCTTTGGAAAATTCAGAGAAGACTGACTGGTTGGAAAAGAGTCCTTTCTGGGAATAGCGGAAAGATTCCATAAAACTGGCCACTGCGCTGATATTGCAGGGCGTATTCATGCAGAGACGGCCCTGACTGTCGTAAAAGCTTCCGCCATGCCCCCACATCCGGGGCTCGAATTCCAGGGCCAGCTCTTCGTTGAGCTCCGTGGCGATTCCGGTTCCGTAGATGGTGGGAGAATCCGGATTGTATTCCCGGGTGAAAAAGCGGGCGATGGAATTAAACTCTTTCCAGGTTTTTGGGGGACGGAGGGAAATTTTGTGGTCCTGTTTGTATTTCAGGCAGAGCTTTGGATCGGAGAACAGATCCTTCCGGTAGAGCAGGAACTGCGTGCCTCCGATAATGGGAAATCCATAATAGCGGTTTTTAAAGCAGCAGTTGGCCAGATTTTTCTGGACAAAATACCGGGCAATCTCCGGTGAAGTGTAAAAATCATCGGTGATATCCTTCAGGCAGTTGGTGTGGAGCAGGTAGGAAAACCAGGAGGTATCATAAAGATAAAGATCATACCGGGGATGCTCCCTCTGGGAGTCTTCCAGAATCAGGGCAAACAGGTCCTTCAGCTCCAGAATGTCAAAATTCAGCTGAATCTGGAAGGTTTTGTAAAATTCGTGGCTGATTGCTTTGATGGCATGAATTGTAGGCAGGTCAGCCGCTGCGATCTTCAGGGCTGCCACAGCGGGTCTGGGGGGGACAGCCTCCCGGGAACGGGGGCGGGGCAGGCTCAGGGGATAGCTGCTGATGGTGTCCTGCAGCAGATGAAACCGGTTTTCCGGTTTGGCAGAGCATTCGGCAAGGTCGATCAGGGCCTGGCAGCTCTGGGTACCCATGGCATAGGCCGGTCTGGTGGTGCGGATGATATTCGGATAGAAGGAAGAGCGGTTCCAGTTGTCCACGTCCAGGGTGATAATACAGATGTCCTCCGGAATCCGGTGCATGGTCAGGTTGCAGGCCTCAATGACACCCTGACACAGAGTCTGGGAGGTCGTGATGATGGCCTGAGGCGGATTGTCCGCCCAGACGTGCAGAAAGGAGCTGAAGGCACTGTCCTTTGTGGTGTCGGAGGTGAGCTGGCGTTTGTCCTTTATGGGCAGCCCGGCTGCGTCCATGGCCTCCTGGTACCCGGCGATACATTCGGATTCGGAGAAAAAATGATCGGGGCCGGTGAGCAGCGCAATGTCTTCAAAGCCGCCGAGAATGAGCTGCTGGGTCAGAAAAAAAAGCGTGGAATAGTTATTAAAGCCAAAATAGACCGCATCAATTTTGCTGGGCATCCGGTCAAGAAATACCACAGGCATGTGGTGCTTATAGAGCACATCCCGGAAAAAGGCGGTATTCTGAGGCTGGCAGGTAACCAGAAGAATCCCGGCGTAGTTTTTGCTGATGGCATTCTTGATCAGGGTCTGTTCCTTACTGATATCGTTATAGGAGCAGGAGATGTTCAGGGAATAGTCCATGTTTTCTGCCTGCATCAGAATTCCTTTCAAAAATTCGCTGTAGCAGAGATTTTCCAGATCCGGGAAAATCGCGCAGATTTCACGGCAGGTTCTGCGCTTCAGATCCCTGGCCTGGGAATTAGGAATATAGTTCAGCTCCGCGATTGCCTGGTTGACCCGTGCCCGGGTTTCCGGTGTCAGATTGTGTGTTCCGTTGATGCAGTAGGAAACCGTGGCTACGGAGACACCGGCACGTGCGGCGACATCTTTTAAGGTAGGCATTTCAGATCCTCCGTGTTTTCTTCATTTCTTGTAACTGTTCAGAGCAGGCTCTGAGCAATTACGGTTTCTTTTACTCTATCATGTCCGAAATAGGCTGTCAATGAGAGATTAAACGTTTAAATTATTCTGAAATTGCCTTCTGTTTTTTTGGAAACAGATGTTTTATAATAAAGTCAGACATTCAAAGGATGGGAAGGCTTACTGTTACGACAATTTTGGAAAGGAGGAGGAATATGGGGGTAACGGAAGTAGTAATGTCAGATTGGGAAGGGTACAGACGCAAAGATTTTAAACTGGACGGACATGATTGTCTCCTGATTTTGCCAAAGGAAGAAGCACCGGGCAGGCCATGGGTCTGGAGAGCCGAATTTTTCGGGGCTTTTGATTATGCGGACCGGGCGATGCTGGAGAAGGGATGGCATATCGCGTATATGATGATCAGCGATTTGTATGGCTGTCCGGAATCCGTGGACATGATGGAGCAGTTCTACCGGTATCTGGTTCAGGAGGAAGACCTGAGCCCGCGGGCGGATCTGTTTGGATTCAGCCGGGGTGGTCTTTATTCCGTGAACTATGCCGCACGGAACCCGCAGACGATCTCAACGCTGTATCTGGATGCACCGGTGATGGATGTGACCAGCTGGCCGGGAGGCTACGGCGCTAGTGAACGCTATCCCAAAGAGTGGGAGGAGTGTAAGGCAGTGTATCATCTCACCGATGAAAATGCTTTGGACTTTAAGGAGAATCCGCTGGATAAAATGGACGCGCTTCTGCGCGGCAAAGTTCGGATCATGCTGGTGGCGGGCGCTGTGGACAGCGTGGTTCCCTACAGGGAAAACGGGGCCAGGCTTGCCGCTTATTATCAGGAAAATGGCGGTACGATTCGGGTTCTCGTGAAACCGGACTGTGACCATCATCCGCACAGCCTGGAGGATCCGGAACCAATCGTTGCATTTATTATGGACAATTACAGAAGGTATGCGGCGCGGGTCTGACGAATGACCGCTGCAGCGAATATGAAAGGGGAATAATTATGAACAGTAAAGAACGTTTTTATGCAACTGTTGAGAGAAAACCGGTGGACAGACCTGCCTGCTGGCTGGGCGACCCCACGCCGGAAGCTGTTCCGGCACTGTGCGATTTCTACAAGGTAAAAGACATCAAAGAGCTGAAGAGGGTCTGCGGAGATGACTTTTATGCGGTGGAGATTCCGTATCATTCTGAAACCTGCAATGCGATTTTTGCCGCATTTGACTGGTACATGAATGGCAGCAATGTGGATACGGAGCACCGGACGCTGACAGCCGACGGCTGCTTCGCGCACTGTGAAGATCTGGACGATGTGAAGGCCGTGAATTTCCCATGGCCGGATCCTGAAAAATACATTGATCCGGAAGAGTGCAGACGCCTTGTGGATGAGGCACCCGAGGACAAGGTGGTTATGGGGATGCTCTGGGCCTGCCATTTCCAGGATGTGTGCGCTTCCTTCGGTATGCAGACCTGTCTGATGAACATGATTTCTGAGCCGGAAATGGTTCATTATGTAGATGATCATATTGTAGATTTCTATCTGAAAGCGCTGAAGATTTTCCTGGAAGCCACCAAGGGCAAAGTACAGGCGATCCTCATCGGCGATGATGTGGGAAGCCAGCGCGGTCTGATGATCAGCCCGGATCTGATTAAAGAATTCGTGATCCCGGGAGCCAAAAAGCTGATTGAGCTGGCTCACAGCTACGGCGTGAAGGTGATGTATCATTCCTGTGGTTCCATCGTCGAGGCGATTCCGCTTCTGATTGAGGCAGGTGTGGATATCATTCATCCGATTCAGGCTCTGGCAGCAGGTATGGATCCGGCAAATCTGAAATCCAAATTTGACGGACAGATTTCCTTCTGCGGCGGTGTGGATACCCAGGATCTGCTTCCCAACGGTACACCGGAAATGGTGGCAGCCAAGGTCAAAGAGCTGAGAACCTACTTCCCGACAGGTCTGATTTTATCACCCAGCCATGAGGGACTGCAGCCGGATGTACCGCCGGTAAACATCAAGGCGCTGTTTGATGAGGCAAATAAGATCTACGAATAAAGCGGGCAAAAAGCCGGCGTTCGGAATGCGAAATAAGCGGCAGATTTGCAGAAGGGAAGGTTTTTTATGGTACGCAGAATTGGGGAAATGATTAAAATTAAACCGGAGGGCCTGGAGGAGTATAAGAGATATCATGCAAATCCTCTTCCGGGTGTAAATGAAATGATTAAAGAATGCCATCTGAAAAATTACAGCATCTACCAGAGAGGTGACTATATGTTTGCTTATTATGAGTATGATGGGGATGATTTTGAAGCAGATATGGCGAAGATGGCCGCTGATCCGACGACGCAGCATTGGTGGAGCCTGGTGAAACCGCTGATGGAGCCCCTTCCGGACCGAAAGGAAGGAGAATTCTGGTCGGGAATGGAAGAGATTTATCATCTGGATTGATGGGGAAGCCCCCGGCAGAGATGCCGGGGGCTTTTGAAATAGGGCTGCCGCAGATGTGGAAGCAGACGATAAGCAGATGATAAGCAGACAATAAGCAGACGATAAACAGACGATAAGCAGACAATAAGCAGATGCATAGGCGGACAGGCAAAATTGGATAATCGGGACGCCGCCGGAACAGAAAAGCCTTCCTGGGACTCGGACAACGGCTCAGATGAGCTTCCTCTAACTGCGACAAAAACGCGCAGGAGAGCCATCGCGCCGAAGTCTTCGTAAGAGGCGATCTCATCCTTGCCTAAAACCGTCCTCAAAATGTCCCAGGGAAGGGCTTTTCTGTTCCGGCGGCTGTGTTCTCATTGCGGTGATTCGGCTATAAGCAGAGAAGCGTGTCACGTCAACGTTCTGATTCTGTTTGCAGAGTTGGGAAGAATCTGTAGAAAAAAAGCTGCCAGGGATCACTTGTCGGTGACTCCTTCGGCAGGGCTTGTGATTCCCCTTGCGCCAGAAGAATGAATGCTATATAATGAATAAAAGCAAAGGGAGCTGTCACGGAAGAAGAAACCGGGGAGAAGGAAGTACAGAAAAGGCAGCTGCCGGCAAAGCGAGAAAATCCGAACGGATCAAAATAAAGGAGAACAAATATGAGCTATGCAGACCAGATCTTTGTAAACATGTGCCGCGATATCCTGGATCACGGTGTCAGCACCGAAGGTGAAAAAGTGCGTCCCAAATGGGAGGATGGCTCCTATGCCTATACCATCAAACGTTTCGGCGTTGTGAACCGGTATGATCTGAGAAAGGAATTTCCAGCGCTGACCCTCCGCCGGACTGGCATCAAAAGTGCTTTTGACGAGATTCTGTGGATCTGGCAGAGAAAATCCAACAATATTCATGACCTGGGAAGCCATATCTGGGATTCCTGGGCAGATGACGACGGCTCCATCGGAAAGGCCTACGGTTATCAGCTTGGCGTTAAGCACATTTATAAGGAAGGGCTGATGGATCAGGTGGATCGGGTTCTTTATGACCTGAAGAATAATCCTTACAGCCGCCGCATTATGACCAATATCTATGTCCATGCGGACCTGCATGAAATGAATCTGTATCCCTGCGCTTACAGCATGACCTTTAATGTGACAAAGGAAAAGGGCGAGGAGAGGCTGACTCTGAATGCTGTTCTGAACCAGCGTTCCCAGGATGTGCTGGCAGCTAATAACTGGAATGTATGCCAGTATGCCCTGCTTTTGATGATGATGGCACAGGTGTGTGATATGAATGCGGGGGAACTGCTCCATGTGATTGCGGACGCCCATATTTATGACCGCCATGTGCCGCTGGTGGAGGAGCTGATTTCCAGAGAACAGCATCCGGCTCCGCGGGTGTGGCTGAATCCGGATGTGAAAGATTTCTATGCATTTACGGTGGATGACCTTCATGTGGAAAATTATGTGACTGGTCCCCAGATTAAAAATATTCCGATTGCAGTCTGAAGGCGGAAGAGAGATCTGAGAAGGAGTGATAACCTATGAATATGATTGTTGCTGTAGATAAAAACTGGGCCATCGGCCTGAATAATAAACTGCTGGTGAGTATACCGGCAGATATGAAGTTTTTCCGCCAGACAACCACCGGAAATGTGGTGGTGATGGGAAGAAAAACGCTGGAAAGCTTTCCAGGCGGGCAGCCCCTGAAAAACCGGACGAACATTGTGCTGTCCGCTAATCCGGGGTATCAGGTCAAGGGGGCTGTGGTGGTTCACTGCCTGAAGGAACTGTTGAAGGAGCTGGAAAACTATGACAGCAGCCGGATTTATGTCATCGGGGGAGCCAGTGTCTATGATATGATGCTGCCTTACTGTGATACGGTTCATGTGACAAAGATTGACCACGCTTACGAGGCGGATGCCTTTTTCCCGAATCTGGATGAAAAGCCGGAGTGGAAGATTACGGCAGACAGCGAAGAACAGACCTATTTTGATCTGGAGTATGTATTTCAGAAGTATGAGCGTATTTCTGCGTAAAAGTCAGAGCAGAAAGCTATGATACAGAGACTCTGGCTGATTGGCGAAGCGGAAGCCGGAGCAGGCAGAAGAAGAGAAAGGAGAAAAAGATGTATCGTGACCATACAAAAGTGATCCGGATCGGTGACCGGAAGATCGGCGGCGGTAATCCCATATTGATTCAGTCCATGACCAACACAAGAACGGAAGATGTGGAGGCTACGGCGGCGCAGATTCAGAGACTGACCGCGGCAGGCTGTGAAATTATCCGCTGTGCGGTCCCGACCATGGAAGCGGCGCAGGCCCTGAAGGAAATCAAAAAGCAGATCACGATTCCGCTGGTGGCGGATATTCATTTTGATTATCGTCTGGCCATTGCGGCCATGGAAAACGGCGCAGACAAAATCCGGATCAATCCGGGGAATATCGGAAGCCCGGAGCGCGTGAAAGCGGTGGTGGATGCGGCGAAGGAACGTCAGATTCCCATCCGCGTCGGGGTGAACAGCGGTTCACTGGAAAAGGAACTGGTGGAAAAGTATCACGGTGTGACGGCTGAAGGGATTGTGGAGAGTGCTTTGGATAAAGTACATATCATCGAAGACTTCGGCTATGATAATCTGGTGATCAGTATTAAGTCCTCGGACGTTCTTATGTGCGCAAGGGCTCATGAGCTGATTGCGGAAAAGACGGACTATCCGCTGCATGTGGGCATTACCGAGGCGGGAACTCTGATTTCCGGCAATATCAAGTCCTCTGTGGGACTGGCTCTGATTCTCTCAAAGGGCATTGGCGATACCATCCGGGTTTCCCTGACGGGAGATCCGCTGGAGGAAATCAAGTCCGCGAAGCTGATTCTGCGGACACTGGGGCTTCGCAAAGGCGGTATTGAGGTGGTTTCCTGCCCCACCTGCGGGCGTACCCGGATTGATCTCATTGGCCTGGCAAATCAGGTGGAAAATATGGTGACCGATATTCCGCTGGATCTGAAGGTGGCTGTGATGGGCTGTGTGGTAAACGGACCGGGAGAGGCCAAAGAGGCCGATATCGGAATCGCCGGAGGAGTGGGCGAAGGACTTCTGATTAAAAAAGGAGAAGCAGTCCGGAAGGTACCGGAGGATCAGCTGCTGAGTGTTTTGCGTGAGGAGCTGCTGCACTGGAATGACTGAAAAATTATTTTTTGATGTATTTCCCACCCTGCAGATCAGCGAGGGTCTGCAGGGGCTGTTTGGCCAGTCTGTGGTGACGAAGGTTGCCATGACCCGGGCCAGGGATCAGCTTCGGGTTTATTTATCCAGTGAAAAGCTGATCAAAAAGAAAAATATTTATGAAGTGGAAAAGGCCATCCGGGATCAGATCTTCCCGGATGTTCCCATGCGGGTGCAGATCTATGAAAAATTTATCCTTTCCCGCCAGTATACGCCGGAAAAACTGATGGAGGCTTACCGGGACAGCATTCTGGATGAGCTGAAGCATTACAACATTTTCGAATATAATCTGTTCCGCCAGGCGGAATGCATTTTTCCGGAGGAAGATGTGCTGGAGATGACCATGGAGGATTCCGTGGTGGCCGAGGGGAAGGCGGAGGAACTGGTGCGTATCCTGGAAAAGATTTTCTGCGAACGCTGCGGGATGTCTCTGAAGGTTCACGTTCAGATGAAGGAGCCCCAGGAGAGCAAGGCCAGACGAAACGGAGCCATTAAAATCCAGCAGGAGGTGGATGCGATTCTGGAACGGGTTGCCTCCACACGGAAGGAGCATGCCCAGGAGAAGGCGGCCAGGAAGGAAGAGCAGAAAGAGAAAGGGAGCCAGGCGGCCTCCGGTACATCGGCTCCGGCTGCAGCTGCGGCCACTCCCCAGGGCTTTGGCCGGGAGGAACGGAAAAAAGGCGGCTTTTCCGGGGGCTTTAGCAGGCCTTTGAAGCGTTCAGACAATCCGGATGTGGTTTACGGCAGAGACTTTGAAGAAGAAGCTCTGGCCATGGAACAGATTGTAAGTGAGATGGGAGAAGTGGTGATCCGCGGCCAGATTCAGAGCCTGGATAAGAGGGAAATCCGAAATGAAAAGACCATTCTTATGATCGAAATTACGGATTTCACCGATACGATTGTGGTGAAGATGTTTGCCAGAAATGAGCAGGTTCCGGAGATTCTGGAAGGAGTGAAAAAGGGCGGCTTTTATAAAATGAAGGGTGTTACCACCATCGATAAATTTGACGGACAGCTTACCATCGGTTCCGTGGTGGGTATTAAAAAGATTCCGGATTTCCGCAAGGGACGCTCAGATACCAGCCCGGAAAAACGGGTGGAGCTCCACTGCCATACGAAGATGAGCGATATGGATGGTGTTACCGACGTGAAGGATCTGGTGAAACGGGCATATACCTGGGGGCAGCCGGCCATTGCCATTACGGATCACGGGGTGGTGCAGTCCTTTCCGGATGCCAACCATTACATTGAAGATATCGACCGGGAATACCGGGACAATTACCAGAAAGAGCATCCGGAGATTTCCAAAGAGGAGCTGAAGAGTATTTCGGCGCCCTTTAAAGTGATTTACGGGACAGAGGCTTATCTGGTGGATGATCTGCAGGAGCTGGTGGTGAATTCCAGGAACCAGAGCCTGGACGGCACCTTTGTGGTCTTTGACCTGGAAACCACAGGCTTCAGTCCGATTCACAACCGGATCATCGAAATCGGTGCCGTGAAGGTGGAAAATGGGAGAATTACAGAGAAATTCAGTACCTTTGTGAATCCGGAGACGCCCATTCCCTACAAAATCGAAGAGCTCACCGGCATCAATGACAATATGGTGCTGGATGCGCCGGTGATTGAACAGATTCTGCCGCAATTCCTGGAATTCTGTCAGGATGCGGTGCTGGTGGCCCATAATGCGTCCTTTGATGTGAGCTTCATTGAAGAAAACTGTGCCCGCCAGGGCCTGAAATGTGATTTTACAGTGATGGATACCGTGGCTCTGGCCCGTTTTCTGCTGCCTCAGCTGAATCGTTACAAGCTGGACACCGTGGCCAAGGCCCTGAATGTTTCCCTGGAAAATCATCACCGGGCGGTGGACGATGCAGGCTGCACGGCGGAGATTTTTGTAAAATTCGCGGAAATGCTGAAGGAGCGGGATGCCAGTACGCTGGATCAGGTTAATCTTCTGGCAAGCTCTTCCGATGAGCAGGTGAAGAAGCTGCCCTCCCATCATGCCATTATCCTGGCACGAAATGATGTGGGGCGGGTCAATCTGTACCGGCTGGTGTCCATGTCTCACCTGAAATATTACCGGAAGCAGCCAAGAATTCCCAAAAGTGAGTTCCTGAAGTACCGGGAAGGTCTGCTGATTGGCTCTGCCTGTGAGGCAGGAGAGCTCTACCAGGCGATCCTGCGCCATCAGTCCGAGCAGGAGATTGCCAGACTGGTGAATTTTTATGATTATCTGGAGATTCAGCCACTGGGAAACAATGCCTTTATGCTCCGGGGAGATGATCCTCTGGTGGGCAGCGAGGAAGAGCTGATTGAGATCAATAAGCGGATTGTGAAGCTGGGTGAGCAGTTCGGAAAGCCGGTGGTGGCCACCTGTGATGTACACTTTATGAATCCCGAGGATGAGGTTTACCGGAGGATTATCATGGCCGGAAAAGGGTTTAAGGACAGTGATGAGCAGGCGCCTCTGTATCTGCGCACCACAGAGGAAATGCTGGCGGAATTTTCCTACCTGGGGAGCGAGAAGGCAGAGGAGGTGGTGATCACCAATACCCGGAAAATCGCGGATATGTGTGAGAAAATTTCTCCGGTAAGGCCGGATAAATGTCCGCCGGTGATTCCGGACTCCGACAAAACCCTGCGGAAGATCTGCTACAACCGGGCCCATGAGATTTACGGGGACGATCTGCCGGAGGTGGTTACGGAGCGGCTGGAGCGGGAGCTGAATTCCATCATTTCCAACGGCTTTGCGGTGATGTATATCATTGCCCAGAAGCTGGTGTGGAAGTCCAATGAGGACGGATATCTGGTGGGATCCCGTGGATCCGTTGGGTCCTCCTTTGTTGCCACCATGGCCGGAATCACGGAGGTCAATCCCCTGCGGCCTCATTATTACTGTGAAAACTGCCATTACAGCGATTTTGATTCGGAGGATGTGAAGGCCTACTCCGGGCGGGCCGG
>JAXEJQ010000101.1:0-8374 GCA_034101475.1 Candidatus Limivivens sp.
GTAGGTGTGAAGGCCGTTCTGTACGATGGTTCCTACCATCCGGTAGACTCATCCGAAATGGCATTCAAGACGGCTGCCAGCCAGGCATTCAAGAAGGGCTTTATGGAAGCTGGTCCCGTTCTTCTGGAGCCGATTGCATCCATGAAAGTTACTGTTCCGGACAAATACACCGGTGATGTTATGGGTGATCTGAATAAGAGACGCGGACGTGTGCTTGGAATGAATCCGGATCACAAGGGCAATCAGATCATTGAAGCGGACATTCCTACCATGGAGCTGTATGGTTATTCCACCACCCTTCGTTCCATGACAGGCGGAAGCGGAGATTTCTCCTATGAGTTTGCACGCTACGAGCAGGCGCCCTCTGATATTCAGGAAAAGCAGGTTCAGGAACGCGCCAGCAAGGTCAATACCAGCGAGGAATAAAACAGGATACGAAGTATCAGACAAAAAAACGGGCGATCCCTTTGGGACCGCCCGTTTTCTGCTCATATGGAGAGAAAAAATCGGGAGATATTATTCTGCTGCGGAAGCGGTTTCTGTCTCCTGTGCGGCTTCCGCATCGGTTTCTTCTTCGGAATCAAGGACTTCTTCGGTCAGATCCTCATCCAGCTCGATGATTTCTACCGGGTCGTCCTCCAGAAGCTCCTCATCGTCCAGTTCTTCTTCCTCGTAGTATTCCTCATCTCCGTACATCTCCGAATAGTATTCATCCTCGGAAACCTCGGTGATGGAAGCATTCTTCACCAGGAAATCCTGAACCTTGCTCTGCTGCAGTTCTTCCATGATGGAATCCTTGGAATAATCTGCTTCAAAATCCTCTGCGGAATCGTAACCGTAATCCGCATAAAGGCTGTTTACGTAGTCCTTGTATTCGTCTTCGGAAACGGTGAGCTTTTCTTTTTCCGCAATGGTGGTGATAACCATTTTTTCATAAACCATCTGCTCTACGGTTTCTTTTGTTTCTTCTTCGCTTAACTCGAAGTCTTCTACATCCATGCCGAACATTTCCGCATACATGGCGTTCATTTCATCGTAGGATTCCTTGCATTTATCATAGAGCTCCTGGGGATATCCGCTGAAGGTGGCATTTGCCACTGCGGCTGCCAGCGCATCGTAGCCTGCCATGTAGTTGTTGCTTTCCTCGGTCTGCTCATAAAGACTTTGTTTCAGATCTTCCTCAAATTCTGCAGTGGTGGAAAAATCGGAAATACTGGCTACAAATTCGTCATTGTATTCCGGAAGGATCACTTCGTAGATGGAATTCAGAGTAACCTGAAATACGGTTTCCTTACCGCCCAGTTCTTCATCGTATTCCTCCGGGAAGATAATGGTAATCTCCTTTTCCTCTCCGGTTTTCATCCCGACGATCCCTGCTTCCAGATCTTCCAGGAAATATCCCTGCCCAAGTTCCAGATCATAATCCGTCGCAGAGCCGCCGTCGAATTCTTCGCCGTCAATGGTTCCGGTGAAATCAATGTTGATCAGATCACCGTTCTGGCAGCCACGGTCTGTAATTTCGTTGTACTCTGCATTGTCCTCCAGCGTCATGTCAATTTCGTCCTGGAGAGCCTCATCGGTGACCTCAGTCTTGATCTTGGTGATGGCAACGCCCTTATAGTCCCCAAGCTTTACGTATTTCCCGTAGGTGCTGGAAGAACCGCAGGAGACCAGCAGTCCCGCTGTAAGGAGTGTGACGGATAACAAAGAGAAACGTTTTTTCATAGTCTTAATTCCTTTCTTTTTCGTATCTGTTCAATACCTTCACAGATACTCTTATTCTGTACATAGACAATGTGCAGATCCAACGCCGAATACGCCGGAAACAGGCACCGTATCTATACTATACCATATAAATTGTGAAAGTAGTGTGAAAAAATGAAAAAAAACAAGAGGCATTGCCAGGGATGCCGGGAAAAAGCCGGAAAACAGAAACACAGCTGCAGCCGGGGAAAGGGATTCTCAGGGCTGCAGCCGCATAGCAGGATCAGATTTTAATTTTCAACACATAGGCATGGTCACAGGGCTTTCTGTCCGGGGCAGAAATTACCAGAGCATCGTTTTCCTGGCGGAAAGACAGGGGAGTATCGATTCCAGGCATGGTAATCCGGGAAGCTTCTCCCAGAAGAATTCCCGCCTGACCCTGTTTTCCAAGGGAGGAGATCCGGAACATGCCTTCCTCGGGCCAGCCCATGGCAATGGCATAAAGAATGCCGTTTTTCCGGGTGAAACGGAAGTCCCGGGCAGTGAGGCTGTCACTGTGGACATCCACAGCCTCCCCCTTTTTCAGCTGCTCGTGGATCTTGTCCACATCATAATCCGCGTCAAAGACGGTGGTGGGACCTTCAGAGGCCACAGTGAAGGGACGGGTTTCGTAGATCGCTTCGCCGTTGAGTTTCAGCCAGTCGCCGATTTCATACAGAATCCGCACTGCCTCCGGATGGAAGGAGCCGTCTGCGTAGGGTCCCACGTTCAGCAGCAGGCAGCCGTTTTTGGCTACAATGTCGCAGAGCTGATGGATGATTCTGCCGGCAGATTTGTATTTGGGATTCTGAACCATACACCAGGTAATGTTGTCCTCCAGGCGGTCATCCGACTGCCAGGGATAAGGCCTGGCCTGGCCAACCCGGCCGCATTCAATGTCCAGAACGCCGATGTCGGAGGGGAAATCCTCCTGCTTGTAGGTGATGACACCATTCTGGTGACCGGTCCGGTTGTAGTAATAATCAGCCGTTTCAAAGCGGGTCTGTTCGTCGATGATGCAGGTACGGCTGTCAAAGTAGAGGGCGTCAGGACTGTATTTGTCAATGACCTCCAGCACTTTTTCCTTCCAGGTCCGGCAGAAAGCCGCATCCGGATAGCGGTAGGGCAGATAGCGGTTGGTCTCCAGCGGAAGGGCAGGACCGTAGAACTTTTCGTTTGCCGGGTCATACACATCCGCTTCGTTGTCTGTGGACATAAACCAGCCCCAGAGCCACTGATGATGGAAGGTGGCCAGGAATTTCAGTCCCCGTTTCCGGAAGGCTTCGGCGCATTCGCCCACCACATCCCGATGGGGGCCGTAGTTTACGCTGTTGACCGGATTTACCCGGCTGTCCCACATGGAGAAATTGTCCGCGTGTTCCGTGACAGGTCCGCCGTAGCGCGCGCCGGAGCGGACCACAAGGTCGGCCCAGGCATCGGCGTCAAAACCCCGGTCAGTCATCATCGGGTAGAAGTCCTTGTATCCGAAATCGTGGAGGGAGCCGTAGGTCTTTTCATGGTAAAGATTCTGTTCCAGGCCTTTGGCATACATATTTCTGGAGTACCATTCATTCTGGCAGGCAGGCACGCTGTAGGGTCCCCAGTGGAAGAAGAGGCCGAACTTGGCATCCTGAAACCACGCGGGGGCTTCTTTTGCGACCTGGGACCAGTTTGGAGTTGTATTTGTTTCATTCATAGGAAGCAGTCCTTTCTTTTCCATTCGTTTTTTTTATTATAGAAGAAGCAGATCTGTTTTGGAATGGAAGAAATCTCTGCGTTTATGCAATTTTTCCGTATTTTCCCGCTGATTGCAGCCTGTCCTGAGATCAGCACAGGGACAGAGGCAGGTGGTAGAAGGACAGAGGCGGCAGGAAGGTCACCTCATCAACCGGAGGATGCTCCACAGGATCTGCCTGCCATGCAAAGGAAAGCTCTGCCTGGTTCTTTGGCGCCCTGGAAAGATACAGATAGATATGATTCCGATCCTCCCGGTTTGCCCGGATCCGGGTAATTTCAATTTCCCCTTCTGCGTCAGTTAATGTAAAGCCACTTTTGCTGCCCATGCCGGAGTAAAGGGAAAAGCCCAGGCGGACATTGCGGTAGGTCAGGCAGAGTACCTTTTCTTCTGCGTGGCTTACGGATTCCAGCTCCGGGGCAAAGAAGGGCTCCTGACCGCAGAGAATATGGCCGCAGAGCTTTGCCAGCTTCTCGCCCAGCTGCATGTTGGCGTGGGCACAGTTGTGAATTGCGTCAGAAAGAGCACAGTTGGTGGTGGGCAGGATCCAGACCTTCGGCAGAAGCTTTGTGGCTTTTCGCTGGGCTTCCCGGATCATTCCCCAGTATTCATCTCCCGGGACATCCAGGAAACGGTTAAGCTGGAAGGTAAAAAACGGAATCTCATAGCCCAGGCGGCTGCGCAGATCCTTTACCATGGAGCAGAAGCGTTCCAGATAAAGAGGTGCATTGTCCGCATCTGCATCGCTGCAGCCCTGATACCAGAGAACTCCGGCATAGCTGCCGCCTGTCAGGGCGATTTTATCCAGCAGATTCTGATAGAGATCTCCGGTTTCCGGGAGCCAGCGGCTGATGGGAGAACCGCCCAGGGTAGTCTGGATCAGCCCAACCGGAAGTCCGGAGATTCTGCTGAAATTTTTTCCGAAGGACAGATAGGGAGATACGCCCGGGATGCCCATTTCCTCATTGGGAAGGCTTCCGGCAGCGGTACTTTCATTCATGGGATGGGTTGCCAGATCCCAGCGGCTCCGGTTCCGGAACAGATGTACCATCAGGTCCGGGGCATCGCAGGCGGAATCCTTTCCGTAGCCGGCAGAATTGGACTGTCCGGCCAGGATAAAGATATTCCCAATGCCCAGATGGAGAACACAGTCTCCGCGGTACAGCCAGGTCAGATCCGGCAGGGTGCTTTTTGTTTCCAGACAGGTTTCGATGCGGTACAGACCGCCGGCCGGAACCATGAGAGTCCCGGAAAAGGTCCCGGAAAAATGTTCGCCCGGACAGTCGTCCAGGTAGGTCCAGGGCACCACAGCCGTATTGTCATCTTCGCGCATGACTCGCGCCATGGGTTTGGCAGATTCGACACCCACGTCAATAGCCGCGGGATGTACCTGATAGGTTCCCGCCAGGAAAACCGGGGCGAACCCGTCCCTGTGCTGAAGAATTTCCCAGTCTGCAGGTGCTTTTGTTAAGGTAATTCCATGCATAATGATTTTCTCCTTTTTTATTGGGGTTCCCGGTATCCGGGGACGCCGTCTGAAAATATTGTCTCAGGATTCTTCCTGAAGGCTGTCCATAATTCTCTGATGATCCCGGTAAAGCTGATTCTGTCTGGAAATATACTCCTCCAGACCTTCTTCCCGGCAGCTTTCCAGGAAATCCTGCCACATGATGAGCGGATCCTCCGATCCGATAATGCATTTGACGAAGCTGTCAAAGGCATCTCCGGTACTGAAATGGGAAGAATTTTCTTTGGGAAAGAGCAGGAAGTCATAGGGGCGCTCCACCTGAATGGTATGCTCCTGATTCCAGAGGAGGTCCTTATTGGCAAGCTCCACACAGTGTTTTCCGTAGCGAGCCACATTAATGGGTGTGTTTTCAAAATCGCTCCAGCTCCCACCGATGTTTGCCAGATTGACAAAGAGGGCGATGGAAGGGTATTTGTCCTTGAGCACCAGGGCATGGCTCTTGGTATCGGAGCTGATCAGGGATTCACACTCCCCATCGGCGTTTACCTGATAATCTTCTCCTTCGATCCCGTATTTGGTCAGCCTGAGCCCCTCCTCGGAGAGGAGAAATTCGTACAGGCAGAGAATCCGTTCCAGCTTTTCATCGTCCACGGAGGAGGAGAGAAAGGATTCCGACCAGAACAGGGAACTGGAATTGCTGTAGCAGTTTCCGTCCGGAGCCTGGAAAATGTGGAGGACATCCACACAGTCCTCAAAGGGCTGATCGTTATAGAGATTCCATTTCCGGAGAAGCTCGGAGATGGAGCCGGCGGATGATTTGTATTCCAGAGCACCCAGTCTGCCGCTGGCAAAATCCTCAAGGACCGTGTCCGGTGTTTTGACATAGAAGTCCGGATCCAGGCCCTGGCAGTCATAGAGCATGCGGTAGGCAGTCACCACCTGCTCAAAGGCCTCGGTGGTCCAGGATGGAACGTAGCTTCCGTCTTCGGCCTCCACCCAGTTGTAGGTGTTGCATTCCGGGGCAATTCCCAGAATCAGCCATTTTCCCAGAGCCACCCGGTTGTTCACATTGTAGCCGATGGTGTCGTCCAGCCCGTTTCCGTCCGGATCCTCCCTGGCAAAAGCGGAACACATGGCTGCAAATTCTTCCAGATTCCGCGGATCGGAAATCCCCAGGCTGTTCATCCAGTCCCGGCGGACCAGCATGGCGGCATCCGTGGAGCTCAATACAGAATCGGTAAAAGTGATCCTTGGAATCGCATAAAACTTTCCATCCCGATAACGAATGGAAGGAACCTCATCAAAAATCCGGGAAAGGTTCGGATACTCCGAAAGGTCATCCGGAAGGGCGCGGATGGAACCGGAGGAAATGTATTCCTCGTAAATGGCACTGTCGTTGCTGTCATTGGAAGAAATCGTTACATTTGCGAAGACGTCCGGGAGATTGTCCGTGGCATCCAGCATCTGATAATAATCTTTATAATTGGTCCAGCTCACAGAGATGGGCTTGATAGTGATATTCAGCAGCTTTTCGATACAGGCCTGAATGGCGTCTGCCTGAGGCAGAGCTGCCATATCCTCGATATCCCAGTAGGCGATGCTGATCTCCAGATGACTGGAGAAATCCTTCCCTTCCAGATAGTCGGGAAGCTCGTGTTCCGAAGGAGAACCGCCCCGGGAGCAGGAGGAGAAGAGCAGGAGCGTACAGAGCAGAAGCAGGCAGATACGTCCGTATTTCATGAAGGCGCCTCCTTTCCGGAATCAGACTTCTGGCCGTCCGGATTCTTTCCGAGCACTTCCTTGCGGTAAGCGGTGGGCGTGGTACCGGTGATTTTCTTGAAAACCTTCGCGAAATAAAAATAATCCCGGTAGCCCACGTGGGAGGCAATGAGAAAAACGGCCATTTCGGTGGTGGTCAGAAGATGGACGGCCCTCTGAATGCGCAGATCCGTGAGATAACTGATAAAGGTGCAGCCGGTTTCCTGCTTGAAAAGCTGGCTTGCGTAGTTCGGATTAATGCTGCAGAGCTCGGCCAGGGTCTGAATGGAAATATCTTCACAGTAGTGAAGGGTCAGATAATCCAGCATGGTCTGGACAATCCGGTTGGATACGGAAATCGTCTTCGGAATAAAGTTTCCGATGGGCTCCGGGGCAGGAGGCTCGGGCAGGGGAGGTGTTTTCCGGTTTTCCAGGATCTGAAAAGCCTTCTGCAGCGCATCCATGAGTTCGCTTCTGGAAAAGGGCTTCAGGCAGTAGCCGATGGCATTGTGAAGCATGGCCTTCTGGGCATAGGCAAATTCTGCATGGCCGCTGATAATGATAAAAAGAGTCTGACATCCTTCGTTCTGGGCGGCCTGTAGAAGCTCCAGGCCGCTCATGCCCGGAAGGCGTACATCCACAAAGGCGAGATCGGGCTGATGTTTCCGGATATAGGAAAGCCCGGAAATTCCGTCCCAGAACTCCTCCGTAATCTCAAAGTAATCCTGATCCTTAATGGTGGCGATCAGACTTTTGATCACCCATTTTTCGTCATCAATTACAATTGCTTGGTACATGTTTCCTCCTTAACGTTTGTCCGGACTGCAGAATTTTTTGTGCGATAGGGGATCCGAAGCTGAATATTGGTTCCGACATTCTCTTCAGAGTCCACAATCAGAGAATAATCTTCTCCAAAATAAAGGGTCATCCGGGTGTTGACATTGAGAATGCCGATACTGTCGTGGTTCTGTTCATCCATTTCCTGCAGATCCTTTCCGGCATCTCCGGATTTGAGCCTGGAAGAACGGGAGAGAGAATTTCGGATCTCCTCCAGCTTTTCCCGGGACATTCCCACACCGGTGTCGTAAATCCAGATAGCCAGATAGCCGTGGTCAGAATTCCGTCCGGATCCGATCAGCAGTTCCCCACGTTTCAGGCTTTTTTCCAGGCCGTGGACAATGGCATTCTCCACCAGAGGCTGAATGATCATTTTAGGAATCAGGCAGGCGTAGGAGTCCGGCGACATGTCATAGCGGACCGTGAAGCGCCCTTCAAAGCGGATTTGCTGGATCCGAAGATAGGACTTCACGATTTTCAGCTCCTCCTCCACAGTGACCAGATCCTCTCCGGTGATGCTGTAGCGGAAAATCTGAGATAGGGCGTTGGTGACGGTGACAATCTCGTCTGTCATGCCCACGGAGGCCATACCGCAGATGGAGGTCAGAGTATTATAAAGGAAATGGGGGTTGATCTGACTTCGCAGGAAGGCGATCTCCGTTTTCCGGTTGTTCATTTCCAGCTCGTACATCCGGGTATAGGTCTGAAAAATGGTATGGTTGAGCTGGTTCGTCTCCCGGAGCATGTCGTTGAAGGCTTCGTTGATGTTCACAATTTCCACACAGCCGAAGGGCCCCTGGTCAATGGTGATGCCCTGCTTTACCGCTTTTCGT
>JAXEJQ010000102.1:0-27963 GCA_034101475.1 Candidatus Limivivens sp.
TAAAGATACAGGAATTGAAGGCGGAGGAAAGCTGTTTACCGTTGGATGCTCCGTAAATTCTGATTTCAAGGATCTGGATGAGATGACCTATATTGGCTTTGATGAGGAGGAAGTGCTGAATTACTATGCAACAAAGCCCACCGATTATCAGGCATATGTTTCTGACCCGGCAGTGAAGGAAGAGTACGATTCTCTTTGGAAGACTGTAGATGATGTAATTGGAAGCATTCGGATTCTTTCCGCAGAGCCGGAGGATTCTGAATACAATGAAACGGGAAGCATCGATGCCGTTGATAATACTTCCAAAACCGCCTCTTCTGATCTGTATGTAATTGCAGGAAACAGCCAGTTTTCTTTTGAGTGTGTAAAAGACTGGTATACCTATGAACAGGGTGATTCTGTTGTTGCACAAAAAACAGAAGACTCTGAAGTGCCATACTATTCTATTTGTCCGGTTACCCTTGAAGGAACGCCGGGAGAAGAAATTGTTAAAACAATCGGCCAATACAGAGAGTTCTATAAAGAGCGAATTGCAAATAATCCGGAATTGATAACCTATGAGGTGAAAGGAACAGACAGAAAGATTGCCGGTACCAGTATTCATGTCAGCAGCAAGGATGGTATGGATCTTGTTACGCATCTGATTCTAATTGAAGAATTAGACGGCATCTATTATGAATACAGATGTGCTTATGTGAATCAGACTTATACTGAGGGGGCATATGAGGATGAAACAACGTACTTTCATTTTTTGCATGCAATTGAAACAATGAAAAGGAAAGAAGCGTATTCCTCACAAGGATTATCGCAAATCCAGCCTCCGCAAGAGGGGGAATTGCTGGTGAAGGCTCTTTCAGATCAACACATGGAGTACATTGAAGAAGACTATCCGGTCAAAATTGAAATACGAATTGACAGAGGTGGAGATCTGAGCGAAGCGACGATAAAGGATAAAGAAATAATACGTGAGCTGGTGGATGCATTTTCCAAAATTCGGATTGGAAAACAAACCTGGGAAGTTGTGACGGATAATTATAATAATGTTGTTTTTACTTTTTCGGATGGTACCGAAGTGATCGTTTCCCTGAATCTGAAAAATTTGGAGCTGCCCATTGATCATAGCTACCAATATTATGAACTGGATGAGTTCGGTGAATTCTGGAATAAAATGGTTGCATTGACATCTGATAAATAGAATGTTTTCAGATGTCAATTCAATTACCGTTTTCCTCCTTAAACCAGCGAGAAAAGCGTACAGAGAGATGTTTCTCTGTGCAATCTATCTATACGACAAACTCAAGTTTTTCAAATAGATCTATCTGAATCTGCCAAATTTGTCTCATTAAATAATTTTTGATACCGATAATACGTAGCCCGGCTGATCTGCATTGCATTCATAATTTCATTTCTGTCTGCACCGGCAGCTTTCAGAGTCAGAAATTCCGAGAAATTCGCGATCCACTTATCATCGGCAGCCTTGCGTCCGGCACCTCGGGGATTGTCACCTTTCAGTCTGAGAATTTCCTTATTTTGTTCCTGAATATACAGCCGCAGCTGTTCATTTTCCTTTTCCAGTCGGCGGACCCGTTCCTGAAGCTGTGTATTCGTCATTGCGGATAAATTTTCCGGATTCATTTGTCAGTTCTCCTTTTTAACCTTTCTTACGTCCGGCATTTTCGATTCATTGTTTGAGAATAAAAGTTCTCTTATTTGTTCTCTTATTTGTTCTCTTATTTGTTATTTGTCATTTGTCTCTTGGCCCATTTGTATTATGAATTGCCCCGTAAATGAACGAAAATAGCTGTTTGATTGTCTCTGTAATTAATTATTGAGACTTCAGATGCTTATTGGATATTGCATTTTTTATTTTATCACATTTGCATTCCAAACGCCATTTCATCTTCTTTTTTTGTCGTTTCTCGTATAGATTGACAGAATTCTTCGAAAATGATACTCTTAGATGGTACTTACTGATAGATGGTATTTGTTTTTAGATGACACTTACTTTTGACAGTATTTGTTTTTAGACAGCACTTACTTTTGACAGTATTTGTTTTTAGATCATGCACTCGCAGATTGGGTGTACATTCAGTGAAAAGAATTTTTAACAGGAAGGCGATAAAACATGGCTGGCAAAACAACCTTTCATGAGCAGACAGACATTGACTTAACTTTAAAACTCCGGGAAATTCTGAAGACACTCCCGCCCTTCGCCCGGGACTTTTTCCGTGCAATTGAACCGACCACTACGTCCAGAACCCGTATTTCCTACGGCTATGACATCCGGGTCTTTTTCCAGTTCCTTCTGGATGAAAATCCTGCTTTTCAGAACTGTACCATGGCGGACATCAAGGTGGAGGTGCTGGATCAGATTACGGCATTGGACATCGAAGAATATATGGAATATCTGAAGGTTTACCGTGGAACAGATGAAAAGGTGAACACCAACGGTGAACGGGGAATCAAACGAAAGCTTTCTGCTCTGCGAAGCTTTTATGCCTATTACTACAAGCGGGAAATGATCCACAGCAATCCCATGGTACTCATTGATATGCCGAAGATCCATGAAAAGAATATTATCCGGCTGGATTCCGGAGAGGTAGCTGCCATGCTGGATTACATCGAACACTGCGGTGAATCGCTGACCGGCCAGCAGAAAGTCTATTATGAAAAGACCAGGGAACGGGACCTGGCCCTGATCACTCTGCTGCTTGGAACCGGTATCCGTGTC
The DNA here is from genome assembly GCA_034101475.1 of Candidatus Limivivens sp. GTDB lineage: Bacteria > Bacillota > Clostridia > Lachnospirales > Lachnospiraceae > Limivivens. The sequence continues at coordinate 2,732 of JAXEJQ010000102.1, forward strand.
TCGGAGTGTGTGGGACTGGATGTGGAGGATGTGGATTTCCGGAATAACGGAATCAAGGTCACCCGAAAAGGCGGTAATGAAATGGTTGTTTATTTCGGAGAAGAGGTCGAAAAAGCGCTGAAACGGTATCTGGAGGTGCGGGAAGGCATTACTCCGGTGGACGGTCATGAACACGCCCTCTTCTACTCTACGCAGCGAAAAAGGATTGGCGTTCAGGCAGTGGAAAATCTGGTAAAAAAATATGCGCGCCAGATTACCACCACAAAAAAAATCACTCCGCACAAGCTTCGCAGCACCTACGGAACTGCACTGTACCAGGAAACCGGAGATATCTACCTGGTTGCGGATGTTCTGGGCCATAAGGATGTCAATACGACCAGAAAACACTATGCGGCCATGGATGAGGAACGCCGGCGGAAAGCCGCCTCTGCCGTACAGTTGAGAGAACAGCATTCATGAAAAGGTTACAGATAATTTATCAGGAAAATTCTGCCATGCTGAGAGCGATTTACATTCTGGCATGGCCTTCCATTGTGGAGCAGATTCTGCAGACAGTTGTCCAATACGTGGACTTTGCCATGGTTGGCCGCATCGGTGCTTCCGCTTCTGCCACAGTGGGTCTTACCACCAGCGTCACCTGGCTGATCAATGCTCCCATGTTTGCCGTCGGGATCGGCCTGCTGGCCAATATTTCCAGATCCCTGGGAGCGGGAAATGCCGATGAGGCCAGAAAAACCGGCATCCAGGCTGTCTTTCTCACCCTGATCCTGGGAATTCTGATCGGTACGATTATGCTGGCTGTCAGCCCCAGCCTTCCCCGGTGGCTCAACGCCGAACCGGTCATTCAGGAGGATGCCTCCCGTTACTTTGCCATTATCTGTGCTCCCATGCTGTTTCGCGCAGCCATTCTGCTCTTTGGCTCTGCTCTTCGTGGGAGCGGAGACACCAAAAGTCCCATGCTTGTCAATCTCTGCATGAATGCGGCTAATATACTCCTGAACTTTTTCCTGATCTATCCATCCCGGCGGATTTGCATCGGTTCTCTGGAGCTTTCCCTGTTCGGAGCAGACATGGGAGTCACCGGAGCCGCGGCTGCCACTGCGGTTTCCTACTGCATTGGCGGCATTCTGATGATTGCAGCCTACCGGAAAAACAAGGTTCTGAGTCCCAGGGGCCTGCGCCTTCGAATGGACCGGAAAATCATGGGAAAATGCCTGCGGATCGGGATTCCCGTTGCACTGGAACGGATTATCACCTGCCTGGGATATGTCACCTTTACCTCTCTGGTTTCCAGGCTGGGGACCATCGATCTGGCGGCCCATTCCATCGCCCTGACTGCAGAAGAGGCCTTTTACCTGCCCGGATACGGAATGCAGGCGGCTGCCTCTACCCTGGCCGGAAATTCCTTAGGAGAGGGAAATCAACAGAAATTCCGGCAGGTAACCCGTCTGACCTGTTCGATTTCCGTTCTGATTATGACCTTCACCGGATTCATCCTCTTTCTCGTCCCCGGAGTGATGATGTCTATTTTCACTTCGGATTTACTGGTGATTCAGAAAGGCAGCACGATTCTGCGTCTCGTATCTGTTTCGGAACCGCTGTTTGCCGCTGTGATCATTCTGGAAGGGATTTTCAACGGAATCGGTGATACAAAAGCCCCCTTCTACTGTTGCATCTTTTCCATGTGGGGTATCCGGATCATCGGAGCCTGTCTCTGCCTGTTTGTATTGCATACCGGACTGACCAGTATCTGGATCTGCATGATTGCAGACAATGTGACCCGGTTCTTTCTGCTGGCAGGCCGTTATCTCAAGGGTTCCTGGAAAAAACGATTCGCGGATACCGGTACCTGAGGATCGATAAATGCATACAAAAAGCTGCCGGAATTTTCTGAAGTGTTTTGCTTCAGAAAATTCCGGCAGCCAAAGTTTTGAAAAAACAGAAGATCCTCAGATGGATCGCGTTCTGACCATGAACCGAAAAACTGCTTCACAGCCGGTCTGACGGCCTACGATTCCAGAATAACCGTAAAAGGTCCGTCATTGCATAAACGCACCTTCATATCAGCGCCGAATTCCCCACACTGGACGTCCGGAACCGCTTTCCGACATTCCTGTATCACATATTCGTAAAGGGAACGGGCCTTCTGGGGCTCTCCGGCATTGACAAAGCTTGGACGGTTTCCCTTCCGGCAGTCTGCATAAAGAGTAAACTGAGAAATCAGAAGAAGGGAGCCTCCCACATCCGCCAGGGACAGGTTCGTTTTTCCGTTTTCATCCTCAAAAATCCGCAGCCCGGTCATCTTTTTTACCAGACGGTCCGCTTCCGCCTCCGTGTCCTCCTTCCCGACACCGATCAGCACCAGAAAGCCGCGGCCGATCTCTCCGATCACACAGCCGTCTACGGTCACAGATGCCTCTGTGACGCGCTGAATGACGAATTTCATGCTTTTCCCTCTTTCATATCCACAAGATGCTTCAGCAGGTCTACCGTACCGTCTATGCCAAGATAACCGCTGTCAAGGCAGTAATTATAACTGGCTGCGTCTCCCCACTTTTTATTGGAGTAATAATTATAGTAGCTGGCACGCTTTTTATCGGTCTTCACGATCAGATCCTTTGCCTTGGCGTCTGTCAGGCTGTACTTGGAAGCAATCCGGCGGATCTTCACATCCATCTTCGCATTGATAAAGACGGACAGCAGATTCGGGTCCTCAGCCAGAGCATAATCCGCACAGCGGCCCACAATAATGCAGGGGCCCTCTTTTGCCAGCTCCTTGATGGAATTAAACTGTGCCAGGAAAATCTTATGATTAATGGGCATATCCGCAAAAGCGGCGGAAGTATAGCCCGTGGAATACGTATCCATTACAAGAGAATACAAAAAGCTGCTGGTTGGCTTCTCATCATGATTCTCAAATAACTCCTGGCAGAGCCCGCTGTCCTTCGCTGCACGGTCAAGCAACTCCTTATCATAGCATTTCACTCCGAGCTTCTCCGCAAGCTTCATGCCGATCTCTTTTCCGCCGCTCCCGTACTGTCTTCCGATTGTAACGATTGTTTTGTATGCCATACGCAACACGTCCTTTCTGTCTTTCTTTTCTCAGAATCAATCAATTCCGCATCTATAGTTACATTATACAATATTTTTCAAAAAATGTATAGTATTTTTAGCAATTTAGTCAGAAGGAAGCTTTTGCAGCAATTCCTGGAAATATTCCGGCAATGGTGCCTCAAATTCCAGATAGGCACCTGTCGTCGGATGAAGAAAACCCAGGGTCATGGCATGAAGCGTCTGCCCCTGAAGGGAATAGGGACACTTTGCAGGTCCATACACCTCGTCTCCCAGAAGGGGATGATGAAGGCTGCTCATGTGGACCCGGATCTGGTGCGTGCGGCCGGTTTCCAGTACACACTCAATATACGTATACTGGCGAAAACGCTCCAGAACCCGGTAATGTGTGATGGCTTCTTTTCCGTTTTTTTCATTGATTGCCATCTTTTTCCGGTCTGTGGGATGACGTCCGATGGGAGCATGGACTGTCCCCTCCTCTTCCCGGATCACTCCGTGGACAATGGCACGATAGCGCCTGGTAATGGAATGCTCCTTCAGCTGCTCTGCAATGCACCGGTGAGCAGCATCTGTTTTGCACACCAGCAGAGAACCTGTGGTATCCCGGTCAATCCGGTGAACAATCCCCGGACGCAGAACCCCGTTGATTCCCGAAAGCTGATCCCTGCAGTGCCACATCAGCGCATTGACCAGCGTACCGCTGTAATGGCCGGCCGCCGGATGTACCACCATGCCCTTGGGTTTATTCACCACCAGAAGCTCCTCATCCTCATAAAGGATATCCAGAGGAATATCCTCCGGAAGAATATCCGGCTCCTGAGCATCCGGAATCGTGACTGCCAGCTCTTCATCCCCTGTCAGCTTATAATTGGCCTTCACGGCCTTTCCATCCGCCAGAACAAGCGCATCCTTTAAAAGCTTCTGAAGATAAGAACGGGAAAGGTCCGGGAGCAGATCAGAAAGATATTTATCAATCCGCTGGCCCCTGGCCTCCGTTTCCGTTTCAAAAAATTCAGTTCTCATCCTTTTTTCGTCCCTTTTGGAGAAATGCAAAGTCTTCTTCCTTGTAGCAGAAGAAAAACAGATACAGAAATACGGCAATGGACAGCACAACATAGCAGTCCGCCACATTAAAGACCGGAAAATCGATCAGTGAAAAGTAAAAAAAGTCAATGACATATCCCCGCCAAATCCGATCAATCATGTTTCCCACAGCTCCAGCGCACAGGCCGATGCAGACCATTCTGAGCGGCCGGTACTTTCCGGACAGTGGAAGCCTGTAATACAAAAATAAAAGAGCCAGAAACACCACAAGGCTTCCGATCATAAAAATCCACCTGCTGTCCGCGAAAAGCCCAAAGGCCGCTCCCCGATTCTCCACGTACTCCAGTTCAAAGACGCCGGGAATCAGCATGACAGAGGCCTGACCTCTGAGCCTGGTGAAGGCCAGATACTTTGTAAACTGATCAATCACGGTCAAAAGGATCACCGCCAGCATTCCGGACAGTGCAGACAGGCCTTTTTTACTCATAAGCAGCCTCTTCATCCCGGAAGTAGCGGATCGCCGCCAGCATCTCCTCATCCGTTACTGTGCTGTCCAGAAATGCCTTCCCGATTTTTTTCAGCAGAACGAACTTAATCTGGCCATGCTCCATCTTTTTGTCCGAGCGGCTGGCAGCCAGAATCTCCTCCGGATCCAGTCCGGAAAAAGAAATCGGCAGATCAAATCCCACATTCATATCCCGGATTTCGAAAAATTCTTCCGTGGAAATCAGTTCTCGCTTCCAGGAAATATGAGCAGCCATCAGATAGCCCAGAGCAATGCACTGCCCGTGAAGCATCCGGAACTGCATCTGCTTTTCAATGGCATGCCCCAGCGTATGGCCGAAATTCAGCAGTGCCCGGTCGCCCTTTTCCGTGGGATCCTTCTCGACCACCGCACGCTTGATCCGGCAGCTCTGCTCCACCATCTTCCGCAGAACCGTAAGGTCCCTCTCCTGAATCTCTGACATGTTGTTAATGCACCACTCATAATAAGCCGCATCCCTGATCAGGCCATGTTTCAGGATCTCGCCCATCCCACAGGCAAACTGTTCATCGGAAAGAGTTTTCAGAGCTGCCAGATTCATATACACCATTTTAGGCTGGTGAAAGGCTCCCACCATATTTTTGTAGCTGTCAAAATCCACACCGGTTTTTCCGCCGATGCTACTGTCTACCTGAGCCAGCAGGCTGGTGGGCAGCTGGATGAAATCAATCCCCCGCAGGTAGGTGGCTGCAGCATAGCCGGTGAGGTCACCGGTCACTCCGCCGCCCAGGGCCGCCAGCAGGTCCTTCCGGTCAAAATGTGCAAGGATCAGCTTTTCATACAGCGCCCGGACCGTATCCAGGGTTTTGCTGGACTCTCCGGCAGGAAAAACAAAGGAAATCACCGTATCAAAAGCATCCTTCAGAATCTCCTCCACCTGTCCGCCGTAGAGCTCCCAGACATTGCTGTCCGCAACAATACAGACCTTTCGCCTGTCCGGCTCCAGCTCCGGCAGATACTCCTTCAGCCTGTCGTAGGATTCCTCAAGGTAAATCGTATAGGCCGACTTGCCGTCACATCGTACGGGAAGCCCTGTATTTTCTCTTTCTTCTTTCATAAGACACCTCACTATTGGTATTTTTCGATTTTTATAAAATAACGGCCCTTGCGAGACTGGGAGCCAACCTCCAGGAAACGGAAACGGCCGGTTCCCCGCAGTGAAATCAGATCTCCCTCCCGAAGCTGGTGACCGTTGGAGGTCACCAGACGTCCATTGACAAAAACCCGTCCTTCTTCAATGGACGAAATCAGACTGCTCCTGGATGCCCTGCAGGCCACAGCCAGAACACTGTCCAGACGCACAGAAGAAACTGTTCCGGTAATCACCTCCGTCTTCAGCGATGCCTGGATCCCGCTGCTGTCACAGCGCTCACAGAGAACGGAAGTGTGCCGCACCCTGGTGAGTTCCCGGCACAGAAAATCTGCCATGGACTCGGTGCAGAACATCCATGCCTCTTTTTCCCCTGTTAAAATATCCCCGGTTTTGCTGCGGTCAATACCAAGATTCAGAACTGCCCCCAGATAATCCCGATGATTCAGGTCCTCCGCAAATTTCCGGTTCAGCGGACGGATCCGCAGACAGGCGATGGGATAATCCCATGTAAAGAGAAGAGCATCAGGGATAAAGGCTGCCATCTGACGCTCTGCATGCTCATAACCGCCAAAGGTTTTCCATTTTACGAAGGAAAACCTTTGTTCATATGTATGAAAAATATTCAATTCATTCAGATTCAGAAAATCGGTGAAGGTCACAATGGAGCGCTGATCCGCAATCCGCGCCAGATCCACCAGATGCTTCTGAAAAAGTGCTTCTTCCTGATTCATAACGGATTCCTAGTAGTTGGTATGCATACTCGGGACGTCGAAAGCCCCGTTTAAAATCTCCTGAATATCCCCGGACACATCCACAGACGCAGGCGTAATGATGAAAATATAGCTGCTGATTTTCTGCAGGCCGCCGCCGATGGCGAAGCAGGAACCGGAGGAAAAATCGATGATTCTCTGAGCAATATCCAGATCCAGTCCTTCCATATTCAGCAGAACCGTACAATTGTCCAGCAGAGTTTCTGTAATCTCTCTGGCATCCTCCATGGACTTCGGTTTAATCACACAGACCTCCATGCCATTCCCGCTGCGCTTGGGACGAATGGGGGAAATCTTGCTTCCGGAAGCAGCCGGCTGTTTGGTCGGCGTGCTCTGGCGTGTCTGCTTTGGCTGGAACTTGCTGGTTTTTGGTTTTTTCTCGGTCTTTACCGTATCTACATTGTCATAGCCGAAATCGTCCATTTCTTCTTCATCATCATCCAGCTTCTTAAAAAAACGCTTTTTCGGGCGGGTTTCTTCGTAATCATCTATCTCATCATCCAGAAATTCTTCATCATCAAATCCATCATCATTCAACTTCATTGCGTTTAAGAATTTGTCCAATACTCCCATGTTTTATCTCCTATCTTTGTCATATCGTATACTGGCGCTCTCCGAAGATCCCCGTTCCCACGCGGACCATCGTAGCACCTTCTTCAATGGCGACCTGATAATCCCCGGTCATACCCATGCTCAAACTGCACATATTAACATTATCAATGTTTTTGCTTTTTATGTCAACATATAATTTTCTTAATTTTTCAAAAACTATCCGATTATCTTCGGCATTTTCGACAAAGGGAGCAATTGTCATCAGGCCCTGGACAGAGATCCCGGGAAGCGGCGAAATCTGCCGGATAAAGGCCTCTGTTTCCGGAAGGGTTACGCCGAATTTACTGTCTTCTTCCGCCACATTCACCTCCACCAGAACCGGCATCCGGATTCCAAGCTTCACCGCTTCCTGGCTGACCTCCTCCGCCAGACGGAGGGAATCAATGGAGTGTATCATGCAGGCCCTGGGCACCACATATTTCACCTTATTTCTCTGCAAATGGCCAATCATATGCCAGTGAAGGTTTTTCGGCAGCACTTCATACTTTTCCTTCAGCTCCTGAGGTTTATTTTCTCCGAATTCAAGGATCCCTTCCGCCATCGCTTCCTCAATCATGGAAACCGGCTTGGTTTTGCTCACCGCAATCAGGGTAACTTCTTCTCTGGCACGGCCGCTTTTTTTACAGGCTTCCTGAATTCGCTGTTCTACTTCCAATAAATTTTCTTTTACCATGGTGTTCACTCACTTCCATCTTGAAATCAGCATCAAATAATCAAATCCGCTGGCGTCAGAACACAATTTCTTCATCATTTACCGTGGAAGCGTCCAGAGCGATATGATCATACTGGGACAAACCATAAGTGGATCCTTCTTCCACAATGCAGTATTCCTCATTCTGATCAATGATCGAAATCTCCCGGAACACGGCATAGCCTTTATTGATATTGTAAACGCCCTGCAGGGACTGCACCTCGGAAACCAGAAAACGTTTGGTGGAATTCGGCATTACCACACAGTCACCCTCTTTGAAAAGGCTGACATCCACCAGAAAATCGTCATCCGTCTGGTCATACAGCGTCGCCGTAATGGTCTTCTGAACAGCAGAGCCGTCTATGGCATAGGTTTCCTTGATCATCCGCACCTCGTTGGGACTTTCTTCATTATAGGTACAGTATTCTTTGGGAATCTTAAAAAAGCTCTTTTTGGCAATGGCGCTTGTGGGAATCTTTAATCCGGTTTTCTGATTCAGCAGAAGCTCAATCTCCACAAAACGGTCAGAGCTGAAACGGATCACTGAATTTTTCAGCACCAGATCTCCGTAATAAGAGCCTTCGTTCTGCAAAATTGAAAAGTTGGCATAAAAAACCGAACCATCTTTCTGAAAACGAAATTTCACTGTGGAAAGGTCTGCCAGATCCGTGGCGGTTTTCTGATCCAGCGGAATCATCAGATGCCAGGTTTCATCTGTCACCAGCTTATAAATCGCATCACCGCTCCTGACCGTGGTATTCAGGCGCAGATTCTCTTTTTTATAATTCTTCTGATCAAAATCCGCAGCTGTCACGGTCTCCGGCGTCTTATCCTCATATCCGTCCGTGGACAGCACCAGAATGCCTTCCGCAGGCGCTGTGCAGAGATTCAGCAGGCTGGAAATATGCGCCGCCTCATCCGCACTGGTCAGTGCTTCCTCGCTGGTAAGCTCCATAATCGCCCCTTCCAGATCTGCTTTAAAATTGTAAACATTCTGGAAATTCTCCTGGCGATAGGATTTCACAAAAGACGCCATCTTCTGCCGCAGATAACTCAGGCTCTCCTCATCCAGGGTGGAGCTCCCGTCCCCTGCCGCGCTGCTGGAAGAAATCTCCTGGATTCTCCCACCCTGATCAATAGAACAGATGCTGTTCCCTTTTCCTGCTTTACTGCCTTCCCTGGCATAGTAAGTAACCGTTCCGGATTCCTCCGCGCGGACAATTGTTTCTGATTTTAATGCCAGTGCCGTAAACCGGTAATTTCCGGACAGGGACCCTTCTGTAACCTCATAAGGCGTGACATGGGTGGAGGTCAGATAAAGGAACAGGCAGATTACCATATAAATAAACAGAATGCCGAAAAGAACCGTACCAATATTAAAAAAGGATACTCTTTTGTATGGAATAATTTTCTTTGATTTTTTTTGTTTCTGCAATCTTGGTTCCTCCTCTCTGCGTATTTTATCACGTTTCTGACAGCAGGACAACAATGTTTTGTATAAAAAGCAGATTCGCGGTAAAACTAAAACCAGCAAAGGAGGTAAAACATGAATATGAAATGTATCGATTACACTTGCCTGACTCTCGGAATCATAGGTGCGGTGAACTGGGGACTGATCGGATTTTTCCGTTTGGATCTGGTTGCGTTTCTGTTTGGAGATATGACCTGGATTTCCAGGATCATCTACGCTCTGGTAGGACTGGCCGGTCTTTACATGCTGAGCCTGTATGGTCGAATCGGACAGGCTATGGATGAGGCATCCTGAGAACTTCAGGAAAAATTTCTGTCACAGGAAAGCCCATTGGCTCTCCTGTGACAGAGGCAAGATATGCTTTGCGTATCTTGTCCTGTTCAGCGGTCGTCAAATGTCCATTCGTACAAGCACGATGTCCATTTTCCTCGTCGCCATGACAGAAAAAGACTGCTGCATGAAGCATTCCAGCAGCAGTCTTCTATGTATTACAATGAAATTACAACTTTAGATTTTGCGTATTCCGGCAAATCGTCCTCATCGAGTGAAATACTGATGACAAAGGTAATATGATACTTCTCTCCAATGCTGTCCAGCTCAGCCAGTGCAGCTGTAACGTCAGCTCCTTCAAGATTCGCGATCTTCAGGAAGCTGTCCAGATAAACCTGCTCCAGATCATTGTCCTGTGAAAGGATACCATAAATGAAACCGACAAATTCGCTGGTATCTTTCAGAGCATATTCAGAAGTATCAATCAGACGAACCTTATTGTTCAGCTCATACATATGCTTGGAACTCTTGTCCAGATAAACGATGTTTCCGTGTGCTGTCTTGATTTCTGAATTTACCATTTCCAGCAGATACTTTGTCTTTCCCTTTCCCTTTTTGCCTGCGATGATTTTTATCATTGTAATCTCCTCCTTCAGTCTGTTCGACACAAGTATTATAGGTCAATTATAATATGAATCTCAAAAAAACACAACTACTATTTGTTAGTTTTAGACAACAATTCATTCATCTCCTGATACAGCCCTTCTTTGGAAGGGGATTTCATGATAATCGAGATAAATGGCGTGCCGTATTTATTTTTGCTGTAAAGGCAGAGGCATGCGCCGGCTTCATCGGTGGTACCGGTCTTTCCGCCCACTACCTGAACATTCTTCGGCGGCGTGGCCTGATTGATGAAATAATGGTTGGTGGACTCCCAGACCACCTCCCTGCTTGTGCCATCCACATTGGATATCGTAATGTAATAATTGTGGCGGCCGATCACATCCAGAAAGTCCGGATATTTCAGAGCTTCATGAAACATCAGATAAACGTCATAGACGGTAGTATAATGATCCTCATCCTGCAGACCATGGGGGTTTACAAAATGGGTCTGTGTTGCACCGATTCTGGCTGCCTCCTGATTCATCAGCTCCACGAAGCCCTCCACGCTGCCGCCTACATACTGGGCAATGGTCATGGCAGCATCATTTCCGGAATTGATCATCAGACCGAAAATCAGCTCCCGTAAAGTCAGCTGGTCACCTGGATTAATGGCACAGACCGAAGATCCATACTCAATATCCCGGCACTCCTGCCCAACTGTCACCACATCATCGGGGTTTCCGTATTTCAGCGCCACCAGGCAGGTCATAATCTTCGTAAGGCTGGCCGGATAACGTTTTTCATGAATCCCCTTCGCATAAAGGACTTCCCGGGAACCTTCATCAAAAATCCCTGCACTTGAAGATTCCAGAGAAAGACTGGCCGCATCCACATCCTCATTGGAGACGCAGAGCTCCTGCGCGAAGCCGGAAGCGGTACCGTCCTCCGATTTGACCTGCTCCATTCCAAAAACCTGGCTGGTCCGGTCATAGGGCATCATCAGCTCCAGCTCATGATCCCTGATCAGGAATACATAAACAGCAGCCATCAGCACAATCAGCAAAAGAAACAGAAGAACCAGGAAACGCCGAACAGCTTTCTGCTGCCGGATCCGTTCCTGCTCCCTTCTGCGGTTACGCGTATATCGGGTATTTTCCATATTTTTGATCCTTTTCGCGGCTGTCCTTTTTCCGACAGTTATTTATACATTTCACGCCACTCAAGGTCTCCTCTGTCCAGAGATTTAATCAGCAGCTCTGCCGTAGCCAGATTGGTAGCCAGCGGAATATTATGGGTATCGCAGAGCCGGAAAATATTTTTGATATCAGGCTCATGCTTTTTCGGTGACAGGGGATCCCGCAGGAAAATCATCAGGTCGATCTGGTTATTCTCGATCTGAGCCGCAAGCTGCTGGATTCCCCCAAGATGCCCGGCCAGAAACTTATAAATATTCAGATTCGTCACCTCTTCCACCAGCCTGCCGGTGGTAGCCGTGGCGTAAAGGTTGTTTTTACATAAAATTCCGCGGTACGCAATGCAGAAATTCTGCATTAATTTCTTCTTTGCATCATGTGCAACAAGACCTACATTCATGAAATGATACCTCCTTCAATTTATGTCCATTTGTATCTGTTCCGTACCTTCACAGATATAATGAGTTACCCGACAAATGAGCCTTCCGTCGATTTTTCCGTGCTGCGCACTTTCAAAATCGACGAAAACATTCGCAATTCGCTCATATAATACAATCAATACTTTCTGACCTGCAGACCGACATTCAGCACAATCCCGATACCGATAAAAAAGCTCACCAGCGAAGTCAGTCCATAGCTGACAAAAGGCAGCGGCAGACCTGTATTCGGCATCAGCCCGGTGGCCACACAGATGTTAATAAAACACTGAATAAAGATCAGTGCGCCCATTCCGCATCCGATCAGCGTTCCGGAAAGCTCTCTGGCATTCTGACCAATCCGGACACATTCCAGAGCAACCAGAAGCTCCAGAATAATAATGATGCAGCAGCCGAGAAATCCCAGCTCCTCCCCTGCCACCGCGAAAATAAAGTCTGTCTGTGCTTCCGCGATGAAATTGCCGTTCTTAACAGAAGAAACGGCGTTGTTGTCCAGCCCCTTTCCATACAGCTGCCCGGAACCAATAGCAATGATAGAATTCTGCTGCTGACGGGCCAGATCCGGGTAATCCTCCGGATGAAGCCACGCCAGAATACGCTGCATCTGATAAGCCAGGAAAAAGCTTTGCCCCTGCTGAAGCATGGTTCCGAAAAAAATCACGGCAACAGGAACGCACACTGCTATAATACCACCAATTATTTTATAACTCAAGCCTGCGGCAAAAATCATTGCACAGAAAAGGAGCAAAATCAAAATACTGGTGGAAAGATTCGGCTGGCGGTAAATCAGGAATACAGGGATCCCCAGCGTGATCAGAAAAAACAGAATCATCTTAAATGTACTGAGTTTTTCTTCATATTTTGAAAACAGCTTCGCATAAAACAACACCAGAATAATCTTTTCCACGTCGGAAGGCTGGAACTGAAAAAAGCCCAGATCAATCCATCTGGTCGCTCCTCCGGCTGTATGCCCCACCAGCTCCACAGCCAGCAGAATGGCAATGCCGAAAAAGTATTCCAGCCAATAAAAGCTGATCAGCCAGGTATAGTCAATCAGGGACACAATCACCATCAGGACAAGCCCAAGAACCAGACCCAGAATCTGTTTATTCTGCACAGAGCTCTGGGCACTCCCGATAATCAGGATCCCGATTACGGACAGGGCAATTACCAGAAAAACGAGGCTGAATTTATAGTCCTTTAATTTGTACTGTCTTAACATGTTTCCCACCTTGCTTTACATGGGCCGCGATATCCAGATGAACCGTAATGTCAAACTGGTCGCAGGCCAGGTATTTATCCATGACAGCTAATATGTCACGTTTCATCAGTTCCACCGTCTCCGGTGAGCAGTTCAGCCGATCCGCCAGAAGGACCGTTTCCAGCCGGTTCCTTGCGATGGAACCGGACGCGCGTTCCCGTTTTCCGCTGCTATGGATCACCTGATCTCACCTCACTGATTTCTATGAAAGATACCGGTCAGCCTGGACAGCAGTCCGGAGGTTTTATTCAGATCCAGAAGCGGAACCGCCTCTCCGGTGATTCTCCGGCAGATATTGGAAAAAGCCTGTCCGGCATCCGACTGACTCTCCGGCAGAGGCTCGCCATGATTGGCGGATATCACCACATTCTCATCATCCGGCACAGCCCCGATCAGATTCACGGCCAGGATCTCAATCACATCCTCCACCGACATCATATCACCTCTGCGGATCATATCCATACGCAGACGATTGATCAGCAAATCAATCTTCCGCATGTCATTGGCCTCCAGAAGCCCGATAATCCGGTCCGCGTCACGAATCGCAGACACTTCCGGAGTTGTCACCACAATGGCCCGGTCAGCACCCGCAATGGCATTCTTAAATCCCTGCTCAATGCCCGCCGGACAGTCCAGCAGGATGTAGTCAAACTGCTCCCGCAGATCGTCTGTCAGTTTAATCATCTGCTCCGGAGTCACAGCGGATTTATCCCTGGTCTGGGCCGAAGGAAGAAGGAACAGACAGGGATAGCGCTTATCCCGGATCAACGCCTGCTTCAGACGACAGTTTCCTTCCACCACATCCACCATATTATAGACAATCCGGTTCTCCAGTCCCATCACCACATCCAGGTTCCGAAGACCGATATCCGTATCGATCACAACGGTTTTGAAATTCATCCGGGCCAGGCCCGCTCCCAGGTTGGCAGTCGCCGTGGTTTTCCCGACGCCTCCTTTTCCTGATGTCACCACAATTACTTCACTCATTGCATCTGCCTCCATTTTCCATCTGATTCTGTTCTCTTTCCGCTCTCTTTTCCAGCCTTTTCAGAGCTGTCTCTTCTGTACCTTTCTCTGACCCGTTTTGTGTCAGGAGGAATATCACAATCCGTTTTCCTGCCTGATCCCAACCGGATAACTGCCTGATCCGGTCAGATAGAAAGCTCGTTCAGATTTTCGGATGTAATCGGCTTGATGTTGATATGATCATCCTTTATATAGGCGATTTTGGGGTCTACCTTGTATTCTCCGCTGTCCGTCCGCTTCGTAATGGCACTGCGCGCCATTTTATCCGCAATGCGCACCTGAATGGGCTTCATCACCAGGGCAGCGATAAAGCAGCTCTTATCCCCGGTAGCTCCGGCGTAGACATTTCCCCTGCAGGAGCCAAGAACCACCACATTTCCCTTGGAAATCACATTTGCTCCCGGATTCACGTCTCCCAGGATGACGACGCTGGTTTCTGTCTCCAGAACCTGTCCGGCCCGCAGCGTTCCCCTGTAAAACTGTCCGTCCTGATCCTCTTTCTCCTCCAAGGCATAGGAAAGGATCTGGCGGTAGTATTCCTCATGTTCCTTGGGCTCGTCCACAATACAGAGAATGTGGACACCGCAGCTTTTCACGATGGTCTCTACTACCTGGCGCTCCTGGGGCTTGGTGAGAACCCTGCCCCGGAAGGATATGGCCATCTTGGCGTTTTTAAAAAATTTCGCTGATTCTTCGAACTTGAAGGCAATGTCCTTTAACAGTTCCTCAAATGGAAGCTTATCGTCCAGTATGACAATCAGGCCATATTTATTACTTTTAATAATAACAGATGTTGGATTCATGACAGCCTCCTGTAACTTTCCTTTCCAAATGCAGCCTGAATTCCGACAGCCTGTCTCTTAGTCTGTTGACTGGCCCGACTGTACCTCGGTTGCACTTCCGTCAATAATTTCTGATTTATCTTTCAGATTGTACTTGTAACTCAGAATATCCCTGGCCACAGACGCCGCGTTGCTGGAAGAATAACCGTTTGTAATACGAACCGCAAAGGCAATCTCCGGCTCCTCATAGGGAGCAAATCCCACAAACAGCCCATGGTTGGCCTGATCGGTACGCTCCTGAGCGGTACCGGTCTTCCCGGCCAGACTGAAATTCGTCATATCCTTGAACACGCTGGTGGAGTTCATGGTAACCACCTGGTTCATGCCGGTATGGATCGCATCCCACTGATCATCCGTCATCTCTACAATATTGTGTACCACAGGTTCCTTTTCCTCCAGAACATTCCCCTGAGAATCCGTGATCCGATCCAGAAGCGTCAGATCATAGCAGGTTCCCCGGTTGGCCAGAGTGCTGACGTAACGCGCCAGCTGGGACGTGGTAAAAGCATTATCCGACTGTCCCATGGCAGCACGGGGTGCGTCGTACTGGGCAATGTGCGGCGAAGTCTCACCGATTTCAATCCCGGTCTTGGCATCAAACCCGTACATTTTGGCATATTCCGTCATTTTCGCAATCCCGTCTGCATCCGAATACTCCCCGCTGGAATCCTGTCCCAGCATCAGGCCCACTGTGTTAAAATAGTAGTTACAGGAGTCCTTGATGGCAGATACCAGGGTTTCCGGGCCATGGGAACCATATCCCAGCGCATCCGAATAAATCCAGCAGTTGATGGGCGGATCATCATCCTCAAACTTACCGAGACAGTTGATCACCGTATTATAGGGATCAATCAGCCCCTCCTTAAGTCCCGCTGTGGAAGTCACAAGCTTGAAGGTAGAACCTGGGGCCGTAACCTCCTGGGTAGCCTTATTATAGAAGGGATAGGATAAATCGTTGTACAGCTTATAATAATAATCGGAATCCATATTGTTGGCCAGCTTGTTATTATCATACCCCGGATAGGTCACACATGCAAGCACATTTCCGGTCAGATCGGTAATCACAACTGATCCGGAGCAGGGCTCCAGTGCCAGCTCCGCAGGCGTCAGCTCCAGGTTATAAATCTTTGCCCGGATAAAATCATAGGCACTGATGGTACCGCTGGACAGAGCATTGTAATCGTCCACATTCATCTCCAGGATCCCCTGGTCGAAGAGAATCAAACAGATATCCGTACCGTTCAGCTGCTCGTTCTTGATCATATATTTGTAAATCTTCCGGCTGAAGCCGTCATCCTCCGCCAGATATTCCTGAATATAATCCGCAAGAGCATTAAAGATCTCATTGGCATCCAGATATTCGCTGTCCATCGGAATCTTTGTCACATCCACCCATCCCTGGGAAATGGCATAGGTCAGATATTCCTTCAGGCTGATGGTTTCCTCCGTTGTCCAGGCGATATAGGTGGGATCCTGCCTGTCAATGCCGTCCCCATCCAGGATCCCCGTATCCTGCATCAGCATGGTATTCACAATATAGGAAATGTACACCTGCCATTCCTCATCCAGATCCTTATAAGCCGTAGGATTCTGGCTGGTCAGTTCACTGCGGATATAGGAAAATACCTGCGTCTCCTTTGCCAGGAAGGACTGATAAATCTGTTTTTCCACCGGGCTGGCATCCTCCGAGGACAGATGGGAGGCATCAATAATATTATTTTCAAACAGGGCATAGTACACATCATACACCGGAATCCGAATATAGTCAGAGCTTACGCTCTCCCGGTCAAATTCCTTGGAATCCACCATATTGCTCCAGACAATACCGGCAATGACCTGCTCCAGAATATCATAAGCCGCGATCTGCAGATCCCGGTCGATGGTCAAATAAATATCATTTCCCGCCTGGGGATCGATCTGCGCCTCCTCGGAAATGGTCTTCCCGAGATTATCCACGTAAATGACCTTGGATCCCTTGGATCCCTGCAGCTCTGATTCAAAATACTGCTCCAGTCCGGTCTTTCCCACAATATCGCTGCTGCTGTAATCTCCGCCGGCCTCATTGAGCTCTTCCAGCTCCTCCGCGGAAATCTGCCCGGTATAGCCGATCAGAGGCGCAAAATATTTGCTGTCCTCGTAAACACGGATGGAATCCTCCACCACATCCACACCTGGATAATTATCTTTGTTTTCCATGATAATAGCAACGGTTACTTCGCTGACATCCCTGGCAATCTCGGTGGACACATACTTCTGATAGCTGTTGGCAGCTACATTACTCCGCATACAGGTAAGCTTCAGAATCTCTTCTTTTGTAAAGGAAGAGGGAAGATGATAGGCCTCCAGCTCTTCCGCGGTATATTCTGCCACAATTCCATAATACTTCGAAGAAACAAGGTCATCCATCACTTCCTGGGCGGTGGCGTTCTTCTGGGCATCTGTCATGTCATCAATATACGCCTGCCCGTAAACATCCGCCTTAAAACGCTGGAGATTAAACCCACTTTTGGTAAAATAGTATTCCCCGTTTTTATCCAGGCCAATGCCGAAATTCATCAGAATCTCATTGCCATTGTCCTCGATCACCCGCAGCAGTCCATACATGCTGCTGTTCAGAGAAAGATTCATCTCCCGGGTACTGTCATAAGATCCGATATCTTCAAAGGTCACCGTATAAGCCAGTTTATTGTAGGCAAGGGGATTCCCGTCGCTGTCATAAATCTCTCCCCGGGTACTTTTAATCACCTTTTCCTTTTTGATCTGCATGGTAAAATCATTCAGATACGCTTCTCCGTTCAGGATCTGAAGATGGAAAAGCCGGTTAATCAGGATAAAAGCCATGAGAAGAAACAGGATAACCAGAACAATCATTCTGGATTTAATTGCTTTTGATAAAGAGCTCTTCACATAATTAAACAAAGCTGTCTACACTCCTCTGTTCTCCTTTTTCCAGTTTCCGATTCAAAGCCAGAAGGAGGCGGTAACAAAGAATGGTAAGAATCATGGTATAGATTACTTCCGGAATGATAATCCTCCTCAGGTAATAGAAAAAATCAATTCTGCCTCTCAGCAGAAACTGGAACAGATACATGCCGATCCCATAGACCAGATCGCCGGCCGCGATCAGAACCACCGGCATTTTAATGTCATCATCATAAAAAATACGGTAGCAGAAGCCGCACAGATAACCAATCACCACATAGAGAAGCGAAGTAAAGCCCAGGACTTCTCCATAAAACAGGTCTGTCAGAAACCCGCAGCAGAATCCCATGAACATCCCCTCACGCTTCCCGCGCATCAAGCCAAAGGACACGGTGAGGATCAGCAACAGGTTCGGGGAAATACTGGCGATGGCGATCTGCTTCAGCAGAGTGGACTGCAGAAGAAAGCCTACAAAAATAAGAAGCAGCATCACAATCCGTCGTTTCATCTCCGGCACCTTCTTTCTCTTACTCTTCCAGAGCGGCTGTCTCACCATCCGCCTGGGTACTCTCCTCCGTCTGCTCCTCCGGAAGCCCCTCCGTCTGAATCAGCATATCCGTCTCCGACTCCTCCTGACGGTTTAAGGCCTCTGCTCCATCCCGGTTTTTTCGTTCCTTGATCACCAGAACCTCCCGAAGATGGCGGAAATCCACCACCGGCGTAATATAGCCCGATTTTGTCAGGTTATTGGAATCCATGGAAATCTCGCTGATATAACCAATCAGGATTCCCGGCAGATAACGGTCACTGATATCGGAGGTAACAACCTTATCCCCCTCTGTAACCCGATCCGCCGCATCCGTCAGCTTGACGAGGTTTATCTTTCCCTCATCAATCAGCCGCAGATCACCTGCAATAATACAGGTATCCGAGGTTTTGGACACCATGGCGCTGACATTGCTGTTGTCATCGATAATGGACCGAACTGTAGCCCAGTTGGGCCCCGCATCAATGACAATGCCCACGAGACCGCCATTGGCAATCACGTTGCAGTCAACCTGCACGCCGTCATCCGTGCCTTTGTCAATGGTAAAGACATTGAACCAGTTCCCGGTGTCCCTGGCTGTAATCCTGGCTCCGACCTTTTCATAATCCGAATACTGGTGATCCAGCTCCAGAAGATCCCGGAGACGTTCCAGCTCTTCCTGATCCTGGAGAAGCTGACTGTTTTCCGCCGTCAGAGCATCAACCTTTTCCTGAAGCTCCCGGTTCTGAGCCGCAAGATTTACCGAATCCTGAAAATAGTCCCCTTTATCCGCAATCCAGTTGCCCACTTCATTCATCCCCTTCTGAATGGGGGTAATCAGGCCCGCTGCGTATTTTAACGGTCCTGAGGCCATATCGCTTGTGAAGGTCAGAAAAATCAGACCGCAGCATACGACGCACAGAATGACAAAAATATATTTACTTTTCATGGAGTCATTTGGTTTCTTTTTCATAGGAATTCCTCTTTTAAATGGTATTTCCGGCAAATTCTTTCAATGAAAAACGGGCGGTTTTCCGAAGAGCCGGATCATTCATGATCCGCACAAGTCCCCGAACACCGCAGGACATCGGATCCTGCACCTGATAAACCGGAATCTCCAGCTCATGCTGCATGGAAAGAGCCAGTCCGGGAATCTGGGAAACGCCTCCGGTCAGATAAATCCCTGCCCTACGGATATCCTCCAGGAGCTGGGGCGGAGTACGCTCCAGCATGGTGTGAACCGCTTCCGTAATCTGTTCGATGGTTTCCAAAATGGCCACACTGACCGAAAGAGCAGGAATCTCCTCCATCTTCGGAAGGCCGGTCACCGTATGGATCCCGTATACCTTCATGGTTTTCTGCGGAATCTCACCGATACTGGCAAGCTGGTTCTTCAGCTCCTCCGCGGTCCGGCTGCCAATATGAAGCTGATACTGCCGGCGCGCCATGAAGGCGATGTCCTCATCCAGCTTCTGCCCGCCGATACGCAGCACTTTATTCAAAATAATTTTCCCATCGGATATGACGGAAATCTCCGTATGACCACCGCCAAGATTCACAATCATGTTTCCGGAAGGATCATCCAGAGGCATGCCGATCCCGGCTGCATCGGCAATCCCTTTCTCCACCATCCAGACGTGTTTCGCCCGAAGTCCGCCGTTTAAAATCTTATAGTAGGCACGCCGCTCTACCTGAGAAATATCCGAAGGGGCTGTCACATAAAGATCCGGATGCCTGGTAAAGAAAGTGGAAAACTTTTTTACCAGATTAATCAGAATCAGCTCCTGATTCCTTCCCTCCGCCAACGCGCCGTCTCTGATTGGACAGCCCGCATAGACATCCGCCGGAGCCTTTTCGAAAATCTCCCACGCATCCTCACCGATGGCAATCACCCTGGTCTTTTTCCGGATAGCAATCATATTTTTTTCACAGAGATAGCGTTTCTCGCGCCTGTCGGTAATTTTAATGGTGTCGCTTCCCAAGTCAACCCCACATGTTCGTTTTAAGGACATAAAATCTTTTCCTCTCTCATGCTGATATAAGTCCGGTCTCCGATAATCACATGATCCATCAGACTGATCCCGATCAGTTCTCCGGCTTCCATCACTCTTTTAGTCAGCAGAATATCCTCCCGGCTGGGCGTCGGATCACCGCTGGGATGATTATGTACCAGGACGATGGATACGGCCTGATAATGCAGAGCCTCCAGAAAAATCTCCCTGGGTGAAATCAGCGCCCCTGTCACCGTACCTTTCGAAATCACTTTTTCTCCCAACAGGCGACAGCGGGTATTCAGCATCATCAGAACGATCTGCTCCTGCCCGCTGTGCCGAAAATCCTCCATATAATAGTCCGCAATCGTGGACGGATGCTGAAAACATAATCCGGAACTGGAGGACGCCTTGGCGATTCGCCTGGACAGTTCCAGAATACACTGTATCTGTATGGCTTTTACTTTTCCGATTCCATGGATTTTCATCAGATCGTTTACGGTAAGTTGATGAAGGCCCAGCAGGCCTTTGGGAGCCGCGGACGCATTCAGTACAGACTTGGAAAGCTCCAGGGCAGAAATACCCTTGGCTCCTGTTCTTAAGATAACCGCCAGAAGTTCTGCGTCTGTGAGCGACCGGGTGCCAAAAAGCAGAGTTTTTTCATATGGTTTTTCATCTTCAGGTAGTTGTTTCATGGTTTTGATCATTTTCTTTTCCGACCCTCTCCCGGCTGAAAAAGAAAACAGTGTATTTCGTTCTACCCATTCTACCATAAATTCAAAATAATGTATACTCTTTAGAATCTTAAATTTTTTTTATCAACCCGAAAAGGAAGCCTTAACCTCCCTCAGTTCGGCCGGAAACGCCGGATCAGGGCTTCTGCGGTTTTAATCCCGTCCATGGCTGCGGAAGTGATTCCGCCGGCATATCCCGCACCCTCTCCGCAGGGATAAAGGCCGGCAATGCTGCTTTCCAGGGACTCTCCCCGCAAAATCCGTACAGGGGATGAGGTACGGCTCTCCACACCGGAAAGTACCGCATCCGGCCTGTCAAAGCCCCGGATCATACGCCCGCAGTCCAGAATCCCCTCTGTAAGAGAAGCAGCCAGCGATTCCGGGAAGCAGCTCCGGACATCCGAAAGCTCCCATTGTCCACGGATGGACGGCAGAACCTCTCCCAGACCGGTGCTCTTTCTTCCGGAACAGAAATCCCCCAGAAGCTGCACCGGTACCTTCCCTCCGGCTGCCTGGTAAGCCAGACGCTCCAGCCTCCGCTGAAATTCCATCCCGGCAAGCACATGCTCTGATCCGAAATCTGTCGGGGAAACGGTGACAACCATGGCACTGTTGGCATTCCTGCCATCCCTGGCATGGCAGCTCATTCCGTTGACTGCCAGCCGCCCCTGTTCGGAGGAAGCATTTACCACGTAGCCCCCCGGGCACATGCAGAAGGAATAAACCCCTCTCCCGTTTTCCAGATTCCGGGTCAGCTTATAGTCTGCTGCCGGCAGCTGTTCTCCCCTGGGCTGCCCGTACTGGGACAGATCGATCATCTCCTGAGGATGCTCGATCCGCACACCCACCGCAAAGGGTTTCTGCTCCATACAGATGGGCTTTCGGGAAAGCATTTCAAAGGTATCCCGGGCACTGTGGCCGATGGCAAGGACCAGAACCTGGCAGTCCATACGCTCCGCGCCATTGAGTTCCACTGCGGAAAGGGCACCGTCCTTCAGAAAAAGATCCGTCAGACAGGTACGAAAACGGATTTCTCCGCCAAGGAACAGAATCTCTTTTCGGATATTTTTTACCACCGTGCGCAGGATATCCGTGCCGATATGCGGTTTATTCAGATAGAGAATCTCCTCCGGCGCTCCGGCTTCCACAAAGCTTTTCAGCACATAATAATTCCGTCCGGATACATCCTTCACAGCCGTATTCAGCTTACCGTCCGAAAAGGTTCCTGCGCCTCCCTCCCCGAACTGGACATTGGAGAAAGGATCCAGAATTCCCGTCTGCCAGAAAGCATCCACCTTCTCCCGACGTGTGTCCACATCCTCGCCCCTTTCCAGCAGAAGGGGACGATAGCCCATGCGGGAAAGCACCAGGCCGCAGAACAGGCCGGCCGGCCCCGTTCCCACAATGACAGGACGCACACGGAGCTTTTCCGTCCCCGCCTGGGGGTATTCATAACCCCTGGGTTCCGCAGCAGCCAGCCCCGGCTTTTTCTTCTTTAAAATACGGCTCTGGTTCTTAACCTGGGCATCAATGACATAACTGTAAAAAAGCCTGGGCTTTTTCCTGGCATCCAGAGATTTTTTCCGGATTTCAAAAGAGATCAGCTCAGACTCCGTAACGGAAAGAGCCGCCAGGACAGCCCGGCGCAGCTCCTGCTCGGTATGGCCGCATGGCAGCTTTAACTGTTGAATTCGAATCATTCTTTTTTCACTCCCGCATATATTCCTGCAATCGCACCGGTGCTCCAGGCCCACTGCAGGTTATCGCCGCCGCAGGGGCCATCTGCATCCAGGAGTTCACCTGTCAGATAAATCCCCGGGGCAATTTTTGATTCCATGGTTTCCGTATTCACTTCCGAAAGAGGCACCCCTCCGCTGCAGCACTGAGCTGCCTCAAAGGATTTGGAGCCGCAGACCTCCAGACAGATAGCCCCGGAAGCCTCCAGAATCCGGGAAATACTTTCCCCGGAAGCCGGCTGGCCGTTTTTTGCTCCGCTTCGCCGGATCAGAAAAGGCACCAGTTTTTTGGAAAAGAGTCCGGCAAACAGCTCTTCGTTTGTTTTTCCCGGACAGCGCTCCAGGGAGCGGAGCATACGCTCCCTGATTTTTCCGCGGTCCAGACCATCCAGAAGATCCAGACGAACCGTGGCTTTTTTCCCTTCCGCCAGGGCGCAGACCGCATACCGGCTCAGCTGAAAAACAACAATACCGGAAATGCCGTAGCCGGTCCACTGCAGCTCCCCTTCCGCTTCATAAACAGCTTTTTCCGGTTCCGTCTGCAGCGTCACTTTCGCATGGCAGCGGACGCCTTCCAGGGAGCGGATATCCTGATCCCGTATTTTTAAGGGAACCAGTGCAGGAAGCGGCCTGCGGATCCCATGTCCAAGAGCTTCCGCCAGAGCGTATCCGCTTCCGTCAGAGCCTGTCAGCGGCGCTGCCTTGCTGCCGCAGGCCAGAATGACCCGGTCAGCTTCGTAGCTCCAGGTCTCGGTGACAACCTTCCAGTGTGTTCCTTCTCTTTCGATTGCAGCAGCTTTTTCCCTGCATTTGATCTTCACTTTTCTCCTGGCAGCTTCCGCCAGCAGAATCTCCAGTACTGACGAGGCCTGGCCGGAAACCGGATACACGCAGCCATCCTGCTTTTCCTGAGTGAAAAGGCCGAAGGAGGCAAAATCATCCAGCGTTTTCTCCGGCGGATACTGTGCCAGAACAGCCCGGACCGCCCTGGGATCGCCGCCCCGGTAAATACCGGGGGTTCCGGCAAAACGGTTCGTCAGATTGCAGCGCCCGTTTCCGGTGGTCAGAAGCTTTTTCCCGGGCTTTTCCATGGATTCCAGAACCGTCACCCGGGCCCCTGAAGCAGCTGCGAAGATCGCAGCCATCAGGCCGGAAGCTCCGGCTCCGATTACAACTACCTGCATATGCGCTCCTTCCTTCACAGCTCCACAATCCCTGCTTCCGTCAGCTTCTGCAGAGCCATCAGGATACCAAGCTTCGCGTGAGGCCAGGTAAGTCCTCCCTGAAAATACACAGCATAGGGCGGCTTAATGGGACCGTCCGCACTCAGTTCAATGGAAGATCCCTGAACAAAGGCTCCTGCTGCCATAATCACATCACTATCATATCCCGGCATGGCCCAGGGCTCCGGCGTCACATAGCTGTCCACCGGCGCAGCTGCCTGGATTCCCTTACAGAAAGCGATCACGCCCTCCGGCCTTCCAAACTCCACAGCCTGAATGATATCATGACGGCTTTCCCTCCCGTTTGGAACAACGGGAAAGCCCAGTTTTTCAAAAATATTCGCTGCAAAAATCGCGCCCTTCAGCGCAGCATTCACCACAGTCGGCGCCAGAAAAAGTCCCTGATAGAAGGATTTATTCACCCCAAGGCTGGCGCCTACCTCCCGTCCCAGCCCCGGAGTGGTCAGACGGAACGCCGCATTTTCAATGCATTCCCTGGTTCCGGCAATATATCCGCCGATGGGAGCCAGGCCGCCGCCCGGGTTCTTAATCAGAGATCCTACCACCATATCCGCCCCCACATCAGAGGGTTCCGTGGTTTCCACAAATTCACCGTAACAGTTATCGACCATGCAGACCAGATCCCTGCGGACTGCCTTCACACAGGCGATGGCTTCCCCGATTTTCGCCACAGACAGGGTCGGCCGGGTCTGATAGCCTTTGGACCGCTGAATCGCCACCAGCCTGGTTTTCGGCGTAATGGCAGAGCGGATCCCGTCGAAGTCAAAGTTTCCGTCCGGCAGCAGATCCACCTGCCGGTAAGTGACGCCGTATTCCGCCAGAGAGCCTTTGGAGGGCCGGATCCCGATCACCTCTTCCAGCGTATCATAGGGTTTGCCCGAAATACTCAAAAGCTCGTCTCCCGGACGAAGATTTCCGGAGAGCGCAACGCCCAGGGCATGGGTTCCGCAGGTAATCTGGGGACGGACCAGCGCTGCTTCCGTATGAAAAACAGAAGCATAAACATCTTCCAGGGTATCCCGTCCGATATCATTATAGCCATAGCCGCTGGTGGATCCCAG
Source organism: Candidatus Limivivens sp. (assembly GCA_034101475.1). Lineage (GTDB taxonomy): Bacteria > Bacillota > Clostridia > Lachnospirales > Lachnospiraceae > Limivivens. Next base: position 27,875 of record JAXEJQ010000102.1, read on the forward strand.
ATGTTCCATGCTGACCCGGTTCTTCTGCATGGCTCCGATGACCTTCAGCTGATTGTATTCCGTTGTTTCATCCAGGGCATCGAAACGCT
>JAXEJQ010000103.1:0-9102 GCA_034101475.1 Candidatus Limivivens sp.
TAATGGCCTCCGGTGGTCAGAATCCGCTCCATCTTCCCATCGGGCAGTCCCTCCAGGGAAGCACACTCCAGCATGGGATGGCCCGCCAGAGCCTGATCCACAGCCTCCAGAATCCGGTCATAGGAATTCGTTCCCAGGACCGCGTCCACCTCCGGAATCTCTTCCTGAATTTCTTTCTGATAACGCTGAGCCATACAGCCGGTGACAATCAGCGCCTTACAGCTTCCGCTTTTCCGGTATTCTGACATTTCCAGGATATTCTGGATACTTTCTTCCTTCGCGTCGTTGATGAAACAGCAGGTATTGATAATAATGATATCCGCCTCTGTCTCGTCGTCTGTCATCTGAAACCCTCTTTTTTCCAGAAGGCCCAGCATCATTTCGGAATCCACCAGGTTTTTATCACAACCCAGAGAAATAAATAATATTTTCATGTAAGCTCCTTAAAAGAGAAGGCGCCGCGCATAGTCTGGCGACACCCTGTTTTAATCATTTTCCCGGCTCTTTTTCCTCAAAATCGGGAATTTTGAATCCTTCTGCCGGACAGTCTCCTCCATATCCACCGTTCCGCCAAGGGTTTCTCTTTCGCAGATTTCCTCAGCATCTGTCACATGAACGATGTTTTTATTTCCCGTTCCTTCCTTCCGTGCCTTTTTGAAAAGGTACGTAATCGCGAACATATTGAACAGGTTGGTGGCTCCGTCCGCCGCGAGGCCTGCGCCGATGAGGATCACCGCGATCCGGGCAGCTTCAAAGGGATTCGCCACCAGAAGAGCCCCAAGCCCCAGCATGGCAATGGCAATGGCAAGGATCACTCCCCAGGCCTGAAAGCCCAGATGCTTCAGATCCAGGGCACCCTGAAATTTCAGGACCGATCCGACCAGCAGAAAAACTCCTGTAAAAAAGGGCAGGATCGAAAGCACAAACTCCGACTTCAGAAGCACAAAAGCCCCAAAAGCCGTAGCGGTAATCCCAATGACAAGATCCGGCTGCATCAGGTTTTCCATCCGGTCTCTGGTAAAATACATGATGATCTTGACCAGACCGAAAATCACTGCCACTGCTCCCAATGTATAGCAGAAAGTCTGCATGGAAGTCTCCGGCCATACCAGTAACGCCAGTCCCAGTATCACCGCCGCAACAGCGCTGACATAGTAGCCCTTGCTGTACCCTCTCACGTTTTCCATCATTTCCTCCCGTCCGGAAGAAACGCTGTATCTGTTCCGTATCACAGATACCCTATCTTCCTATTCTGTGATCTGGATTTCCTCCTCCTGAATCTCCTCTTCTTCTTTTTCACCGAGAATCTTCATTTTCCCTTTGCTCAGCTCCTCCACAGCAATGGAAAGAGGTTTTTTCCCTGCACTGTAAACCATGGGTTCCGCGCCGTCAATAATCTGTCTCGCCCGCTTGGCAGTGGCCATCACAATGGAATACCGGCTGTTTACCACCGGAGTATCTCCCTGCTCAACCTCACTGTTTACGATCTTCATCAGATCTGTGTAAGATGGATGTAACATAAATCATTCTCCTTTCGAAAACCTTCTGACGTCATTTTTTATGTTCTCTATCATCTGTGTGTTTCTGAATGTGCGGAAATGCTCACTGACAATAATCTGATGCATCTCCTCCACACAGGTATCCAGGTCGTCATTGACAACCAGATAATCGTATTGCTCCATACCCTGGGATTCCTGAGCCGCCCTGGCAAGCCGGGCCTCAATCACATCCATGGTCTCAGTTTTTCTGCCCACCAGGCGTTCCTTCAGGGTATCCGCATCCGGCGGTGTCACAAACAGAAGCAGTGTATCCGGACGCTTTGCCTTTACTTTCATGGCGCCCTGAAGCTCGATTTCCAGCAGGACATTTTTCCCTGCCGCAAGCTGCTCCTCCACATAGGCCTTCGGCGTCCCGTAGTAGTTCTTCACATAGGTGGCATATTCAATGAAGGCATCCTCGCGGATCATCTGTTCAAATGCTTCCCGGGTTTTAAAAAAATATGCCTTCCCTTCTTCTTCTCCCGGCCTGGGTGCCCGGGTCGTAGCGGAAACGGAGAGCGCATATTCTTCCGGATGAAGCTCCAGAAGCCTGTTCATCAGTGTGCCCTTTCCAGCGCCGGAAAACCCGGAAATAACTATCAGAATTCCTTTATTCTTCATCTTCCTCACCTTTTTGTACCGGTTCCCACATCGACTGGAACCTTCGCTGTATCGTATCCGGCTGCAGAGCTGACAGAACCACATGATCCTCTTCTGTAATGATCACGGATTTCGTGCGTCTGCCCTGGGTGGCATCAATGACGCTGCCCGCCTCCTTCGCGTGCTGAACCAGACGCTTGACAGGCGCGGCATCCGGACTGACCACTGCCACAATCTTGTCAGAATTTACCATATTGCCAAATCCGATATTGACTAAAGCCACGTTTTTCCCTCCCGGCTGCTATTCGATATTCTGAATCTGCTCCCGGACCTTCTCGATCTCGGTTTTCAGGTTAATGGCTGTATTGGAGGTCTCCAGATCGTTTGCCTTGGACAGAATCGTATTTGCCTCCCGGTTCATCTCCTGGGCGATAAAATCCAGCTTCCGGCCAATGGTCCCACCATTAGCCAGTTCGGCCTTCGCCGCCCGGATATGGCTTTTCAGACGAACCGTCTCCTCATCCGTACAGATCTTATCCGCATACAGAACCACCTCCGCAGCGATCCGGCTCTCTTCAATCTGCGTATCTCCCAGAAGCTCCGCCACCTTCATCTCCAGCTTTTCCCGGTAGGCACTCATAATCTGCGGATACCGTAGCTCAATGGACTCCACCTCGCTGATCATACCGTCCAGCTTCTGTATGAGATCTCTGGCAAGGGCACTGCCTTCCCGCTCTCTGGCTGCCACAAACTGGCTGCAGGCATCCCGCAGGGCTTTCTCCAGCACGGCCCAGATCTCCTGTTCATCCACAGACTGTTCCTCCATGGTAAACACCTCCGGGCTGCGGCCCAGAACCGAAACGCTCACATCATCCCGCAGACCAAAGGTCTCTGCCATCTGCCGGTAATATTTCAGGTATTCTCCCGCAATATTCTCATTGTACTTCAGAGCCAGATTCGTCTCTGTCAGATCCTCGTGGGAAATGAACACATCCACCTTTCCGCGCTGAATGTATTCCTTCAGGACACTGCGGATGGCTGCTTCGAAGAAATTCAGCTTCTTGGGCATCTTGATGCTCACATCAAAATACCGGTGGTTGACAGACTTCATCTCCACCGTAAATTTATGGGCCCCCTGAAGGATTTCGCTCCTTCCAAAGCCCGTCATACTTTTAATCATGGATCATCGCTCACTTTTATAAATTTGCCGCATGGTATGCCACATTAAAAACATTATAGTGCAAATCAAAATTTCCGTCAATTCCTATTTCGGAAAATTTTGTGCCGTGGTATAATGAGATGCCAGGATTGTGGGAGTGCGAAGCACGGAACAATCCGTATGGCATCTTTTGACCCCAACATCATAATGAGCCAGGACACAAATGGACGGAAGGCTCATTTGTCGACATCATCATATAATAAGCCAAGGGACAAATAGACAGAAAAATCCGTGCCTGCATGGATTTTCCTGTCCATGGAACGAGCAATTCATCGAATGAAAAAGGAGCAGAATCATGGCACTTGACGGAATCGTGATCGCCGGAATGGTCCGGGAATTAAAGGATACCATTGAAGGCGGAAAAATCAACAAAATTGCACAGCCCGAGAATGACGAGCTGATTATTACCATAAAAAACCAGAAAACCCAATACCGCCTGCTGATCTCGGCAGGCGCCAGCCTCCCGCTGATCTACCTCACCCAGAGCAACAAGCCCAGTCCTCTGACAGCCCCGAATTTCTGCATGCTTCTCCGCAAGCATATCGGAAGCGGCAAAATTCTGCGGATCTGGCAGCCTGGTCTGGAGCGGATCATCAATTTTGAGATTGAGCATCTGAATGAGATGGGCGACCTCTGCCGGAAGCTTCTGATTGTGGAGATCATGGGCAAACACAGCAACCTGATTTTCTGTACGGAGGACGGCATGATTCTGGACAGCATCAAGCATGTCTCCCTTCAGATGAGCTCCGTCCGTGAGGTTCTGCCGGGACGGCCTTATTTTATTCCCCAGACCCAGGAAAAGGAGGATCCTCTCACCATCACAGAAGAACGCTTCCGGGAGACGGTATGCCAGAAGCCCATGCCCCTTGGAAAGGCTCTGTATATGACCCTCACCGGCATCAGTCCTCTCATTGCTGAAGAAATCTGCCATCGCTGCAGCCTGGAATCCGGTCAGAGCGCCAATTCCCTGTCCGAGCTGGAACAGGTTCACCTGTACCATACCTTTTCCCGTCTGATAGATGATGTGAAAGCCGGCGCTTTTACGCCGAATATCGTTTATAAAGGAAAGGAACCCGTGGAATTTTCCTGTCTGGAGCTGACCCAGTATCAGGATCTGACGGCAAAATCCTTCTCCAGTATTTCTGAGGTTCTGGAGCAGTATTATGCCATGAAAAACACCATCACCCGGATTCATCAGCGCTCCACAGACCTGCGCCGGATCGTCGGCACCGCCCTGGACCGGAACCGGAAGAAATACGACCTGCAGCTCAGGCAGCTGAAGGATACGGAAAAGCGGGACAAATACCGGATTTACGGTGAACTCATCAACACCTACGGCTATGGACTGGAAGAAGGCGCCAAAAAGCTGGAAGCCCTGAATTATTATACCAATGAAATGGTGACGATTCCCCTGGATCCCACCCTTACTCCCCGGGAAAATGCCCAGAAGCATTTTGACAAGTACAATAAGCTGAAGCGGACCTATGAGGCCCTGTCCCAGCTGATCCAGGAGACCAGAAGCGAGATCGAACATCTGGAATCCATCAGCACCGCCCTGGATATCGCCCTCTCCGAGGATGATCTGGTCCAGATCAAGGAAGAACTGATCCAGTTTGGCTATATTAAGCGGAAAGCAGCGGCCAAAAAAGTCAAAATTACCTCAAAGCCCTTCCACTATCTTTCCAGTGACGGGTTTCACATGTATGTGGGAAAAAATAATTATCAGAACGAGGAACTGACTTTCAAATTCGCTGTGGGAAATGACTGGTGGTTCCACGCCAAGGGCTGCCCCGGTTCCCATGTGATTGTTAAGACAAACGGTCAGGAGCTTCCGGATTCCACCTTTGAGGAAGCAGCCCGGCTGGCCGCCTGGTATTCCAAAAAGCGAGGCGGCGATAAAGTAGAAATCGACTATGTAGAGAAAAAGCATGTAAAGAAAACCAACGGCGGTGCCCCGGGCTTCGTAATTTACCATACTAATTATTCCATGGTCATTGATTCTGACATTTCCGGGATCCGGGAAATCCGATAACACTCCGGTTTCCGCATAAAAGCAGTCCAGGATTCCCCGTACTTTACAAAATCTTAAGAAAATATACAGAAATCCATCATGTATCTTTCCCTTTTTATGTTATGATTAACACAGGTTCTGATTTTCGGATCCCGGAACCATACATAAGAAGGGAGTTTTCTGTTATGTCCAATATCTTGATCGTCGATGACGAACAGGCTATTACCAATCTCATTGAAGTCTATCTGAAAAACGAGAATTTTACCGTATACAAATTTTATAATGGGAAGGATGCTCTGAACTGTCTGGAAACCACCCCCATTGACCTGGCCATCCTGGATCTCATGCTTCCGGACATTGACGGTCTCACCATCTGCCGCCTTATCCGTGAAAAATACACCTTTCCGATTCTGATGCTGACTGCCAGGGACTCTGAAACCGATCAGATCATCGGTCTGACCATGGGCGCGGACGATTATATTACCAAGCCCTTCCGTCCCCTGGAGCTGGTTGCCCGGGTGAAGGCAAACCTGCGCCGGGTAAACAAATACAGCCGTCCCACCGTCAGAGAAGATTCGGATTCCCTGATTGCAGTCCGGGGTCTCCTCATCAACACAGCCAGCCACGAATGCATGCTGAATGAGCGTAAGCTCGCCCTGACGCCCACAGAGTTTCAGATTTTACTGATTCTGTGCCAGAATCTGGGAAAGGTTGTCAGCTCTGAGGATCTCTTTCTTCAGGTCTGGAAAGAAAAATATTACGAAAATGCCGCCAATACCGTTATGGTCCATATCCGGCATCTGCGGGCAAAAATGAAGGATCCGGCAGACCACCCGAAATACATCAAAACCGTATGGGGAGTGGGGTATCGGATCGATGAATAAACGGAAAAACCATCCTGTTCTCCGAAGTCTGTTCCGCACCGTTCTGACTCTGGCCGGAGTTCTTTTCTTCTGTCAGCTGGTTTTTTATGTTCTGGACAATGTGTTGAACGGCATGCTGATGGATTTCTTTACCGGTTCCTTTGTCTACTGGTATGACATCACAAGCGATGACGGCACCGTTACCTATTATGAGCGGGTTAACTGGACCTCCCTGAAATATTTTCTGATGATCTGCTTTTTCTTTCTGGTGCTTTTTCTGGTGCTGCTGATTCGCTTTTTCTCTGCCCGGGCCGCACGAAAAAGAAGCCAGGAGCTTCTCTCTTCCATCTCCTGGCAGGTGGAGGCCTGTCTGGCAGATGAAAAGGGAACCTTTACCGACTTTTCCAAGGAATTTTCCTCCGTGGGCTTTGAAATCCTGAAGCTGCGCAGCCAGGCCAGAGAAAAAGAAAAGCTTCTGGAACAGGAAATGCAGCAGAAGAACGATCTGATTACCTACCTGGCCCATGATCTGAAAACACCCCTGGCCTCTGTCATCGGCTATCTGTGCCTGCTGGATGAAAATCCCGGCCTGCCGGAAAACCTGAAGGAACAGTATATCGGAATCACACTGGAAAAGTCCTACCGTCTGGAACAGCTCATCAATGAATTCTTTGAGATTACCCGTTATAATCTCCATGCCATCGTGGTAAATCCGGGCAGAGTCCATCTGAAGGCCATGCTCATGCAGATGGCCGATGAATTCTATCCGATCCTGGAGCCGGAAAACAAGCGGATTACCGTCGATGCACCTGCAGATCTGGTTCTCATCGGCGACGCGGACAAGCTTGCCCGGGTGTTCAACAATATCCTGAAAAATGCTGCTGCCTACAGCTATCCGGATACAGAAATCCAGGTACAGGCCTGTCTGATCGGTCAGGATGTTTTCGTTCACTTCACCAACCATGGGGATCCCATCCCGGAACGCCAGAGAGAAACCATTTTTGAAAAATTTTACCGTCTGGACAGCTCCCGTTCCTCCAAAACCGGTGGTTCCGGCCTGGGGCTTGCCATTGCCAAAGATATTGTAACGGCGCATCACGGAAAAATCCGGGTGGAAAGCACTCTGGAAAAGACCACGTTCACTGTCAGCCTTCCTCTGGAGGGCTTTCAAAAAAATCCGGGCGTTCCCTGATCGGAATGCCCGAATTCATCATAAAACACCACTTCAAAGCCTTCTGCCGGAAATCCGTTCTTTTCCGGCAATTTTACTCTCTCATGAAAAAGCAGCATTTACTCGCTCCAGCTGTTGATCGTCCGCACGATCCAGTTCCCCTGCTGATCGGCAATTCCCTGATAAATCCCCCGCTGTAAGTAGAGATACCCGTTTTCCCAGCACTGTATCGTCGCTGCATCAGAAGAATAGGTAATCTCGCCCTGACTGTTTCGCACTTCAACCGAATACACGCCATTCGTCCAGTCATCCTTATAGAGCAGACAATAATCCTTTCCCAAATAAAAATAACTGCTGTAGTCCTCTCCCCAGTAAGATTCCGCCAGAACCCTGCCTGTTTTCCGTTCCGTCAGCCGGTTTCCGTAATATCCATCCTCTTTCAGGTATTCTGTAATCAGATAAGCACCATTCATTGCACACGGTGTTTCACCCGTCTGCAGTGGTACAAAAAGGAGTTCTCCCCCCACATAGACCATACAGCCCCCCTCTGTCCAGGTATAGGGATACTGTTTCTCATTGCTGTAGCTGACAAAGCCGTCGCAGGGATTTCCGCCAAGCTCTTCATAATAAACACCTGTGATAAATCCGCCGGTACTCTGCTGATAAGGCTCCCTCCAGGCTCCGAATCTTCCGGCCACATTCAGATCCGTATCATAGACAACGTATTCTTCTCCTTCCAGACAGACTGCCAGTCCCGCAGTCAGATACAAATCATACCGGTAATACTCATTCGTCAGAGGATAAATGCTGGTCTCCACCTGTTCCAGGAGACATTCCCCATCAAGGCTTCGCACTGAACTGCTGTCGTAGTTTTCTCCGTACACCAGAAGATAATCCCCGAACTCCGAAACTCTTCCCATCAGGAAAGCCTGCTTCAGATAAGGATCCGTAATCTCTCTGGTTTCTTTCCCGTCTGCACGAACCCAGACCGGCCCATACTCCGGCATGGCCGCGTCCTGACTGTAAGCGCACCAGCCCATCAGATATCCATTCTTCAGCTTCAGAACCCGTGCATATCCTTCAGCATTTTTCAGCCAGTCCCCTTCTCCCAGACTGTACATTCGATTACCGCCGGCATCATACAGACTCAGCGTTCCCACCTCCCGGTCTGCCACCATACATACCTTTTCACAGGTTGTCACGTCATAGCCTTCCACCGGAAGCTCCAGAATATTTTCCAGATTTTCCATGCTGAAGACAGTCCAGGTTTCATTGTCTGTATAGGAAATAAGGCTGTCTTTCTCAATGGTAAACACCCCCTGATAGCCTCCTGTATTAAGCCGGCATTTTCCCATATAGTTTCCCTGGCTGTCATAAATACTCTCCCAGTTGCTTCCCATATCCAGGAGCACATACTGGTCTTCTCCACAGATTCCCGGTATTTCCGGTTCCGTCTCCTGGCCGCAGCAGGAAAGCGCGGCCGCCCAGAGGCAGAAACCCATCAGGAATCCGGCCGCCCTCTTCCTGTCACTGTACCGGAACATACCCACATTCCTCCACGAATTTCTGTCCATCCTCTGACAGAAGCCAGGTCTTGATCTCCTTTGCCCGCTCCGAGGACTGCTCATTGGTTACACAGTAAAATGCATTGACCAGCGGATACTCTCCGGAACGAATGGTCTCATTGGACGGCTCCACAC
>JAXEJQ010000104.1:0-3829 GCA_034101475.1 Candidatus Limivivens sp.
GGTGGAGAATCTGAAGGACTGGCGCTGGGAAGGCGTGATCTATCGCCGGGATCAGGATCCCTCCAATGCAGATGATACGCTGCAGCTCTGGGCTCCGGACGTTACCAGAGGACCGGATGGGAAATATTACTTATATTATTGCCTTTCTTTCCTTCCGGAAATCGGCGTGGCGGTCAGTGATTCGCCGGCAGGTCCCTTTGCTTTTTATGGTCATGTGAAGTACCCGGATTCGACTCTGGGCGGGAAAAAGCTGCAGGAATTTATGCCCTTCGATCCGGCAGTTCTGACAGATGACGACGGAAGGGTTTATCTCTATTATGGTTTTGCCCCGGCTGGGGAGAAGGAAATGCCGAAAAAGGCTTTGTGGAAGGGCCGGGAGGTGGTCTTCGGAGAAGATGGCATGGCGGTGGAGCTGGAACCGGATATGCTCACCATGAAGGATACTCCGCATGTGTGCGTCCCGGGCGGCCATCACACGGAGGGCACGAGCTTCTGATTCCGATTCAGGCTGAAAATGGTGTCTGGCCCCTGTATCTCCATTTCCAGGGAGAAGGCAGGCTGGATCTGAGGACGGTGTCTTTTTTCTGAAAAAGCCTGTCGGTTATACATGCAGGAAGGAGAAAACCATGGATCAGAGACTGGAAAAACAGATGGCATTTCTGCTGGAAGCAGATAAGAGCAAGCTTGTGGGCCGCCAGACCTATCTGGCGGACGGGAGCAGAAAGGAAAATGACGCGGAGCATTCCTGGCATCTGGCCCTGATGTGTGCCCTTCTGGCAGAGCATGCCAGAGAGCCCATCGATACGGCCCGGACCATGGCCATGGTACTGATCCATGACCTGGTGGAAATTGATGCCGGAGATACGTATGCCTATGATACCGCCGGGAATGCTTCGAAAAGAGAAAGAGAAACGGCAGCTGCAGACCGGATTTTCAGCCTTCTTCCGGAGGATCAGGCTGCTTGGATGCGTGGCCTCTGGGACGAATTTGAGGAAGGGATTACTGCGGAAGCAAAATTTGCCAATACACTGGATAAGATTCAGCCTATCCTGCTGAATGATGCTTCCGGCGGAAAATCCTGGGAGGAGCATGGTGTGCGGGAAGAGCAGATCCGGAAACGGAATCTGCACACGCCGGAAGGGTCTGAGACGCTGTGGGATTATGCGGACGGACTGATCCGGAAAAATGTGGAAAATGGAAAGATAAAGAGGTGAACAGCATGCAGGAAACAGAGCAGCTTTTGAAGGAACGTCTGGAACTGGCTGCGGACCGGATTGCAGAGATCGGGACAGAGCAGAACGTTCCTGCGCCCTTTGCAGATTATTTTCAGAAAACTGCTGAATTTATCAGCATGATGAACCGGATTGCCGAAGAGGTTCAGTCCGGGAAACTAAGAGACAATACCCTGGAGCAGTGGCAGGAACAGAACTATGCCATGTATGCGGACATTCTGCCGGAAAACTATGGAAAAAGCTATGCGAATCCGGATTACGCAGTGGAGACTCTGGGAGAGGTTCACGGCAGAATCCTGAGCTTTTTGTACGCGGAGATTCGTGGGCTGATCGTCTATGCCTTTGAACAGCGGCTGGAAGAGCGGGCGATTCTGGAGGAGCTTTTTATTGAGATTTACAACTGCTTTGAGGAAGAGGAACTGCCTTCCTATAAGCAGATTCAGCAGATTATTTACTGGTTTGTCAGCGATAACAGTGATCTGACTGTAACCAGAAGGGTTCGGGAGTTTCTGGATCCGGAGCTGGACTTTGCAGCGAAGATCATTCTGGAAGCAGATCTGACAGATCTGCGTTATCTCTATCAGTACGGAGAATACGTATCGGAGAATGAGCTTGCCATGGCCCGTCATATGAACAGCCTGCCTCAGGAAACCATTGATCTGATGGCGGATACCTATACCGAAGGCTACCGGATCGGCTTTGAAAATGCGGGAAAGGATCTCTCGAAAAAAAGAACCGTGAATATCCGATTTGTTCTGGGCTTTGAGCGGATGATGCGAAAAGCCATTCAGAATTTTGCGGCCATGGGGTTGCAGCCGGTGATCTACCGGGCTGCCGTATCCAGCGTCAACGGACGTCAGGCCTTTAAAAACGGCTATTACGGAGGAAATCCCAACAAGCAGTATGATTATGACCACAAGGCGGACAATGCCATTTATTTTGACAAGCCCTTTATGCAGCGCAAGCTTGGGGTTCTGCGCACTGCCTATGAAACCTATAAAGATCTTGCGGCAGTCCATGCAGGCCCGGCCGTGCTGGAGATTTTCGGGGAGAGCCCCTTTGCGCCTCAGATTAAGGAATCCGCCTATCATCTGTCGGAAAAACAGCAGAAGCTGTCCGTGGCCTATGAAAATGAGGCTTCCCAGATCAGTAAGAAGTATATTCCGCCTCAGGAGCGCAGTTTTACCATTATTGCCTTTCCGGTTCCGGAGATCGGGCCGGAATTTCCGGAGATTTTCAATGAAACCATCCGGATCAATACCCTGGATTACAAGCTTTACCAGAAGATTCAGCAGAACATCATTGATACGCTGGATACCGGAACAGCGGTACACATTCAGGGGAAGGACGGAAATCAGACTGATCTGACGGTCCAGCTTCACAGGCTGCAGAATCCGGAAAAGGAGACTATTTTTGAAAACTGTGTGGCAGACGTGAATATTCCGGTGGGAGAGGTCTTTACCTCACCTGTATTGACCGGAACCAGCGGAACACTGCATGTGACCCAGGTTTATCTGGAGCAGCTCTGCTATCAGGATCTGAAGCTGGTATTTCAGGATGGAAAGATCACGGAATATTCCTGTAAAAATTTTGAATCCGAAAAGAAAAATCTGGATTATATCAAGGAAAATGTCCTGTTCCACCACGATACGCTGCCACTTGGCGAATTCGCCATCGGGACGAACACCACAGCTTATGCCGTGGCAGAGAAATATCAGATCGGTGAGAAGCTTCCGATTCTGATCGCGGAGAAAATGGGGCCTCATTTCGCGGTGGGAGATACCTGCTACAGCTGGGAGGAAGATACGCCGCTGTATAATCCGGACGGCAAGGAAATCGTTGCCCGGGATAACGAGGTTTCCCTTCTTCGCAAAGAGGATGTGTCAAAGGCCTACTTCGGCTGCCATACGGATATCACCATTCCCTATAAGGAACTGGGGCATATCCGGGTGATCCGTCCGGACGGAAGCCAGGTTTCCATCATTGAAGATGGAAGGTTTGTGCTGCCGGGAACAGAAGAACTGAATAAACCTCTGGATTAAAAGGAATATGGAGAGCAAAAGTCCGTCGCTGACGGGCTTTTTGCGTTGACGGATTTTTTCCGAAGCAGTCTGTGAAAGAGTCTTTACAAATAAGGAAAGAAAAGATAAAGTAAAGATACGGGAAAGTAAGATACGGAGGAAAATCGAAAACAGGAGAAACTGATAAAAACAGCCAACGGACACAGAAATGTGCGCAGGGAAGGATGAAAGCCTATGAGAACACCGAAGGGTCAGTTAAACGATTATGTTTCAGAGGAACTTCTGGCTGCCTTTGACAGGCAGAACATTTGTGTCAGCTACAGTGGGGATTACCGGAAAAACACGCTCACCCAGGTACACAATTCCTGTGAGCTGCTGTTTGTGGAGGAAGGGGAAGCGGACTACAGAATTAACGGGGAGAGCTTTCATATCGGCAAGAATACGGTTTTGATTATCGGAGCCACCGACCGCCATCAGTTCAGCTTTGCGGAGGTTCCCTATATTCGCTATGGTTTGAATGTCATGCCTTCGTTTCTGCAGTCGCTTCCGATTATCCGGGGATATATGAATGTTTAC
>JAXEJQ010000105.1:0-9591 GCA_034101475.1 Candidatus Limivivens sp.
GGATTCCGGAGCGTGTCGTTATCCAGGCCAGTGGAAGCATTATCAAAAATGTAAAAAGTGTGATCGTTCCGAATACCGGTCATCTCAAAGGAATACCGGCGGCTGCAGCAGCAGGAATCATCGGTGGAAAACCGGAGAAAGAGCTGGAAGTAATTTCGGAGGTTACCGAGGAACAGCGGAACAAAATTCGGGAATACCTGGATCATACGGACATTCAGGTAGAGTATCTGGACGATGGAAAAATCTTTGATATTATTATTATAGAATATGCCGTCGAAGAATATGCCAAAGTTCGTATTGCAAATTACCACACAAACCTGGTTCTGCTGGAGAAAAACGGGGAAATTCTTTTTTCCGGAACAGACGGAGAGGAAGCAGAGGAGCCTGACGGTGCAGGACTGACAGACAGAAGTATTCTAAGTATGGAAAATATCTGGGAATTTGTCCAGTCCGTGGAAATACAGGATATTCAGCTGGTGCTGGACCGCCAGATTCAGTATAACATGGCTATTTCCGAGGAAGGGCTGAAAAACTATTATGGTGCGAATATCGGAAGCGTTTTGCTGAAAACCTATGGCAATGACATAAAAAGGCGGGCAAGCGCAAAGGCGGCTGCCGGCTCCGATGCCCGGATGAACGGCTGTGAGCTTCCGGTGGTGATCAATTCCGGCAGCGGCAACCAGGGAATTACCTGTTCGGTGCCGGTGATTGAATATGCGAAAGAACTGGGCAGCAGCCAGTCAGAACTGTATCGGGCCCTGGCTCTTTCAAATCTGACAGCGATTCATCAGAAAACGGGAATCGGCCGACTGTCGGCTTATTGCGGTGCGGTCTGCGCAGGGGCAGCTGCAGGTGCCGGAATCGCTTATCTTTGCGGAGGCGGTTACAAAGAGGTCGTTCATACAGTGGTGAATGCTTTGGCTATTACCTCGGGAATCATCTGTGACGGTGCCAAAGCATCCTGCGCGGCAAAGATTGCTTCGGCGGTGGATGCCGGGATTTTGGGATATTATATGTATAAAAATGGACAGCAGTTTTATGCAGGAGACGGAATTGTCACCAAGGGCGCAGATGCGACGATTCGAAATGTGGGACGATTGGGCAAGGACGGCATGAAAGAGACGAATGAGGAAATCATCCGGATGATGATGCAGTGCAGGTGAATGAGAGGAACGCTGCCGGAAATGAAGAGAAGCGTAGTGTAGTGAGAAGAACCGTGGATGGGTAGAATGTCCACGAAATATATGGCAGCATAAATTCGTCCCACTTTTATCCTCATATTGGGGCGGGGCAATCAGTCATAAAACCACTTATGCGCAAGCGCATCGTGGTTTATGACTTTTGACCCTGGCATCAAAAAGATAAAAAGCAGAAAAAATGGGTTAAATTGTAAAATAAATTATTAATATATTGCATATAGTTTATGCAATATTGCTGTCACTCCCTACGCGGGAGTGCGGATTGAAATAAGTATGGCGTTTGCTTTACAGCATGCCGTCAGGGTTACTCCCCACGCGGGAGTGTGGATTGAAATTTATTGCTAATTGAGATAAAAGCTCCTATAATAATAACAGTGTATCGAAGATAGAGGAGGAAGACATGAAAAATATTGTACTGATTGGTTTTATGGGGGCCGGAAAAAGCACGGTAGCGGAAGCATTTCATCGGACCAGAGGGATGGAAGTGGTGGAGATGGATGCGCGGATTGCGGAAAATGAGGGTATGACGATTCCGGAAATTTTCCGGGAAAAGGGGGAGCCTTATTTCCGGGATCTGGAGACCGGACTTCTGGTAGAACTGCAGAAGCAGGAAAATGTGGTTATTTCCTGTGGAGGCGGTGTTCCGCTGAGGGAACGGAATGTGGCAGAAATGAAGAAGAACGGTACAGTTATCTGGCTTGCGGCGTCTGCCCGGACGATTCTGGAACGGGTGAAGGATTCTCATGACAGACCGCTGCTGGAGGGCAATAAAAATCTGGCATATATTGAAAATATGCTGGAAAGCAGGCGGGAAAAGTATGAAGCGGCGGCAGATCTGATCATTTGGACGGATGGAAAAACAGCAGAGCAGATTTGTGAAGAAATCGTGGAACAGATGAAGCGGCAGGGCGGCTTATGCGTTGGCTGAAGGCAAAAATTAAAAACATGTCCATCCGGTTCCAGATTCAGTTTTCCATTCTGGCGATCTCCATGCTTTTTACCGGTATACTGGGATTGTTTGCTTACCAGATTGCAAGCAATGCCATTGAGAGCAATTACCGGGAGGACTTTTCTTATAATTTGAGTATTTCCAATACAATTTTTGAAATTCAGGCGGATAACATTATTGAACTGATCCGGAATCTACTGACAGAGGATGTTTTCATGGATACCCTTGCCAAATCAGATGAAGCAGAAGGGCGTTATTTTTCTTCTTATGAGAGCAGAGTGTTTGAAAGTTTTGCAGCCAGCATCTGTCTTCAGGAGATTTCGGTAGATGAGATTCTGGTGGTGGGACTGGATGGAAAGCTTTTTCAGCATTCAAAAATGGCGGGTTCCTCTTATACTGATTATTATCGGGGAAAAAATGCTGTGGAGATGGACTGGGCTGACGCAGCAAAGGGGGCAAATGGAAAGGAAGTCTTTTTCAGCAATAATGTGCTGAAACCCGAGGAGGATTCCAAAGATCTGTCCATTGTGAAATATATGATTGATCCTTACTCAACAGAGCCTGTGGGATATGTGATTGCAAATGTACGTAAAAAGATGCTTCAGAAAGCTTTCTCAAGCAAGGGCGGATATGAAACAAACTGTTTTCTGGTGGTGGACAATGAAGCTGCGTATCCGATTATCTATTTTCAGGGAAATCCCGATTACCGGGAAAAGATTCTGGAGGAATATCTGAGGCAGCAGGCCTTCGGCGAGGAAAAATCAGAACAGACGTATGTGTTCAGTACTTATACAAATGAGAGAACCGGGTGGTCGTTTATCAGCGTGATTGAGCGGAAGGAGCTGAGCAGGGCGAGTAACCGCATCCGGACGATGATTGTGATTGCCATGCTTTTGCTGATGGTGTGCAGTGTTGTCATTGCATCGGTGGTGTCAAGACATATTTATGAGCCTCTTCAGAAACTGGAGCGTACCATTGAGCAGGTTGGAGAGGGAAACCGGCATATCACGGAGCAGTTTGACGGAAGCGAGATTGGTCTGCTGGGGGATAAATTCAAACGGATGGTAAATCACAATCTGGAACTTCGGGAGCGCCTTCTGGTGTCAAAGATCCGGGAGCGGGAGGCGGAGCTTTATCTTTTACAGGAACAGATCAATCCGCATTTTTTATACAATACGCTGGATTCTCTTTACTGTATGGCAGTCATTCATGATGCGGATGATATTGCAAAGATGGTGGAAGCGCTGTCCAATACCTTTCGGCTCAGCCTGAATAAGGGAAACAACCGGATTCTGGTTCGGGATGAGCTGAAGCACATCGAGAATTACATGGTCGTACAGAATATGCGTTACAACGATCGCTTTCACCTGGATGTTCAGGTGGAGGAAGCTTTGATGGATGTCAGAATTCAGAAGCTTCTGCTGGAACCTTTTGTGGAAAATGCGGTGTATCATGGCCTGGAAACCAAGATTGGAGAGGGAACCGTAAAAATCCGGGGCTGGCTGGAAGGAGAAGAGGTTTACTTTATCATTGAAGATGACGGCGTTGGGGTAGAAGATTTGTCTTTGATGGAGAAAGGCTTTGGAATTACGAATGTGAGAGAAAGAATTCATCTTTTTTATGGAGAAAAGTATGGGGTTACGTTTGAAAGCCGGAAGGATGAAGGGACAAAAGTAACGGTACATATTTGTGTAGTCGGGGACAGTGATTCCGGCAGATTTGTCTGTCTGGAAGATGACAGATAACATCCATACAGAGAAGAAGCTGCCAAAATGGTCCGGAGAGGTTCCTGCCGGAGACAGAAAGAAAGGGACGGGAACTGCTGAAGATAGAGAGGTATGAAAAGGTTCATGAAAAAACTGGTTGTGATTGATGATGAATATCTGCTGGTAACAGGTATTGCCAGAATGATTGAGAAGGAGAAACTGCAGTATGAAGTGGTTGGTTCCGCCAATGACGGTGTTTCGGGCCTTTCACTGATCCGGGAAAAGCAGCCTCAGCTGGCGGTGGTGGATATCCGGATGCCCGGGATGAATGGACTGGACCTTATTGAAACGGCAAAAGCAGAATTCCCGGATATGGTTTTTGTCATCATCAGCGGATACAAAGAATTTGAATATGCAAGGAGAGGGCTGGAACTGGGGGTATGCGCCTATATCGATAAGCCGGTGACGATCCAGAAACTGAAAAATGCCCTGGCTTCTGCGGATGAGCTTCTGGATAAAAAGGAAGAAGACCGTTCTGCCCAGCAGCAGCAGAATACGAAGAAGAAGCTTCTGATGGTTCAGGATGAAATTATGGAGATGATCAATGAGAAGAGCACAAAAGGCGGTATGGAGCGGGTGGATGCCTGGCTGGAGCTTTTGAGGGAGTGTACTTCCGATCTGGAGAGATTTCGAAATGATTGTTTTCAGTTTCTTTGCGCAGCGGTGGGAGCGTTTTATGATCAGTGGAGAAAGTATGAGAAAAATCTGGCTTTTCCGTCTTATCAGAATGTGGTGAATTTAAAAACCTATGAGGAAGTGGAGAGCTATACCAGGCTGATTTTTGAACGGATTTTTGAAAAGGTTTCGGTGCGGTCTCTCGGAAGCTCTCACCGGATTATCCTTCAGATTCTGGACTATATCAATGAAAATTACCGACAGGATATTGGGCTGAATGAACTGGCTGATATGGTGAAAATGAATGCTGCTTATCTGAGCATTCTGTTTAAGGATGAAGTGGGGACCACTTATGTGAAATATCTGACCAGTGTGCGGATTGATCATGCCAAGGAACTGCTGCTGGAGGGCTATAAGGTCTCGGAAGTCAGCAGCATGGTGGGATACAGCAATTATCGGTATTTTTGTGATATTTTTAAGAGAGAAGTGGGACAGACACCCAATGAGTACCGGGGAAATGTCCGAAAAAAATAGGAGGCGGGACCTAAAAAAAGCAAACATTATCCAAGAAATTTCCGGCTTTTCAGATTTTGGCTGCTGGCTTATGATAAAGACATCAGGAAATGAAAATACAGGCGGCAGGAACCGCCGGAAAATGGAGGAAAAAGATGAAGAAGAAGTTAATCGCAGTATTGACTGCAGCAGCTCTGACAGCAGGTCTGGCAGCTACAGGTGTCTGTGCGGAAACCGTAGAGCCCGATACTCAGGCTGAGAAAAATTTTAAAATTCTTTCCGTATGGGCGGAGGACAGTGTAGAAGGTAAAATCATCATCGAACTGACAGAAAAATATATTGCGGAAGTGAATCCGAATTTCAGCTACGAGTATGAATATGTGGCAGCAAAAGACCTGAGCACCAAGATTGCCACTCTGGTTTCTTCCGATGATTTGCCGGATCTCTTTGCCTATTCCGCAGGAGCTCCTCTGCGTACACTGATTGCATCCGAGAAGGTTGTCAATATTTCCGAAGCTCTGGAAGGTCTGGGACTTTCCGATAAGATCATGGACGGAGCAGAAAGCATTATGACCGCTCTTTCCGGCACAGAAGATATGTATGATCTGCCCTTCGGTATGAATGTGGAAGGCTTCTGGTATAACAAGGCACTTTTTGAAGAAGCAGGTGTAGAAGTTCCCGCAACCTGGGACGAGTTTCTCACGGTTTGTGATACATTCATGGAAAAAGGCATTCAGCCTCTGGCAACCGGCGGCGCTGACAAATGGCCGACCACCCGTCTGATCAATGCTTATACCTACCGCAGCATGGGAGTGGACGCAGTGAAGAAGGCTTCCGAAGGCGAGGCTTCCTTTACGGACGAAGGCTATGTGGCAGCAGCACAGATGCTGGTAGATATGGTGGAGAAGGGCTACTTCGGAGAAGGTGCGACTACCGTTGACAATGCAACAGCAGAAAATATGCTTCTGGCCGGCAAGTGTGCAATGGTTTATGATGGAAGCTGGTTTACTTCCGCTATCGTTGCAGATACCAATCCGTCAGGAGAAGAAGGCATTGGTTTCATGGGCGTTCCGGTTGTGGATGAGAGCATCAGCCCGGTAACCGAGTATCCGATGAACTGCGGAAATATCCTCTGCCTGTCCCAGGCCAAGTATGATGCCGGAACAGCAGGCTGGCTGCAGTATTTTGTTGAGAATGCCGGTGATTACGCAATGGGCGAATATCAGTCCATCAGAGGTTATGTTTACAGTGTATCTGACGATGAGCTGAGCCCGATTACCAAAGAAGTTGTAGAGACCATCAACAGTGCAACCGCTTCTACTGCATGGTGGGAAGCATACCTGAACGATGAGACAAAATCTGCGGCACAGGATAATGTTCAGACTCTGATCAACGGGGATATGACAGCAGAAGAATATATGAGTTCCATTCAGGAAGCATATGATTTGAGCCATTAAAGGATCTTAAAGGACACTGAATTGGGAGTGAAAGGGAAAAAGCTTCCAGTTCAGTGTTCTTTTTGTTTCAAAAGACAGAAAGGGAAGACAATATGAAGAAAGTATTAGGAAATAAAAAGGCAATTGCCCTTTTTGTGATTCCGGGGCTGATTCTCTATGTTGGAATTGTGATACTCCCGGTTGTCTGGTCCTTTGGCTATTCCCTGTATTCCGGTACGCCGGGACTGGACTGGAAATTTTCCGGAATTCGGAACTATCAGAAACTGTTCATAGACAGCCGGTTTAAAACTGCCCTGATGGTAAACCTGAAATATATTCTCTATACCATGCTTGGACAGGTAATCATGGGACTGATTCTGGCGTTGATTTTCCGGTTCGGTCTGAAAAAATTTAAAAATTCGGTGCGTACCATCGCCTTTTTTCCCGTGATTCTGCCGACGGTTGCTGTGGGACAGCTCTGGGCAAAAATATATGAGATCCAGCCGAATTATGGTCTGTTAAACAGCCTCCTGGACGCAGTGGGACTGGACAATCTGGTACAGCCCTGGATCGGGCAGGCGAGTACTGCCCTGGGATCCTTGAGTGCCATGGATATCTGGGTATCCATGGGATTTTACGCGGTGATCTTTTACGGCGGTTTGCTGGATATCTCTGACGATGTGATTGAAGCGGCCAGGATTGACGGCTGCTCTTTCTGGAAGATGTTCCAGAGAATTATTTTCCCCCTTCTGAAGCCGGTGACCATAACCTGTCTGGTATTCAGTTTTGCAGGCACGGTCAAGATGTTTGAGTCTGCCATGGCGCTGACCGGAGGAGGCCCGGGAAATGCCACCACCTCTCTTTCCATGTATATGTATAATGTGGCATTCAGCTATGGCAATGTAGGTTATGGAAGTGCCATCGCCATTGTCATCTTTATCATATGTATTATCGGAACCAGGATCATCAAACTGTTTGACAGGGAGTAGGAGGGAAGAAGAATGCAGGGAAAAGCAAAAAAAATAACGGCTTCGGTTCTTCTGAAGCTTCTGATTGCAGTGATTGTCATTGTGGATGTGTATCCGATTGTCTGGATGTTCCTGTGTGCTTTGAAGCAGCCAACGGAATTTGTGACAAAGCCTTCCTATGCGCTGCCGGACGGCCTGTATCTGCAGAATTTTGTGGATGCCTGGACCAGAGGAAATATGGGAACCTTCTTTTTAAACAGCCTTTTTTATACGGTTGTTGCTCTGGTGTTCATTGTCACGTTCAGTATGACCATCGGGTTTGCGGTTACAAAAATGGAATGGAAAATGAAGAAGTTTTTCCAGAGCTTTTTCTTAATGGGACTGATGGTTCCGGTAGCTACCGCATTGCTGCCTCTGTTTCAGATTTACAATAAGCTGGGGCTTACAAATACCAGAATCTGTCTGATTCTGACGTATATTGCCTTCGGTTTATCCCTGTCGGTTTTCCTGGTAACAGGGTATATGCGTTCTCTTCCGGACGAACTTCTGGAAGCAAGCGTGATTGACGGATGCGGGATTTTCAGTATGATGTGGCACATTGTGGTGCCGCTGATGAAAAATGCTGCGGTAACCGTGCTGGTTCTGCAGTTCTTCTATAAATGGAATGACCTGCTGTTTTCCATGACGTTTGTAAGCGACAAGAACCTGAAAACCATTCAGACAGGTCTTCTGTATTTCCAGGATCAGTTTGGGTCGAAAAACTGGGGAGCCATCTTCGCATCGGTAACCATCAGCGTGGTTCCCATGCTGTTAATTTACAGTGTTCTGAATAAAAAGGTTATTGAAGGAATGGTAGCAGGAGCTGTGAAAGGCTGACAGGCCGGACAGCAGCGTTGAAAAAGAAGAACGCGGAAAACAAGAAATGAAACATCGAAGCAATAAATCAGAAAACAGAAGAGAATAATCAGAAATGCCGGATCTGTCGGGAAGTGTTGGGTACTTCTCACAGGTCCGGCATTTGGATGCTATGCGGTGATAATGGTTCCTTCCTTGCCGGCCAGGGCAGCTTTGGCATGTTCCAGATCGGTGATAATGGCTCTTCGGCCTTCACCGGCTTTGACAAAGTCCACAGAAGCCTGAACCTTCGGAAGCTTGGAAGCTTTGGCAAACTGGTTGTCAGCAATGTATGCTTCCGCCTGGGAAACCGTAATATCACGAATCGCCTGCTGATCTGCCGTGTTATAGTGCAGATTCAGATGGGGTTCATTGGTAAGGATCAGCAGTGTGTCGGCGTCTACCATTTCAGCCAGTTTTCCGCTGACGTAGTCTTTTTCAATGATTGCGCTGGCGCCCTTCAGCTCAACACCCTGGGCCAGAACGGGAATCCCGCCGCCGCCGCAGGCGATAACGACCTGATCGGCGTCCAGAAGTGCACGGATGGCATCGATCTCAACGATATCCTTGGGTCGGGGAGCAGCGACAATCCTGCGGAAGCCTTTGCCGGGCTCTTCGATAACACAGTTCCCCTTGCGTTCTTCCGCATCAGCCTCTTCTGCAGTCATATAGCGGCCAATGACCTTAACCGGATGATAGAAAGCCTCATCATAGGGATCGACCAGAACCTGAGTGAGAATGGTGCTGGCTGTCTTGTAAATACCGCGTTTTAAAAGCTCAGCCCGCATGGCATTCTGAAGATCATATCCGATGTAACCCTGGCTCATGGCAGAGCAGACAGACATGGGGGCTACGGTGTAATTGGGATGGGCTTTCCCGAATTCATTCATGGCTGTATGGATCATGCCGACCTGGGGAGCGTTGCTGTGGCAGATCGCCAGCTGATAACCCTCTTCGATCAGATCTGCCAGAACCACTGCAGACTCCTTAACAGCTTTTTTCTGTGCGGGAAGAGTTGTACCAAGGGCACGATGCCCCAGTGCGACTACAATTCGTTTTTTCATATGCATTACCTCGCAAGTTGTTAGTTTT
This sequence comes from Candidatus Limivivens sp., assembly GCA_034101475.1. Classification (GTDB taxonomy): domain Bacteria; phylum Bacillota; class Clostridia; order Lachnospirales; family Lachnospiraceae; genus Limivivens. The sequence goes on from JAXEJQ010000105.1 coordinate 9,433, forward strand.
CCAGCGTAGTTAAATTGAAAACAGATAAAATCATGCAACTGTTCAGAGCCAACCTTCCAAACGGAAATGTCTGCTGATGCAGACATCACCAATAATAAAAGTTGATTGCTAACGCAATCGCCCCGTATTCGCAATTCGCTCCGCTGCTTGCTCATACGG
>JAXEJQ010000106.1:0-78187 GCA_034101475.1 Candidatus Limivivens sp.
GAGTTAGTATGTTCCTCACATCCAGCTTCCTTCAGATTCGAGGTCGCCCCCGACACCCTTGCCTTCGGCTATATCCTTCCCACTACCGGGCGGATTCGGGACTTTAACCCGTTAGAAACGTGCGCCGCTAGGCGCACCACAACAAAGGCAGGCAAACCGCACGGATAGCATTTCGCTGCGGTCTGCCTGCCTATTTTTTATCGTGGAGTGAAGCATATTAAGGATGGTTTTCCAATCCATCCTGTTCTGTTATTTTTTCTGAATGTAATTGCAGAGCTTCGTCCATCCCTCCAGCTCGTCACCCAGATCCTTACAGGTAAATTTCAGATAATCCAGGTATTTGCACGTCACAACTCCGCCTGAAAATTCCACATTCTCAAAGATCGTCCCAAGATCACCGATGAGCTGCCCCCAAAGAGTATCCAGCACCTGGCTCTTGATTTCCGCCTGAGCTCCTTTCTTTAAGCCGCTCATGAACTTCTTTACCGCTTTATTGCTTGTTTTCAGGTTGGGAGTACAGACAACGCTGTATTTCTTTCCGGATCTGGACTGGTAGGTAATCGGGCCGAACGCAAGGGTTCCAAGCCCCTGCATGCTTCCGGACAAAGTACCATACTCATAAGTCTTTCCGCGCTTCACCGCAATCGGGATGGAAAAATTCCTCTTGGTATAAACGGCAACTCCCTCCATTCCATCGTAAAAATCCGCCAAAATGTCCCGGCCGGCGTAGGCATTCCCGTACATGATTGCAAACAGATTGGCACGGATTGCCTCATCGATTGCCTTATCCCGCTTTCCTGCAACAGAGATTGTAAACTGCTTTGAGAATTCATATTTTCCGGGAGTTTTTCCCAGTCCCAGGCTTACATTGTAGATCCTTCCCGCCCCTTTCAGTTTCACACAGCTAATCGGGCAGGTCGTCATCGTCATACAGGCGATGGTATTATCTTTTGCGCAGTTTACGGTACGTGTTTTCCCGTTGGAACCATCCAGGATGATCTTGTAATCACCGCCGGACTGATGATTCTTTCGGAGATCCACATTTCCTTTCACAGTCACTGTCCCCTCATTCAGATAGTTTCCATATGAATATGTAGGACTGAAATAGTAGGTTTTCTCAACATAAATAGTCGAATCCTCTCCCATGGCAAGAGCGCCGGAGCCTTTTACCAGAAAGCTCTGCTTCGCCGTAATGGAAGCCTTTTTCTGAAGTGTCAGTTTCCCCTTTACTGTAAAATCCTTTGCACTGCTCAAAGACGCTTTCATTCCAACATTCAGACCACTCTCCACTACAAAGGTCCCTTTGCTGTTCAGGCTGGAGCCTCCGCTCATGGATACATTGGCCTTAATGGTGATTTTTTCTGCTGTCACCTTACATTTCGTCGGCAGCGTCATAGACTGGTCAATCACCAGGGGACCATCCAGGTTATATGTTTTTTTGCTGAAATTTCCGCCCCGGTAATACCAGGTCTTTTTCACTTTGACAAAAGCATCCGCCTGAATCGTCCGGCTGACCTCTGAGGAAGCCTCTCCATAATATTTCTTTGTCCCGGAGGTACGGTAAGCAGCCACAGAAAAAACGTATTCTGCATTCTGGTCCAGGTTTTTCAGCGTACAGGAGGTTTCTGACGTATTCTTTGTCCAGACCTTCTTGGGATTATCCGCTTTGTAATAACGGATTTCATACCCCTGCGCCATATTAACCTCATCAAAAGTCACTGTCGCAGTTCCGATCTTATCACTGGTTACGGAAACTCCCCAGGTTTTGGCGGGTACGATATAGTAGGGAATCATGATCGTTCCCTTGTAGCGGGCAATTCCGGAAATCACCGCATAGGCCTGCCCGATATTGGTGCTGTTGACAAATTTTACGGAATAATCATAATTCGCCTCCAGAGGAGATGCCGTATCCCCATTATGGCAAACGGTCACCCTGGGAGTTTGCGCCTGTCCATTATAAACAAAAGACTCCTCAGACAGCTGAAAACTTTTGCCGGAAAAAGAGGTAATATCAACAGGAGCTCCCCATTCACAGATAAAACCATGCCTTACCTTCCATGCGTTCGGTCCGCAGCTTGACAGATAAATATCTGAGGCATAACGATTATCGGTTCTGACAAGACTGTGATACATTGGAAACGAACTCTTGTCATCTGCCCCATGCCAGGACAAATTTCCGTTCTCTTCCTCCGCATAAGAATCATACCAGCAGGTAAACCAGGCAGATGCAGAGTCATTCCAACTGTAAAAAGCCTCTTTGCATTCTTCTCCATTCATCCAGGAAAAGGTATATCTGTTGCTTTTCTTTATAGCTCCAACCCAAAGCGCTGTATATCTGCTGTTATTCGCATCACGCAGACTGTTTACAAAGTCTCTTTCTGCCGGTGAAGTTACCGTTAATAAATATCCTCCCATTTCTTCGCATTTCTTTTTTGCCTGTGATACCGAAACTTCTTCCGGAAATATCTTATAGTAATGCCCCCTCCACTCTTCCGCATCTGCCGGCACCGCTGCATCTGCTTTCACTCCCGGCCAGATCCAGGCCGCTGCCAGCAGCAAAACCACCATCAAAACCTTTGATGCTCTTTGCACTCCCTGTCTCATTTTTCATTCTCTCCTTTCTCTTTCCGGCTCCTCGCCATGAAAATCAGATAACACTTCCCTGCCTGCTTCGAAAATCACCCCGCTTTTAACACCCCTTAACACATTTTATGTTTTCTGTCAATAGAGTAAACTTTAACATTTTTATTCGATAATTTCTTTCATTGTATTCCGGGAAAAACATTCACTTTTCTTCTTTTCTTCCTTCTCCCAGAATCCCTGCTTCTTTCAGAATCTCCAGTATCACCAGCAGGCTCAGAGGCCCCAGCAGCACCCCGGTGGGCCCGTAAATACACATTCCGAGGTAAACCACCAGCGCGATCACAATGGGATAAACCCCCATTTTTTCCCCGATGAGCCGGGGCTCCAGGTATTCCCGGGTGGTATTGGCCACCAGAAACAGGGCTGCATAGGCAATTCCATGGAAAAAATCCCGCTGCAGCAGACAGAGGGCGGCCCAGGGAAGCAGAACCGTCCCTGTCCCGAGAAAAGGCAGGACATCCAGTATGCCAATCAGGATTCCCAGCAGAAGCGCGTAGGGATTTCCGGTAAGTGTCAGGCCGATTACACAGATTATAATGACAATCAGCATCAGCAGGGCCTGGGCTTTCAGCCAGGCCCCTCCCAGGGTCCACAGTCTGCCCACCACGTTCATGGCATGATGGTACAGAGGGTATCCCTTCAGCCGCCCCTTGATCTCTTTGTAATCCCTGACAATCAGTGTCACAGCAATAAAAATGATAAACAGAATTCCTGCCCACCGGAAAGCCGTCTTCAGATAGCGAATGGAGTTCTGGAAGAGATTTGGAACCACATGAGCCTCGATCCGTTCTTCCAGATAATTCAGATTGTTATTTACAAACCGCAGAGTATCCTCTCTTTGGATTCCAAAGGTCCGCTCCACCATGCTGCAGCAGCCCCCAAGCATGTCCTGAAGCTTCTGCTCATACAGGTCCAGATTGGCAATGACGCTGCGTATCTGGCTGCACAGGTTTGCAGCCAGATACCAGAAACCGACTCCGGTGAGAGCCAGAAAAAACACCATCAGAACAATAGTCAGTGTCCCCTGGCGGAAAGGGAGATATTTTTTCAGCCGGCCGGCCAGGGGATACAGGAGACGTACCAGAATCCAGGCAGCAAAAAAGGGAGCTGCAAGGGCCAGAAGGTATTTCATACCAAGGTATACGGCGATTGCAATTCCCGCTGTCATCAATGTCTTTCGTACTGCTTCCGGCATGGCACTCCCTCTCTTTCTGTCTGGATTTTCTGAGAATAGTATGTGCCCCGGAAGCGTTTTCATCCTGTATATCACTGGATGGAAAAATCCGGTTTACAGGTAAAGGTCAGCTCTTTCCCGGTTTTTGGATGGCAAAAGGTCAGACGCACGGCGCACAGCGCCACATGCTCCAAAACCGAAGGCATCCCGTCTCCTGCCTTGTCAGGCATTTTCTGTTCCGGCAGGTTATCCGCCTTCCCATACTTCCGATCCCCGGCCAGCGGCATGCCTGCCCCGGCCATCTGCACCCGGATCTGATGATGTCTGCCGGTCAGCAGTTCCACCTCCACCAGCGCCCGGCCATCCCGGCGTTCCAGAACCCGATAATTCAGCATGGCCTTTTTCGCGCCCTTCGTCCCTTCCTTTACAATTTCAGAGGTATTGGTTTTCCCGTTTTTGAAAAGCCAGTCTGTCAGCTGTCCGGACTCCTCCGGCGGATTGCCCTCCACAACTGCCTGATAAATCTTTTTCATCCGGCCGCCGGAAACCTGCGCGCTTAAATTCGCCGCGCTTTTTTTCGTTTTGGCAAACACCATGACACCCTGCACGGGCTGATCCAGACGATGTACCAGCCCTACATAGGGAATCCCGGAGACCTCCGGCTTTGCAGCCAGATAATTTCGCAGAATGCTTACCATATCAGCCGTTCCGATCCGGGCACTTTCCACCGGAACTCCCGCCGGCTTTTCACAAACCAGTATTTCCTGATCTTCAAAAAGAATGTGTGGTTCTGTTTTCATTTTCTGCCTCCTTTTCCCACTGATTATACAGCAATCCGTTCCAAAAGAAAACCGCTTCGGCAACTTTCCGCCCTTTGCTGCATATACTGTACAAAGTCTCTCCGCAGGTGCCGTTCCATGCCGCGTTTTCCAAAGAAACTTCTGCCTGTGCCCGCTGCATTTCTTCTGATCTGCGCCCTACATATTTACCAGACCAACCACCATTTTGAATCTTTTACGGAAACCATGTTCCGGGAGGAAATTCAGTCCAACACACTGAATCTGCACTATACCCTGGAGGATCCCGATGCCTGCGGCATCACCGATTACTCCATTACCCTGGGGTCGGCAGAGCCGGAAGCGCTGGAAGCCTCCATTCAGGCTCTGAAAGAAGATTACGCCGAATTTCAGACGGTTTCCTACCATGCTCTGACCGGTGAAAACCAGCTTACCTACGAGATTCTGCAGTTTTATTTTGAAAATCAGCTGGAAGAATCCAATTATCCACTGTATGCAGAGCCTCTGGGCGCCACCATCGGCACCCAGGCCCAGCTTCCGGTGCTGCTGGCGGAATACGCCTTTCGCGACAGGGAAGATGTCATCTGTTATCTGAAGCTTCTGCAGCAGATGGATCTGTACTACGCCACTCTTCTGGATTACGAAAAGGCAAAATCCGAAGCCGGTCTTTTTATGTCTGACAAAACCGCTGATGCCATCCTGACCCAGTGCCGCTCCTTCATCGAGGATCCCGACAGCAATTTCCTGATTGCCGTCTTTGAAGAAAAGCTGACAGAGCTCACCGACCTGACTTCCGAAGAGAAGGAACTTCTGATTTCCAAAAACCGCCAGATCGTAAAAAACCATGTAATCCCTGCCTATGAACTGCTGATCAGCGGACTGGAAGCCCTGAAAGGAACCGGCGTTAATGAGAACGGCCTCTGTTATTTTCCGGACGGAAAAAAATACTATTCCTGTCTGGTCCGACAAGCCACCGGCTGCTCCGTCAGTGTCTCCACCATCCAGAATCGGATTCAGAAACAGATTTTTTCCGATTACGAAGCGCTTCGTACCCTGATTACGGAAAATCCTCAGCTTAAAGAGGAAATCCGGGAGGCCTCTGCCGCGTCTCTCTCAGATCCGGTGACGATTCTCAATGATCTGCAGCAGAAAATGGCGGCGGATTTTCCCCAGGCTCCCTCCGTAACCTGTCAGGTAAAGTATGTCCATCCTTCCCTGGAGGAATACTTAAGTCCGGCTTTTTACCTGACACCGCCCATCGACAGCCTGACAGACAATGTCATTTACATTAACAATGCCTCCGGTTATACCTCAGCTCAGCTTTATACCACGCTGGCCCACGAGGGATATCCCGGCCACCTTTACCAGACCATATACTCCGGGGCCTGCCGTAGCAATCCGGTGCGCAGCCTTCTGAATTTCAGCGGCTATACGGAGGGCTGGGCCACTTATGTGGAAATGATGTCCTGGGATTATACCGGCCTGTCTCCGGAGCTTTCAGAAGCCTACCGGCTGAACCGTTCCATCTCCCTGGGATTTTCTTCCCTGGTGGACATCGCTGTCCATTACCGGGGATATGACCGGCAGAAGGTCATGGATTATCTTTCCTCCTTCGGCTACAGCACCGCCTCTGCCTCCGCCCTGTTTGACGCGGTGGTGGAGGCCCCGGCCAATTACCTGAAATATTATGTGGGCTGTCTGAGCTTCCAGGAGCTTCAGGATGCATACCGAAAAAAGGAGGGAGAAAACTTCTCCCTCCGGAATTTCCACGCAAAGGTTCTGGAAATCGGTCCCGCACCCTTTTCCGTGCTGGCAAAATACCTGCTCTGAACGTGCCTTCTCCTTCTATGTTGGCAGAATATCTGCTCTGGGCAGACCATCTCCTTCTATGCCGCCATACGCTGTTTTTTCAGCGGGAATACTGCACCTCCCAGCTGTCACACGCTGCTTTTTCAGCGGGAATACTGCATCTTCTACGCTGTCACACGCTGCTTCCTCAGCGGGAATACTGCATCTTCTACGCTGTCACACGCTGTTTCCTCAGCAGAAGAACTGCGCCTCCCACCATCAGCACTCCCACAGTGTTCAGCATGACAATCCCTGTCTTTTCCGGAATCCCTCCCAGAATGTCCAGAAGCCCTCTTCCCATCACACCCAGAAGGGAATCGGGGGCTTCGGACACCGCATCCATCATGTTCGGGAAGCCCAGAACAAAAAGCATCCACAGGGCAAGAATCGCCACCGTAGCCATTTTCATATACCGGATCAGCAATGCCATAAAGAACAGACGGATGCCCAGGAGCACCAGAGCATACACCGGCAAAAGCTCCGGCCGCAGCCAGCTGCAGATATCCAGATCCATTTTCCCTGAAAACCAGGCTGCCCCGATTCGGTTTTCGATTTCCGCCCACCCCCGGATCAGGAAAAGCTCCAGGAGCAGAAACACGTAGATAATCAGACTGTGAAACACCAGAAAATCCCGCCTGGTCTGGCCGAAGGCCACAGCCCGGTTAAATTCATTGATCAGTTTTTTTGTTCCTGCAAACAGACTGAGAACAACCACCATCATAACTGCCATAATTGATCCGATGGCTACATAGCTCTCCTCCGGATGCCGCCAGGAAATAAATGCCAGAAACCCAATCCCAAGGACTGCCGCCCCTGCCGGAAACAGAAGCTCTGCCAGCAGATCCGGAAGCTGGATCCGGCATTCTCTCATGATCTTATCCTTCATTTTCCCACACCTCCTACAGACGTGCTTCCGCTCTGCGCATCAGCAGTCCGCTGCATACAGCGCTGAGCACCAGAAGGATCATTCCCGCAAACCCCACAATCCACAGCTGCTCCTGAAAATTTCTGATATACTGAAAAAGTCTGTCCATGTTTTCACCCATAACGCTTCCCATGATGTACCCCAGACCGCCTCCGAGAATTCCGCACAGAATCCCCACACCAAAGAGTACAATCTTTCCGAACCGATGGTAGATCCCGCCCAGAATCTCTCCAAGGCTGCTTACAATGCACATCAGCAGGAAAAACAGCAGCCACAGGCCTGCCGTCTCCCAGGGGGTCTGCCCCAGGGTATTCTCAATCTGAAGCAGAAGTGCTTCAATCAGGGCCAGCACCGCTGAAATCAGGATTTTGGCGCCCTCCATTCCCAGAAAAGCCTCTTTTCTGCGGCAGCCGAAAGCCAGCAGCACCGGCATATAATTTTCAAACCATCCCACGGTAAAAACAATCATCACCATGGACGCCACCAGAATCCAGGCCAGAGCCGCCATATTCATGCAGGCTGTCCGGCTGACGCTGCTGCTGCCAAACAGGGAAATCACCACCATACAGGCACTTCCCGCCGCCCCCATCAGGATAATCTCCCCCAGCACGCGGCTCCAGTAACGGACACTCCTTCGGAATGCTGCCATAGTCTATTCCTCCTCCCCGCATAGCGCCACGAAAAGACTCTCCAGATTCATGGGCTGAACGGTAATCTCTCCATCCTGCCGGATCCGCTCTCCCGGCTTTAAAAGGACCGTCGCTCCGCTGCTGCGTCCGATTTGCTCCTTTCCATGGACCTCCAGGCCGCGTATCGCCGCTTCCACTGCCTCTGTCCGCCCGCTTACATGAACACAGCGTTCCAGAAGCTCTCCGGTCTCTTCTTTTAAAAGAAGCTGGCCTTTCCGGAGCATGATCACCTGATCAAAGACATCGCTGGCTTCCTCGATAATGTGGGTGGAAATCACAAAGGTTCTTCCCGTTTCCTCGAATTCCTCCAGCAGCATTTTGTAAAACTGCTGCCTGGCGATGATGTCCAGCCCTGCCGTGGGTTCGTCCAGAAACGTAAAGTCCGCCTTGCTGGCCATAGCCACAAGGATTGTCACCATGGACATCATTCCTTTTGAAAGCCTGCTGATTCTCTGCTTCACATCCAGTTCAAACTTCTTCACCAGATGTTCCTCCAACCCTTTATCCCAGTGAGGCAGATAAATCGACGCCGCCTTCAGATATTCCTTTACCTTCCAGGCATTGGGCCCTGTAGTTCCCATATTTCCCAGCTCTCTGGAAAAACACAGATGGGACAGTGCTTTTTCATTTTCCCATACAGGCATGCCGCCAAGGGTGACCGTCCCTGCAGTAGCCGGATTCTGAGCAGTCAAAAGGGACAGAAGGGTGGTTTTCCCAGCGCCGTTTCTTCCGATCAGGCCGTAAATTTTCCCTTTTTCCAGAGTCAGGTCCACGTTTTTCAGAACCTCTTTCTTTCCATAGGCCTTTGTAAGCCCTCTGCACTCCAGTGTATCCATCATTTTTCCTCGCCCTTCCCCTCCGTGATCATCGCAATCAGTTCTTTCTTCGTGATTCCAAGGCTGGCTGCCTCCACCAGAAGTCCCTGTATATAATCTTCATAAAAATGTGCTTTTTTCTTTTCCCTGATCTTTTCTTTTGCGCCTGCCGCCACAAACATCCCAATCCCTCTCCTTTTATAAAGGATTCCCTCATCCACCAGCAGGTTCACGCCCTTGGCGGCGGTAGCCGGGTTGATGGCATACAGCTTCGCCAGCTCATTGGTACTGGGAACCCGTTCCTCCTCCTGCAGATTATCCCGCAGAATATCCCGCTCGATCATCTCCCGGATCTGCAGGTAAATGGACTTTTCCTGTGTCAGTGTTTCGTTCAAAGCGCTTCCTCCTTTCCGGATTTTGTCAAATCCCCCTTATTTCCGGGGACTTGACTTTTCTGACCAGATTTTCTTCAGCGCAGTGGTAAATTTAACCGGATTTCCATACATCAGCGTACCGAACCGGAACATTTTCGCCGCCAGAAGTCCGACAATCACACAGGTCGCCGCCAGAAGTCCACCGGAAAGAAGGATTTCCCACAGGGCCACCGTTCCCATGGTCACCCGGCAGAGCATGGCATTGGCAGAGGTAAAGGGGACAAAGGACGCTGCTTTCATCAGCAGGCTGTCACTGGAGCCCATACCGAACATGGCAATGAAGAAGGAGATCATATACAGCAGCATCACCAGTCCGGAGCTCTTGCTGATATCCTCTGTTTTGGAGACCAGGGCTCCGAGCATTCCAAACAGAAACGCATACAGCAGATATCCCAGAAGTCCGAAAATCAGATAAACTGCCCAGACATGGCCCGGCACATGGAACAGGAAATCCAAAGCATTTCTCCAGGCCTCCCGACGGACCGCATAGCTGCCGAAAGCTGCTCCCAGGATCACGCCTAGCTGAAGCACTCCCGCAATGGCGCCTGCCAGCACCTTACCGACGATCAGGCTGTTCGGATTGACACTGGTCACCAGGATCTCAATGGCCCGGTTGCTCTTCTCCGTGGTCACGGACACCGCAATCATCTGTCCATAGAGGAGAATAAGGAAATACAGAGCAAAAATCAGGACATAGGTATACCAGTAGCTCTGCGAGCTGTCCTTCCCCAGGATTTCCGTATGAGAGACAATCTCCGCAGCAGTCAGTTCCTGGATTTCTTCCGGAGTCAGCCCTTTGGAAGCCAGGTAAGTCTGCTGGTAATTCAGCTCCATCACCTGATCGAGAATGGCACCTTTCATATCGTACATGCTGTTGTTCTGAACAATGTAGGTATATTCCGCCGGCCCCTGAATCACAAATCCTCCGTCCAGTTCTCCGGACTGAACATCTGCCCGCAGCTTCTCCTCATCCTCATAGGGCACCCAGGTATTCTCAAGGCCCGTCAGCTGCCCGATTCGGGAAGCAATCACATCCCCCCTGTCCAGAATGCCCATCCGGCTTTCCTCATCCAGTCCGTCCACCAGCACCTTTTCCACCGTGTCCTCTGATAAAAGTCCCGGTATCATCGGGGGGATTGTCACAATTCCCACCGCGATCAGCACAATGATCAGTGTGGTAACCAGAAAGCTCTTGTTTTGAAAATAATTCCCCAGTTCAAATTTCAATACCGTGAAAAACTGTTTCATGCCTCGTCACCTGCGCTTTCTACAAAAATATCATTCAGCGATGGTTCATAGCGTCCAAAGCTCTCCAGCTCCAGCCCGGCATCCATCATGTTTCTGAGCATGCCATTGGCATGGCTTCCTTCCTTCAGGCAGACAACCACCTCATCCTTCAGAATCTTCTCCACGGCAACCATTCCGGACAGTTCCTTCGCCAGACGTCCCGCCAGCGCTTCGGAGTTCAGCCCCCGGCAGGAAACCTGCAGCCGCCCGCGGCTCTTCTCTTTCTTAATCTCATCCAGATTTCCGTTCAGAACCACGTCTCCATGGTGGATAATCACAATGTCTTCGCAGAATTCTTCCACATATCCCATCTGATGGCTGGAGAAAATCACCATTTTCCCCCGGGCAATGACTTCCTGGATCACATCCTTCAGGATCTGGGAATTCACCGGATCCAGGCCGCTGAAGGGCTCATCCAGAATCACCAGTTCCGGATCACAGACCAGGGTCTGGGCCAGCTGTACCTTCTGCTGGTTTCCTTTGGAAAGAGTCTCCAGCTTCCGGTCAAAATACTCCTCCACTTCCAGACGCTTCAGCCACTTGTGAGCACTGTCCTTCGCCGCCCTGGCGTCCATTCCACGGAGCATCGCCAGATAAATCAGCTGCTCTCCCACCTTTTTCTTCGGATAAAGCCCCCGCTCCTCCGGCAGATAGCCGATCTGATGCTCCCTTGGTACAAAGGGTCTCCCATCCAGAGTGATGGTCCCTGCGTTTGCCTTAAACACATCCATGATAATCCGAATCGTCGTGGTTTTTCCCGCGCCGTTCCGGCCCAGAAGCCCCAGGGCCCTGCCGCTCTCCACAGAAAAAGAGATCCCGTGCAGAACTTCCTTTCCGCTGAAGCTTTTCTGAATATTCCGCAATTCCAGTTTCATCGAATGTTCCCTCCTCCTTATTTGGTTCATTACTTATGTAATTAACCATATCACCGCTCAGGCTTCCTGTCAACTGTTTTCTTCTGCACTCCATCAAAAAAACTGTTCCCTTGCCGCTGCAAAACCTCCGGAATAAAAAAAGCCATCGTACAAATCTACGACAGCTTCTCTTTCTAACAGATAACCTTATGTTCGCTGGTCTGCTTTCCCAACAGCACAGATGTAAAATCCTCAGCGCAGTCCGCTTTCATAACCCCTGAAAAAATCAGTCAGATTCGTCAGGGCCCTCACCAGTACCTTCGTCTCTTCCTCCGACAATCCCTTCAGTGTGGCCTGAATCATCTCATCGTGAAACTTCTCATGGTGCCTGCAGGCTCTCTTCCCCTTTTCGGTCAGGGAAATCAGCACCACCCGCCGGTCCTCCTCGCTGCGGACCCTGCTCAGATATCCTTTCTTAACCAGGTTGTTTACCGCAATCGTCAGAGTCCCCACGGTCACCTTCAGCGCTCTGGCTACCGTGGACATATTTTTGGAACCTTCCAGTCCAACTGCTGCAATGATATGCATATCATTATTGGAAATATCCCGGAATTCTTCGGTGATAATGGCTTTTCCCTCAATGTCCATAATGTCATTGAACAGTTTTACAAGAACCGTACTCAGCGTTTCATATGCTTCCATGTTCTCACTCCTCCCGGGCATTTCTTTTCCTCGCTCAGGTCCGCCGGATCTCCGCAATCCGCTTCGCTCCCTGCTCATAACCGAATCGCCGCTTCGCGGCTTCTCAGAAAGGGCCTGCACCACCCCTGAGACATGCAAGTCCCCCTGCTTATTGCTCTGCGCAGCAGAAAGCAGAAAACTTCCCTGATTCGGTTAAATTATACACCTAATCACATTTTTCCACAAGTCAAAGAAAGCTGCCCCCTGCTGCAGGCAGAGGACAGCTTGTTACTGTTCACTTACTTGCCAGTGAACAGTAACGACAGCTTTTCCATTCCGATTATGAAAAATCCATATCCTTAAACAGGGTCTCATTCTGAATCTCTTCGGATACCTTTGCCATTTTTGACAGATCACCCAGCAGAATGGCTCCGCAGAGTCTGCCGTTGAAGAAGTAATATTTGGTATACTGCTTCTTCCCCTGGTCACAGAACTCCACTGTCTTATAGACTCTGTCCGGATTCTTGCCGTTGTCGCCGGCTGCGTACAGCGCGGTTCCCATCCCGTGGAAGGTCAGCGCTGCAGAAACCGGCTGATAGGTCAGGTCTTCACCTGCCGCATTGGCGCCGGCCACGCGGCCCTGCTCAGATGCCTCCGGCCAGATCGCGTAATTCATGCCCTCATACTGTGCGCAGTCTCCGCAGGCAAAAATGTCACTCTGGCTGGTGCGCATATGCTCATCTACCACAACGGCACGGTCTGTCCGGAGCCCGGCCTCTGCTGCAACGGCGCTGTTTGCGCGGACACCGCAGGAAATGATCACCAGCTCGGCAGGAATCACTTCACCGCTGCCCAGGCGAACCCCCGTCACAGAGTCCTCTCCTTCAATGGCTTCGATCTTCACACCCGTCTCAATCCGGATGCCCTGATCCCGTGCAATGGCCCGGAGCATCTCACCGGCTCTCTCATCCAGCTGACGTCCCATCAATACCGGTGCCAGCTCCAGAACCGTAACCTCCAGTCTGGATTTGCGCAGCTCCCAGGCTGCTTCCAGTCCCAGAACACCGCCGCCGATCACCACCGCATGCTGAACCTTCGGCAGCAGAGCCGCCACCTTTGCGGTGTCAGACAGCTTCCGGATGGCAATCACTTCCGGTTTCTCATGGCCCGGAATGGGCGGAATAAAGCATTCACTGCCCAGAGCGTAGATCAGTTTTGTATATTTCATCTTCAGACCGCCTTCCAGCAGAATCTCCTTCTGCTGGGTATCGATCTTCTCAACCTTTCTGTCCAGAATCTGAATAATCCGGTTCTTCTCATACCACTGCGGCTCGTGAACCGCAATCTGCTCCGGTGTCAGTCCGGCCATCATGGTCTTCGTCAGCATCGGACGATTATAGCTGCTGTAGGGCTCCTCAGAAATCAGAACAACAGAGCCGGTCTGATCCCGCTCCCGGATCGCCTCCGCAGCGCTGACGCCTGCCGCGCCGTTTCCGAGAATCACATAGAAATCTTCGGTATTTCTGGTAAATCCGCTCTGTACGGCCTCTGCCGGAACAAAGTTTTCCTTTCCCACTCCGCAGACCGGACAGGTTTCGATGGAAGCGTCAAAAACCGCTCCGCAAACCAGACATTTTACCAGCTTCGGCCCTTCCGCTCCGGTTCTTTTCGGGTTTTTCTTGTTCTGAAGAAGGCAGCCGAAATTGTAGCCGTATTCATAGGCATCCATCAGCTGTACCTCATCCGGGCGGAAACGCACCCGGAACCCTTCGGTCACATTCATCTTCAGCTGATTCAAACGCTCCAGAATATGGGGCACACCCTCTCCGCTCCAGCCGTAGCTTCCGAAAGCGCTGGCCAGCTTCCCGCCATGGGTACCCGGATAAATCGATGTCGTCAGATCCCAGATCGGCTTCAGGGCCTCACCCAGAATCGTCGGGGTTCCGAAGAGGATCCCGTCTGCAAAGCCCAGTTCCTCCACAACCTTTCCAAAGTCCGCCGTCACCATGTCATAGCTGCGCACTTCAATATCGCCGCTGTCCTGAATCCCCTCTGCAATCTTTTCTGCCAGAATCCCGGTATAGCCATAGGCACTGACATAGGGAATCACAACGGTCTTCTTCGTATTCGGGTTTACAACGGTGCACCATTCTTCATAAGTATCCAGCATGGCCGGAATATCCGTATCCAGAACCGGTCCGTGTCCCGGACAGATCATGGACAGGGAGAGCTTCCGCACCCGCTCCAGGGCAGTCAGCATATAGGATTTGAAGGGACCGATAATATTGTCAAAGTAATATTTGGTCGCCTTCATATAATCGTCATGATTCGTCACACTGCTCACCAGCACATCGTGGAAGCCGTAGTGGGATCCGAAGGAATCACAGGTCACCAGAACCTGGCGCTCCTCCAGATACGTATACATGGTATCCGGCCAGTGGAGATTCGGAACCACCAGGAAGCGCAGGGTATCATCGCCGATCTTCAGCGTCTCCCCGTCCTTCACAGGAATGCTGTAGAAATCACGGTTTACAATCTCCTGCAAAAAACCGATGGCGCAGGCGGTGGCAACAATCTTCATATTCGGATTCAGCTCCAGCAGACGGCCGATGCTGCCTGCATGGTCCGGTTCCGTATGACTCACCACCAGATATTCAATATCCTTTACCTCCGTCAGCTCCTGGAGCTTTTCCAGATATTCATCAAAAAAAGCTTCCTTTGCGGTTTCAAAAAGGACGGTTTTCCCTCCGGTCTTCAGGAGGTAGGAATTATAGGAGGTGCCAAACTCCGTGTGCATGATAATATCAAACACCCGAAGCTTGTCATCCACAATCCCGACCCAGTAAAAATTCTCACTTAATTGTAAGGTTTTCATGCAGGTTCCGCCTTTCCGGATTTAAGCCTCTTCAAAATCCTCTTTTCCCACGCCGCATACCGGACATACCCAGTCTTCGGGAAGATCTTCAAATGCAGTGCCGGGTGCGATGCCGTTATCGGGATCGCCCACTTCCGGATCATATTCATAGCCACAGGGTCCACATACATATTTCTTCATCATTATCTACCTATTCCTTTCTATCAGATGTTTTATCGACGGTATTTCACCGTCAAAAAGCTACAGGTCTATTATACACGCAGGCAGGAAAAATATCTATTATTATTATCAAAAAAATCCATTATTTTATGAGCCAAGGGACAAATGGACATGAAAATCCGTGCTTGCATGGATTTTCATGTCTATGGGTCCCGCAAAACATGAGCAAGCAGCCACTTTTCGCAGAAAAATGTGCGAATTGCGAATGTTTTCGTCGATTTTGAAAGTGCACAGCACGGAAAATCGACGACAGGCTCATTTTATAAAGCCAAGGGACAAATGGACATGAAAATCCGTGCTTGCATGGATTTTCATGTCTATGGGGCAGAACGTCAGTTACTGCAGCAGCTCCAGAAGCTCCTCCCTGGTAATGGTCCCGGCTCCCATTTCCTCTCCGGAAAAAATATGCTCCGCCAGCTCCTTTTTCTTTTCCTGAAGCCGCAGGATTTTCTCCTCAATGGTGTCCCTGGCCACCAGCCGGTACACCGTCACCACCTGCTTCTGACCGATACGGTGAGCCCGGTCTGTGGCCTGATTCTGTACAGCTGCATTCCACCAGGGATCAAAATGAATGACGATATCCGCCGCTGTCAGGTTCAGCCCCGTTCCCCCTGCCTTCAGAGAAATGCAGAACACCGGAACGTCATCCTTCTGGAAGCTTTCCACCATTTCCATCCGTTTTTCCTTCGAAACGGCTCCGGTCAGCATGTAACAGGCGATCCCGGCCTCCGCAAGCTCCTCTTCCAGACGTTCCAGCATGGAAGTGAACTGAGAAAACAGCAGAATCTTATGGCCGCTTCCGATGGCGTTTTCAATCAGATCCAGACACATCCGGGTTTTCGAAGCCTTGCCCCGGTAGCCTTCAAAGGCCAGGGCGGGATCGCAGCAGATCTGACGCAGTTTTGTCAGCTCTGCCAGGATCCGGATCCGGCTGGAATCAAATTCCTCCTTCGACTGCCCGGCCAGAAGCATCCGAAGCCTCTGTACATGAGCATCATAAAGTCTGCGCTGTTCCTCCTCCATATCGGCAAACAGGCTGCGCTCCAGCTTATCCGGCAGGTCCTTCAGCACATCCTTTTTAACCCGGCGCAGGATAAACGGCCGCACCATCTTCCGGAGGCGTTCCATGGCTTCCTCATTCTGGTTCACCGTGATTGGAATCTCAAAACGCTCCCGGAATCTCCGATAGGAAAACAGAAATCCTGGCATCAGAAAATCAAAGATGCTCCACAGCTCACTTAAACGGTTTTCCACCGGAGTCCCGGTCAGTGCCAGCCGGAAGGACGCCCCCACCTGTCTGGCCGCACGGGCTGCCTGGGTCTGATGATTCTTAATAAACTGAGCCTCATCCAGAATTTCATGATCAAATTCCAGGTTCTGATACTGTTCCACATCTCTGCGCAGCAGATCATAGGAGGTAATCAGTACCCGCTTTCCCACGCCTTTTTCAAAGCGCTCCAGGACCGTCTGACGTTCCCCCGCATTCCCGGTCACGGTTTCCACCGAAAGCTCCGGCGCAAATCGTTGGAATTCCCGTTTCCAGTTGTACACCAGGGATGCCGGGCTCACAATGAGACTGGTTCCCGGCTCTGCCGCCAGAAAGCTGATCACCTGCAGCGTTTTTCCAAGTCCCATATCATCCGCCAGAATTCCGCCGAAGCCGTTGGTTTTCAGCGTCCGCAGCCAGCGGTATCCGGTTTTCTGATACTCCCGGAGAATATTCTGAAGTCCTTCCGGGATTTCAAAATCGCTTTCTTCCACGGTCTTCATGTTCCGGATCAGCATCCGGAAATCCCGGTCAGTCTCCACAGTCACCTCACCATTCTCCCGCAGCTCCTTCTCCACAAACAGAGCCCGGTATCTGGGAAGGGTAATCTGCCCTTTTTCCACTTCCTCCTGCTTCAGAGAAAGCTGTTCCCTCAGCATGGCCAGGGTTTCCAGCCCCTCCTCCCGGACATTTATAAAATCACCGTTTTTCATGCGGACATAATTTTTCCGCCTGTCATACCGTGACAGAACCTCCGCCAGTTCCTCCATGCTCATATCCGGAGAATGGATTTCCAGATTCAGAAGGCCGCTGTCCAGGCTGATGCCCACGGAAAATTTCGGTGTTCTGCGCACCCGCAGACTGCGCATGGCCGCTGACAGATAAACTTCTCCGATTTCATACATTTTCCCCATTCCCTCGTCCAGCAGCCGGTACAGAAGGTCTTCGTCATTCATCAGCATCAGAAGCCCATCTTTTCCGTCATAGGCATTGAAATAGGGACGCACCGCATAATTTGCCGCCAGCTCCGCCTGCACATCCCGCCGCTCACTCAGCCGGGCACCCTGAAATACATTGAAGCTTTCTTCCCCATACTCCGCAAACAGTCCGCAGGAAACAGCTCCCTCCTGAGGCATGTCCAGATAAATTTTGAAAACCGGCTTTTCCGGAAGATAATCCTTCTCATCAAAGTTCCGGGTACAAACCTGAAAATGCTGCCGCAGAGCCGGAAGCAGATCCCGACAGAAGGCCGGCAGATCCTCCCTGCCGATCACACAGCTCCGGCTGAGCTGTTTTTCCATATATTCCGTAAAATCCACGATTTCCCGGCGTTCCTCCGCTTCTGCCATATAAATGCAGCCGTCCCGGCAGTAATATTCCCGTTTCAGTCCATAAATCACCGCTGCATTCTCCAGGCTCATCCGAACCTGGCCATCGGCAGCCTCGATGCACAGAGACAGCCGGGGCTGTTCTCTCCTGATCAGGTACTCCTGCTCTTCCTGATAGTCCAGGACAACGCTTATCCGTTCTCCCTCCATCGCTTCAAAAAACAGATCCGTTCCAAACCCGTCCAATTCCAGGCGGCGTTCCGGCTGACCAATCCCGGAAACGTAACCGTATTTTTCCATAGCCTCCCGCTTCTGCCCCCGCCTCAGCTCTGTCAGAAAATCGATAAGCTTCCTGGATTTTTCCGTAAACGCCTCCCGGTGATGGTAAAACTCCAGTTTCTTTCCATAGGATACCTTCCGGACACCCAGAACCGCACTGACAAACTCACTGATATTTTTCAGTACATAGCTCTGTTTCTCCGTCCCGATGCGGAACTCCAGAAAAAGGGAGCTGTAGCTTTTCTTCAGCTTCGGAATCAGCTCCACCTTCCCCCGGAGATTTTCCCCCAGAAGCCAGGCGCCGTTGGAACGCAGACCATACTGGTTCAAAAGCTGACGCAGGCCCTGGGTGGAACCATTCTTTTCCGGCCAGAACCCACCGGTACCTCCCGTCCCATTTTGTGTTGTATTTTCCGGCAGATTCCCTGCTGTATTCCCTATTCCGTTTTCTGTCTCATAATCTTCTGCGTCCGGAGCACCGACCCCTGTCTGGCTGCTGTCAACCTTTTCTCCGTTCAGATATTCCAGAAGAACCGCCACACAGTGCCTGCACAGCCCTTCCACATTCCCGAAATTTCCACAGTCGCAGGACCAGCCCGCGATATAATCCATTTCCCGGTCAACCTCCACACCGGACTGAAAGAATCCGGAATTCTCCTCAATCAGTCCCACTGCGGCTTCAATTCGATAAGCTTCTCCGTTCTCATCGTGGTAAACTTCCGTTTCGCAATGGTATTTCTGAATCTGTCCATCACGGAACAGGCGCATTCCTGCTGCCAGTTCCTCTGTATTTGCGGTTTCACGAATTGTATCAAATGTAATCATCTTTTTCTCTTTTATTTTTATCCCTTACTCTGTTTCGCCCCGGAGCCATTTCCGTCCAAAACCAGTCCATTTGTCCCCTGGCTCATCTCATTATAGCATCCCGTCTCCTTTTCTGTCTACGTACTTCCCCGGCATTTCATTCTGTCCCTTCATCCATCCGCTGCTTCCCAGACCCGAATTTCTGTATGTTTTTATATTACATGATACCAGGGTCAAAAGTCATAAACCACGATGCGCTTGCGCATAAGTGGTTTTATGACTGATTCACCCGTCCCAATATGAGGATAAAAGTGGGACGAATGTTCCACGATACCTGAATATTGGGCAGGATTGTGGGAGTACGAAGCACGGAACAATCCGTATGGCATCTTTTGACCCTAACATCATTACATGAGTTGCCCGACAAATGAGCCGTCCGGAGAGGCCGGAGTCATCTTCCATCTGATATACTCTCCAGTAGTCCCTGGTCTCCTGATTCTTCACCGTTTCACATCGGTTCTGGGACAAAAATCGTGTCAGCTGATAACAATCCACCCAGATTTCATTGCTGCCCTCCTTCTGTGATTCGTCAAAAATCAGCTGAAGTCCCCAGTGTAAATGGGGAACATCAATATTATTCACATTTTCTGTGGCGCTGTACCCCGTATGGCCCAGATACCCGATCACATCTCCGGCCTGCACCACACTGCCCTCTTCCAGCGATTTATGATAGGGAAAGTTCTGCCGCAGATGGGCATAATAGTAATATCGTTTTTTATCAAAGCTTCGGATCCCGATCCGCCATCCTCCATACTGGTTCCATCCCAGAGCCTCCACATAACCGGATTCAATGGCGATAATCGGCGTGCCGGTCTGTCCCATCATATCATGGCCCAGATGAGGTCTCCGGTATCCGTAGGAACGGGAGCTTCCGAAATCATCATAGTCATAATACTCAAACCCTTTGGCGATGGGGGAAAAGGCCTTCAGTCCGTACCGCTTCTCCCACATTTTTCCGCCCTTTCCGTCCGGGACCTCGATTTCAAACTCTCCCACCATACCGCCCAGAACTGCCGTGTAAGCCTCCAGATAGTAGGAATAATACCTGCGGTTTTCGGTCAGCTCCTCCATGGTCGTTTCCCCGGCTGTAAGCCTTTGAGCCAGACTGTCCAGATCAGTCCCTTTATACCGCGTAAAATCCCCGCCATATTCTGTGGCAAGGCAGGCCAGCAGTTCAATCCAGTTCAGAGGTGTTTCCGTATCATGTGTTTCCACATCCCATTTGTAGGCCTTCTGCAGCCCCTCGCAGGGAACATCAAATTCTACCCACTTTATGTAGTCCTTCTCTGTCTCGCTTTCCGTTCCATTTTCTGTCTCGCTTTCCTCTTTGGTTCTGTTTTCTCCTTCTGTCTCTTCCTCCCCGCCGGTTTCCACCGCCCTGGAAGAGCCCTCCACAAAGGCGTCCTCTCTCAGAATCGGAAGACAGAGAACAACAAGACAAATCAGAAACAGAGCCTCCGCCAGCGTCTCCGGGAAATGCTGAAATTTTTTCACCTCACATCCCTCCAACCAAAACCACGCTGGCCGCAATTCCGGCGAAGGTGGCTGTCAGTGCTCCGGCCAGAGTATACCTGCTTTTGGCCACCTTTGCCGTCATAAAGTACACCGACATAGTATAAAAAACGGTCTCCGTACATCCCGCCAGCACAGACACCAGCGTTCCAAGCTGAGAATCCGGCCCATGATTTTTGAAAATATCCAGCACCAGCCCTGTCGCCGCGCTGGAAGAAAACATCCGGACGATCACATAGGGAATAAGTTCTGAAGGGAATCCGGTAAACGCAAGCAGGCTTCCGAGTATTCCGGAAAGCAGATCCAGAACCCCCGAAGCCCGAAGTACCCCTACCGCCACCATCAGCCCGATGAGGGTAGGCATAATTTTTATCACTGTCTGGAAGCCGTCTCTGGCTCCGTTTATAAAACTTTCGTACACCTTACATTTTTTCAGAAGGCCGTAAGCCACCACGTAAAAGATCACAAAAGGCACCATATAGGCAGAAAGAAAAACCAGGAATCCCATGGGCAGTTCCTTTTTGTTTTTCTATAATCTATGACCTTTGTCCGCATCCTATTCCTTTTGGATTCCGATCCTGTCAGACCATATCCTCCTCATTCAGGAATTTGTGAATCACGTAGGCCACACCGTCTTCATCGTTGGACAGCGTCACAAAATCCGCTGCTGCCTTCACCACCGGCTGGGCATTCTGCATGGCCACCCCAAGCCCTGCGAAGGCAATCATTCCCTTATCGTTAAAGCCATCTCCAAAGGCCGCCATGGTTTCCCGGGTTCGTCCAAGGTGCTTCAGAAGCCGCTGAAGGGAATTGGCCTTGTCAATGCCCTGGGGCATGATTTCCAGGAAATACGGTTCCGAGCGATAAATACTCAGACTGTCGCCCACTTCCCCCTTCAGGATCTCCTCCAGCCTCGCGCAGCGGTTTCCCTCTGCCGTCATCAGGCACTTGGTAACCGGAAATGTCACATAATCCCCAAAGGATTTCACCTTTTTCACTGCCATTTTATTGATGGCGGACTCCTTCTGTACGTAAAGATCTTCCGGCGTTTCCGTAATAAGGAACTCATTTTCATAGGTCAGAACCGCCGCCCTGTGTGCCCGGGCGAAAGCCCCCACTTTCGCCGGAATTTCCTCCCCGAGGCTGACCTGGTAGATCGGCTTCCCTGTGCGGCAGTCCAGGATCATTCCCCCGTTAAAGGACAGAATATAGCCGCCGTATTTTTCCATTTCCAGAATCCTGGCAAGAGGAACAACACCGAAGGTAGGGCGTCCGGAAGCCAGCACCACCGTCCCTCCGGCCTGCTGGTAACGCATCAGCGCTTCCTTCGTGACCGGCGTAATTTCCTTTCTGGAATTCGTCAGCGTTCCGTCCAGGTCAAAAACTGCTGTTTGATATTTCATGGTATTTATCCTTTCCCTTTTCTCTCGGGCTCCTTACTGATATAAATGCTTCCCCGATCTTCTCACCCATTTTTACAATGGTTTCCACACCTTCCCGACTGTTTTTCCGGATATCGCTGTCAATCCGGACGCTTCCCGGCTCCAGAAGCAGAATAACCGTAGAACCTCCAAAGGCAAAATATCCCTTTTCCTCTCCTCTGGCCACCTGTGCCTTCCCCTGCTGGTTTACAATCCGTCCCACCATCAGGGCGCCTACCTCCATCATCAGAATCGTTCCGAAATGCTCTGATTTTAAAAGACTGTATTCTCTGGCATTTTCCTTGTAAATGGGATAAACGTCGTTGGCCGCCGGGTTCACTGTATGAAGCACTCCCGGGATCCGGCGATTTGAACTTTTCTTCCCCCCATCCACGTAACAGTAATGGTGATAGTCATCCACAGTCAGACGAAATACCAGAGCCGTCCCGCCCAGATATCTGGCGGAAAGCTCCCTGCTTCGCAGCAGGTCCTTTACCGTATAGCAGGTATGCTTAATTCGGAAGCGGCCATTCCTGGTCACCGGATACACTGTCAGCTTCCCGTCACAGGGGCTGACCAGATGAGAAGGCTCCGGATCCACCGGACGCATGCCTTCCCGGATCCGCCTGGTAAAAAAATCATTGTACGAGCGGTATCCGGTTTCCTCGTACTGGCTCAGGTCAATCCCGTTGCGCTTTACAAAGGGCTTCACCGCCAGGCCTGACAGGGTGCTGTCCATCAGCACACCTCCTATTTCCGATATCACCGGATTCACCAGCAGCCTGACCGCCATTCTGCCGACCGCAGTCTGATACATCAGGGAGATCAGCCGGTCCTGACCATCGTTTCCCCTGACCTCTTTTCCGTTTCTCTCTCTGTAAATCATTCCGACTCACCTATGATTTCCTCAATAATGGGACTGGAATCATCTCTCTGGGGAGGCAGCCGATAATTGCTGTATAACACTCCGATAAGAAGGCAGACTGCCACAATCGTCACCAGAATCGCCAATGTACTGTTTTTCGGTTTCCGGAAAGGAAAATCCACAATAAACAGGATCCCAACAATCAACAACGCCAAATGCAGTAACACCATAAACCAGAAGTCTGAAACCACAAACTGGAGCAGAAAGACCAGCGGAAGAATCACTGCCATGGATGTAATCGGCAGGCCGTGATAATACTTGTTGGCTCCCCCTTCCTCCTGCTGCCGCTTCCCTTCCAGAACATTAAAATATCCCAGCCGGATCACGGAACAGGTACAGTAAAGAAAAATAACCCCCAGTCCCAGAGTACCGCGCACGCCAAGAAGATAGCAGATCAACGCCGGAAAGGCTCCGAAACAGACCACATCGCACAGCGAATCAATCTGAATCCCAAAGGCCTTTTCCTCCTCCGTCCGGTTCTGTTTCGTCCGGGCGATTTTCCCGTCAAACATGTCGCAAAGCCCGGACAGAGCCAGGCAGAAAATTGCTGTTTTAAATCTCCCGTGAATTGCCTGCGTCATCCCCATCACGGAAATCATCAGGCTGACATAGGTCAGAACGACCGTATAATCATAAAAGCCTATCATACTCAAAACCCCTTTTCCCGCGTTCGCGGGTTCCTTTCTCTTTCCTTTTCTCTGGTCACTTATAAAACTTATTCCTTGGCTCATAGAATGAGTTGCCCGACAAATGAGCCTTCCGTCGATTTTTCCGTGCTGTGCACTTCCAAAATCGACGAAAACATTCGCAATTCGCTCATTTTTCTGCGAAAAATGGCTGCTTGCTCATGTATGCGGGACCCATAGACATGAAAATCCATGCAGGCACGGATTTTCATGTCCATTTGTCCCTTGGCTCATAGAATAAAATTTGCCACCACAGTCATGACCGCACTGATCAGAAGCTGGGAGTAATAGCTGATTCCCCTGGTCAGAATCATAGCCGGGAGCAGAAGATTCTGTCCAAAGATCGGAACAAAGATGGACAGGAACAAAGACTCGCTGATCCCCATTCCCCCGGGCAGAGGCAGCATATCCACCGCCACAGAAATCATTCCCTGCAGAATTACAATATTAACCAATTCCTCTCCCTTCAGTCCGAAAGCCCGGTATACCAGGAAAGTGACAAAAAATAAAATCATCCTCTGGCAGACGGTAATCAGGAAAGCATTCACCACTACCATCTTATGCCCGCGGTAGAATTCTGCCGCCGTGTGATACTGGTCCATGGAATGCTTCAGCTTTTCCAGACGTTCTGTTTTCTTTTTCAGAATATGAAGCCGCTCCAGAATGCCAAGCCCCTTCACCACAAAGAAACTGGCCAGCTTCGGATGAAATGCCAGGATCATCATTGCCGCAACGCAGAACACATTCAGGGCAACCCCCAGATACATCCAGGGCATCACCGGCTCCAGATACCGCATGATCCGCTCCGGCCGGAAAATCAGAACTGCCGCTCCCATCACCACCAGAACCATCTTATAAGTAATGGTGACAATCATCAGAATCAGGGTGGATTCCGGAACCGGTATCTTTCCCTTTTTCATGTAATAAATCTGCGCCGGCTGGCCTCCGCTGGCCGAAGGCGTAATACAGCTGAAAAAAAAGCCGATAAAGGAATACAGATAACACCTTCCCGGATGAACCTCATGGCCCAGCGTACGCAGAAGATAACAGATAATAATAGATTCTCCCCAGATAAAGGTTACAACACAGACCACGCCCCACAATAAATATCCGATCTTTGCGGTTTTTATATAGGAAAAAATCAGACTCAGATCCTCCCCCCGGAAGACCGCCCACATCGTACAGCAGAAAACTGCAATCAGAAATCCCACATTCAAAATATTTTTTCTTTTCTCCATTTATCCTTCCTTTCCCCAGACCTTCCGGCTGTTCCCGACAGCCGCATTTTTCCTTACTCCCTTTTTCCAAATACCTTCTGATTGACCCTTTCAAAAAAATTCATAACCGGTCTGTACAGCCCCGGAGAACTGCAGAGCCTCCAGGAGCCCTCCGCCAGGGCCACCCCGCCGATCAGATCCACCAGATAATGCTGCTTCGTAAACTGGGTGGACAGACAAACCAGAATCGCGAAAATAAGGGAAAAGCCCTGATACCACCGGGGTATTTTTTTCTGTCCCCGGATGCCGATATAGCAGAACCAGCTTGTCAGGCAGTGAATGGAAGGAAACAGATTCGTAGGCTCATCAGCGGCATACAGCCAGGCCATAAGAAGCTCCCAGATTCCCGTGCCGGTCACCTCCGGCCGGACATTGGTAGTCGGGAGAAAAAGGTAAAACAGACCACAGACCAGACGTGACAGCAGATCCGCTGTTACGAACCGGTAGAAATGCTCTTTTTCCAGCCTGCCGACCATCAGATAATTGACCACCCAGAACAGATAGCACACCAGATAAATACTCACCCATGCGGGCTGAAAGGGCACCATACGGTCCAATGGAGTGGTAAAATCATAATGATACGCATCTCTTACAAACATTCTGAATACAAAATAGACCAGATCATTCAGAAAAAAACAGGAGAGCAGCGGAATCAAACTCTGTACCGGCACAACAGACCCCGCTTTCTTTTTCAGCCATTCCATGAATCATTGTCCTCCAGACAAAAAATCCAAAATAATACCACTTATTCTGTTACTATATCACATTTTTCTTGTTTTGTCGCTAATACAATACAAAAATTTGCACAAAAAGGGCAGCCGCCAGGGCTGCCCTTTTTTACTCCTGAAACAGATATTTGATCAGTTCCACAGACTGCTCCGTATTCTTTCCGGATACCACGACCCCCAGATAGACCGGTTCGTAGCTTGTCATGCCAAGAGACTGCCATTTCGCACTGTCCTGGATCAGAATCGCGTCTCCTACGATGTACTCCGACAGCTCCTCATAGAGCTCGGGATCCAGTACCTCCTTCAGATCGAAAAAGGTCTCCTGTTCTTTATAATGTTCGTATGTCTCTTCCGGACAGATCAGCACATCCATGGAGCCTGCCGCAATCAATGCCAGCATCTTGGTCTGAGTGGCATAATCCGTCATCTGGTCTCCATAGCTCTGCAGGGAATTGTCAAACGTTACGATATGGCGTTCATCTTCATCGCCCAGGTAAGCCTTGAAGTCCTCTGCCGCCGCATCCGCGTCACCCTCCAGGCCATTGATCACCACCGCGTACAGGATATCCTGGTTTTTCATGTTATCCACCCAGTCCACCATAAAGATAATAAACAAAATCACGCCTGCGATGGCTGCCATAACGGGCTTGTAATACATCCAGATGTATTCCACGCGCCCTTTCCAGCCCATGGACATCAGCTTTTCCTTCTCCAGCTGCCGTTTTTCCTTACTTGTCAGGTCTGACTCATACCGTTTCTTCTGCTGTTCTGCCATCTGTTACTCCTTTCAGGTTCAGAATCCGCATGAATTCCTCTCCTGTGATCGTTTCGTTTTCGTAAAGGTATTTTGAAATTTCATGGAGTTTTCCGATATTGTCCTCCAGAATCTGATAGGCCTTGTCATACTGTGCCTTAACAAGCTCCACAACCTTTTTATCCAGAATCGTCTGCGTCTCCGGAGAACATGCCAGAGAGGCGTCTCCTCCCAGATACTGGTTTGTCACCGTTTCCATGGCTACCATACCGAATTCATCACTCATGCCGTAGCGGGAAATCATGGCCCTCGCCATCTTGGTAGCCTGCTCGATATCATTGGAAGCACCGGTGGTAATCTGATGGAAAACCAGCTCCTCCGCTGCCCGGCCTCCCGTAAAGGTGGCGATCTTATTCTCGATCTCCTCCTTTGTCATCAGGAAATGCTCGCCCTCTTCCACCTGCATGGTATAGCCCAGGGCCCCCGAGGTACGGGGAATAATCGTGATCTTGTGAACCGGTGCGGATTCTGTCTGCATAGCCGCAACCAGCGCATGACCCACCTCATGGTATGCCACAACCAGCTTCTCCTTGCTGGAAAGAACGCGGTTCTTCTTCTGATATCCGGCGATAACCACTTCCACGCTCTCCTCCAGGTCCGCCTGGGTGGCAAATCTCCTGCCGTCACGCACGGCCCGAAGAGCACCTTCGTTAATAATATTGGCCAGCTCTGCGCCGGAGGCTCCGGCAGCTGCCCGGGCAATGGCACCGAAATCCACATTGTCCGCAATCTTAATCTTCTTCGCATGTACCCGCAGAATATCCTCACGGCCCTTCAGATCCGGAAGCTCCACCGGTACCCGCCGGTCAAACCGTCCCGGACGCAGCAGCGCCGGATCCAGAGACTCCGGACGGTTGGTGGCTGCCAGAATCACAACACCCTTGGAACCATCGAAGCCATCCATCTCCGTCAGAAGCTGGTTCAACGTCTGTTCACGCTCATCGTTTCCTCCGGGCATCGCGCCGTCACGCTTCTTTCCGATGGTATCAATCTCATCAATAAATACAATACAGGGCGCTTTTTCATTGGCCTGCTTGAACAGGTCACGCACCTTGGCAGCTCCCATACCTACAAACATCTCCACAAATTCCGAACCGGAAATGGAGAAGAACGGCACGTTTGCTTCTCCGGCCACTGCCTTGGCCAGCAGTGTTTTACCGGTTCCAGGAGGGCCTACCAGAAGGGCGCCCTTGGGCATGGATGCACCGATATCCTGGTATTTCTGCGGATTATGAAGGAAATCCACAATCTCCTGCAGAACCTCCTTGGCTTCATCCTCTCCGGCCACATCGGAAAATTTAATGCCTGTGGTGGACTTGACATACACCTTGGCATTGCTCTTTCCCATGCCGAACATCATGGAGTCGCCTCCGCCTCCCATCTTATTCATCATTTTCTTCATCATAAACTGGCCCAGGGCCACAATCAGAATGATGGGAAGAATGTAGCCTACCAGAATGCTCACCAGCGGCGAAGCCTGCTTCACAATCTCCTTCGAAAACTTGGCTCCGGATTTGTAAAGTCTGGAAACCAGCTCAATGTCATCGATGACACCGGTCTTATAGACATTCTCACCGCTCTTGTCCGTAAACGTAATCTGCGTATCACTGATATCCACATATCCGACCTGTCGGTTTTCTACCATAGCCAGAAACGTGCTGTAATCGACTTCCTGAACACGGCGCTCCATAATACTCGGATACACCAGCAGGTTAATCAGAAACAGGACCACCATCGCAATTACATAATAAAAAATAATTGGTTTTTTCGGGGGTTTCATTTCCTGCATAATTATTCTCCTTTCTGCCGCGGTGACGGCAATCAAAAAAAGCAGTCAGGATCCTTCTGGCTGCTTCCTGTAACTTGACTCAATTATAAATTCCACCCTCAAAAAAAACAATGCCTATTTTCTAAATAAAGTATAAATTTATTCGTATCTGCCCCGCATTCCGCGCCTTCCCGCGCCCGATGCCGTCCGGCAGCAGTTATTCAATAACAGATATATTCCGAAAGCTCCTCAAGCAAATCGCTGCAGTCCACCGCGTGTACCTGCAGTTCCACATTATCGGCGGTACTAAGGCTGAAGGCGCTGATGATGGACTTGGCATCCAGGACAGATCCCTCACTGGTCAGATTTACATGATAGTCAAAATGATTTACAATGTTAACGAAGCGGATAATGTCTTCCGGTTTATGGAATTTTACTGGTATATTCGTCAATTCCTTCACCCCCTTTGGTATATTTATACTATTGACATTATATCGAATCTGTAATCGATATCAAATGTATTTTTCATGTATTTTTCATGAACATTTCATGAACTTTCTCTTTCGTTGTCTTATTTCCTTTTTAATACAGGTATGGCCCGCAGAACCGGAAAAATATCCGCGGATTTTCCCTCTGCATGACAAAATGCAGCCCGACAGCGGCTGCATCTTTGCACAATTCTGAATCCATGGAGAAATCCTTCTCCCTCATCAATAAATTTTCCGCAGTTCCGAGGGCTGGATTCCATACTGCTCCATAAACTGCTCCAGCTCCTGATCGTTTCGGATCAGAGTCACCTCTTCAAACTTTCCATCGGAAAGATTCTGGAACCCCGCAACCCGTTCGCCGGTACAGATACTGGCCCGGACTGCCGGAATCCGGCTTGCCCGGTCAAAGGATTTCTGCTCCCTCTTTTTCTTCTTCTGAAACAGCATGGGATCACCTCCTGCGCGCTCGCTGTATACACACGATGCCAGGATTGTGGGAGCGCGAAGCACGGAACAATCCTGCATCATTACACATAAGTATAGCAGAATACTGGGAAATTGTCCACTCCTGAGAAGCATTTTTCTGTCTGATATCAGAAGCTGCCGTTACTGTTCAGATCTCCAGCTGATGAATGCATTCCCGGATGGTTTTTGCCGAACAGGCAAATCTGGCCTGTTCTTCCCCTGTCAGGTAAAATTCTCCGATATCCTCCACACCGTTTCGGTTTAAGATCGCCGGAACCCCGCAGAAAATCCCGCTTTCGCCGTACTCCCCGTCCAGATAGGCTGATACGGAATAAATCTTATTCTCGTCATACAAAATAGCCTTCACAATTGCCGTCACCGCGCTTGCAATTCCGTACTGGGTATTTCCCTTGGCCTTCAGCACATAGCCCCCGGACCGGCGCACTTCCTCCACCATGTTTTCCAGGTCCATATTCTGGATACGTCCTTCCTTTTCCCGTACAATCACCTGGAAGCTCTTGCCCCCTGCCCGGACATGGCTCCAGGGAATCATCATGGCATCCCCGTGCTCTCCCATCACATAGGCATCCACACTGCGCGGATCAATGAGCATGGCTTTTGCAATCAGATGCTTCAGCCGGGCTGTTTCCAGCACAGTTCCCGTCCCGATCACTCTGGAAGCCGGCAGGCCGGAAAGCTTCCATACCAGCCAGGCCATAGCATCCACCGGATTGGAAACCACCAGAAAAATCCCATCGAAACCGCTCTCCATCACCTGGGGCACGATGGCGCGCATGATCCCTGCCGATTTTCCCAGAGCCGCTCTCCGGTCCATTTCCCCGTTGACAGGTGCTGCCGCCGTGAGCACCACAATATCCGCGTCCGCGCATTCCCCGTATCCGCCTGCGCTCACCCGGACATTTCTTCTCTGAAACTCCATGCTGTGCTGCATGTCCAGAGCCTCACCGCCGGCTTTCTCCTGGTTCAGGTCCACCAGAACCACCTCTGCCGCAACGCCCTGCACCACCAGGCTGTAGGCTGTCGTCGCCCCCACTGCTCCTGCACCGATAATCACAACTTTTGATCTGCTGATTTTCATATTCTTCCTCCTGATTCTTCTGATTTCTGTTTCATCAGCCCAGCACTTTATCGAGTTGAATTCAAAAAGTGCAGCTGCCGAAGCAACTGCACTTTTTCAAATCTCTATAAAATTGTTCCGGGATCGTCCGATCGGAGGCTGATTCCGCCGGACCCGGATCTCACGGCTTTTTTCGGTATCTTTTCCTGCTGTCATCTGAAATCTCCTGTTACTGTCCGTGTACTGCATACATTTTTCTTTATCCGGCACACTATATGCTACAGTATAAAGCATCTTCCGGCATCTGTCAATCCATTTTCCAGCCGTGGAAGCTTCCTTTATTTTCCGGCCGCAGGAACCTCATTGATTCCTCAGCTGCAGGAGCCTTATTTATTTATTTTTCATCCGGTTTCTCTCCGGATGCAGTGCGCAGCATTGCTTTCACATTTTCATAGGGCGTCTCTGTTCCCAGCGCACATCCGGGCCCTAAAATAACGCCTGTCTGCCGGATTCCGCCGATCACATCAATCATATCCTGCGTTTCCTGACGTGCCTGCTCCTCCGTGCCGTTAATCAGTGTCAGCGGAGCAATCTGCCCCAGAATCGCCTGTCGGTTTTTCAGCATGGGGAAAACGGCCTTCAGATCGGTCTTCTGGTCAATTTCCAGAATATCCGCTTCCGCAAGCATCATCCGGTCAATGATTTTCGTGGCATTTCCGCAGATATGCAGTGCCAGCTTTCCGCCCAGGCTGTGGACATACCGGGCAACCTGTCTTTCATAGGGAAGGGCAAATTTCTCATACAGCGCCGGTGAAAGCACATCCGGCCCCGCAGTGCTGTCTCCCAGAGAGGTTCCATGGGCTCCTGCCTCCAGAAGAGCACGACAGTAAATTTTCTCAGCTTCCACACACGCCTGCAGCAGCCGGAAAATGTCTTCCTCACAGTCTTCATCCAGCAGATCCTCCAGAAGCCGGTTCATCCCGTAAACCTGGGATGCCAGGCTGAAGGGTCCCTGATCCCCCCGGCCCAAAATGAAAACCGAATCTCCCAGCTCCTTCTTCAGAATCCGAACGGTTTCCAGATTCGCCCTGATCAGCGGAGATTCCAGAATTTTCTCACTGATATTCAGCTCAGAAACGTCCTTCAGCTCTGCAATGGCAGAACCGTGTGCCACCGGGCAGTCCTTTTCCCGATAGATAATCTCGCATCCCATGGCTTCTGCCAGGGCAGCCGTTCCATTTTCCACCAGAAGCATATCCTGGCCAAATTCCTTTTGAAGGGCCATCTGTGTTTTCGCCATGGCCTCCGCATCCAGAACAAACTCCGAAAACGGTTCTCCTGAAATTCTGGCACACATCATAAAATTATGCAGGTCTGTAGGCAGTCTGTCCACCTCCTGGAACTGCAGAGCTGCCATACATCTTTCATAGGAATTCATCATGCTCCTCCTTTTACCATGTAAAGTGAACGACCAGCAGGCCTCCCCGGGCTTTCTGATCCGCTCCGATTTTCCAGAGCTTCTGATCCAGCTCTTCTGCCGTACCTTCTCCGTTTTCGGCAGCGCCGAACAGAACCTCATAGCCAATGGCTTCCTTCTTCATTCCCAGTGCATCCGACAGTCCAATATTCAGAACGGCTTCTTCCTGGCTGTCCGGATTTGCGGCCACCAGAATCGCCTCCTGTTCTCCCAGATACAGATAGGGCTTCGGCAGCAGCTTTTCCGAAGTAAAGGAAAGAGCCTTCAGCACCGGATTATCGGCCCCCTCCATCTGCACCGGACGGATCAGTTTCGAAAATCCCCTCCGGATTTCCAGCATTCTTCTGGTATCCTCCAGCATGTCCTTCTTCTCCGGCTGGGAGATCTGATCCCACTGAATCCAG
Source organism: Candidatus Limivivens sp. (assembly GCA_034101475.1). Lineage (GTDB taxonomy): Bacteria > Bacillota > Clostridia > Lachnospirales > Lachnospiraceae > Limivivens. Next base: position 32,023 of record JAXEJQ010000106.1, read on the forward strand.
CTTCCGTACAGCCATTTCCCCTTTCCTGGCTCACCTTTGCCGTACAGGTCCGGGGCATGCCAGGGAATGGGCACATAATCCGCATGAAATTCTTCCCCTGCCATAAAGACCGGAATTCCCGGCGCCAGCAGGCAGCCATACCCCATGAAATAACGGCTTCCCCGGGCCGCATAGGCTTCTTCCGTCTCCTCCGTTCCTTCCCAGCCATTGTCATGGCAGCTCAGCTGGATGGACACATACTGTCCCGCCTGCTGCCGGTAGGGGAAGGAGATTTCCATGGAGGTGCCATCCCGTTTTACCTGGACATCGTAGTCTACCATTAATGACATTTCTCTGTTGCTGTGCCAGTGATGTCCATCCTGGTCATAAACCACAACATCTTTCACCGCTTTTCCGGGGCGTACATTTTCCAGACGCACAATTCGTCTCTGCTCCACATAAGCAGTCCCGTTCTCCTCTTTCCAGATGCTTTCACTGTTTTCCTCCGTCACCTGAAGCCCGTCCCCGATAAATTCATGAACATTTGCCGGTCTTTCCCAGGATGCCTGCACTTCTCCGTCTTCAAAAATAATTTCATAATGATACCGTTCATTCCGGCGGCTGCAGACGTCTGTCATATCCCCGGCCAGATCCCACAGCATCCGGCTTCCCGGGAAACGGTGATGATTATCGCTCAGACGGATCCCGCTCTGCAGAACATCCGAAACCCCGGTAATGGCCGGTCCGCTTTCCAGCATAATCATGATCTCATGGCCTGCCTCCCGGCACTGCTTCCGGATTTCCGCCCAAAGCTCATTCCGGTAATGGGCCACATCCAGCCGGTAGCCGTCCACGCCAAACTCCGTCACATAGCGTACCCAGGTATCCACCCACCATTTATCCAGATCCGGATGATTTCCATACCAGTCATAATCCGTCATCCCCCAGGAGCCGCCCCGGAACCACTGAGGATGCTCCTTCACCAACGGACTGTCCTGCATCACTCCATGAGTGATCACATCCAGAAAGATACGAATTCCTCTTTTATGAGCAGAATCGATCAGTGCTTTGAAGTCCTCTTCTGTTCCAAGAGTCGGATCCAATACACCCGGATCGATACAGGCATACTCTGTCCAGATATTGTAAAAATGCTTTGGATCACAGAGCTGATGCCCGGTGAGCCAGATCCCTGTAATTCCAAGCTCCTTCAGATAATCCAGTTTCTCTTCCAGAGAACGGAAGGTACCACTTTCCGGCCCTTTCGGGGAAGTAAAGCCTTTGATGGGAATCTCATAAACTACCAGTTCCTTCATAAATTCCGGTGATCCGGTCATATTTTGCTTCGTTTTCATTCTTTTCTCCTCCTATCCTTTCACAGAACCTGCAATCATGCTTTCCGCCACCTTTTCCTGCAGAAGAATATACATCACCAGAGTCGGAACGATGCAGAGAACCAGTGCGGCAAACATGGACGTATAATTAAAGCTGAAAGATGAAGTAAAGTATTTAATCATCAATGGCATGGTACGATTCGACTCGCTGGATGTCAACATCATAGCATACAAAAATTCATTCCAGGAGTTGATGAATGCCAGAATTGCCGAGCTGGCCATGGCCGGCTTACTGACCGGAAGCATGACCTGAAAAAAGGCACGGAAAAATCCGGCGCCGTCCAGATAAGCCGCTTCCTCCAGCTCTCTCGGAATCCGCATAAACGCGCTTCGCATCAATGCCAGGGTCATGGCCATGGCAAACCCGGTATAAACCAGAACCAGACCTCTTTTGGTATCATACAGTCCCAGGCTCTTCACTACAAAATAAACAGGCTGTACCATGGCGTTGGACGGAATCAGCATAGACGAGAGGAGCAAAAAGAACAGAAAATTTCTTCCTTTGAATTCCGTTCTGGCCAATACATAAGCCGCCAGTGAGTAAAGGAGTATCGCCAAAATCGTACTGCTGCCTGCTACAATCACAGACGTCAGAAACCGCATGGGTATATTCGCTACTTCAATTGCAATGGCATACCCTTCCAGATACAGGGATGTCGGAAGGGAAAAGGCAGAAGATAAAATCTGCTTATTCGTTTTAAAAGATGAAATAAAAATCCAGATCAAAGGGGCAATGGAAATCAGCACGACAAACACCATAATTGCATAATCAAAAACCCCTATCCATTTCCAGCGTTTTTTCATATGGCCCCTCCTAATCACTTTCACTCATGGAAAAAATACCATTGCAGACAGCCATCGCCACAACCCCCATGAGAAGAAGCAGCATTCCCAGTGCATTGGCATATCCATACTGATTGCTCTGAATAATTTTATCCAGCATCATAACCGAAATCGTCATCGTTGAAGAACCCGGTCCTCCGTTGGTTGTCATATAAACACTTTCAAATTCTTTAAACACCGCCGTAATCGCAATAATAATTCCTGTTCCGATAATTCGTTTTAACAGCGGCAGATAGATATAGAGATCAATTTGCAGCGGGGAAGCTCCATCCACTTTCGCAGACTCTTCAATTTCCGATGAAATAGAAAAAATCTCTGATAATGTAATCAATGTAATCAGAGCCGCATACCAGAGCCAGATATTTGTCACACTGGCAAAAGCCGTCCGCGGGTCAGTCAGCCAGTTTGTACAGTATTTTTCCAATCCGATACTTTTCAGAACAGTGTTCACAATTCCCACATCTACTTTGTAAATAAATACAAACATCAGAGAAATCGCTGCCCGGGAAATGACATTTGGAACCATAAAGGCTGCTCTGACAAACCGCCAGCCCTTTCTCTTCCGTTTCAATACCAGAGCCACCAGTACACCAAACGGAACATGAACAACAACCGCCAAAAGCGCCCAGATCAACGTATGCTTTAAGGCCGCATGGAACACCGGATCCTGGAAAATCCGAACGTAATTGCGCAGCCCGATAAACTTCATGGGAGTCATTCCATTCCATTTGGTAAAACTGGTGACCGCAGCAAGCGCCATGGGCCCCAGATAAACAAGAAGAAACAAGATGACAGTTGGCAGCAGGAACAGAAAAATCCATATTTTCTTTGTTTTTTGCATGCTTTCCCTCCTGACTGAAACTGCCCGCCAAAACCTGGCGGGCAGTTTCACTCCTTTATTCAATATCTTCTTTATACTGTGCCGCGCCTTCATCAAGCATTTCTATAAACTCGTCAATGGTTGTGGTTCCGTTAACCAGATTCGGAATTTCTCTTCCGAATACTTCGTTCTGTGCCACCGGATCCCACTTATTCTGATAGCTCGGGAAAATTGTTTCCACATTCTTGGCACATTCCGTGTATTCCTGCATCGGCGGAATCATCTTATCGATCTCTTCCTGACCAATCTCAATGGTAACCGGCATAGCACCCGTCCTTACAGCCTGTTCAACGACAAATTCCGGTCTGGAAGCAAATTTCAGGTATTCAATTGCTCCTTCAATCACTTCCGGTGAATGGTCCACCGAAACTGCCTTTGCAAAGGCCTCCATGGAACCCATCATGGCATTTCCGGGATAGGTTGCATAGCCGACTTTTTCCTCAAATCCTTCCTCTGCATAGCTGGTATCGGTCAGACTCTGCATCATCCAGGGACCGTTTGCGATCATCGCCGTATCGCCTGCGAAGAAATGATTGGCTGCCAGGGCATAGCTGCCGCCCACCGCGTCTTCTGTGGAATACTTCTGGAACAGCTCTACCATCATTTCAACAGCTTCCCGGAACTCCGGTGTATCATAGCTGTCCGGGAACTGCTGCTGCATAAATTCCATACCTGCTTCTGTCTGGGACAGATAGGCAGTGGTAAAGAGCATTGCACACCAGGCAGTCTCTGTGGTATGTAAGGAGAGCGGGGTGATTCCTGCTTCCAGCAGCTGATCGCATACCTGGAAGAATTCTTCCCAGGTTTTCGGGAATTCGCTGATTCCAGCCTGTGCAAACAGATCCTTGTTATAATAAATACCGCTCATCTGAAGCCCGGACAGAGGCTCTAAGAATGTTCCTTTTTCTGTTTTGAATTCTTCGATGGACTGCGGAATCAGATTCGCGGTCCATTCCGGATCCTCTTCCAGATACGGTCCCAGATCAACCAGACGGTCATTCTCAATCATCAGATCCAAAAATGCAGGTTCCGTTCCAATTGAAAAAAGAATTGCAGGAAGAGATTCGGAACTGTTCAGCATTTTCAGTTTTGAACGATAATCCTCCGAAGCTCCGGCCAGTTTTTCCGTCTCGATTCGATAGGTTCCGGCATATTCCTCATTAAAAGCGTCCATAATATAGCCATACTGTGCCTCATACGAATCGTTTGTTCCGGTTGTAATCAGGATGGGAATCACCGTTTCCTCTGCACATACCGGAACAGCAACCGCGCCTGCCAGCATTCCTGTGCAAAGCAGTACTGATAACATTCTCTTTTTCATGGTAAATCTCCTTTCTTTTTCTCCGAATTTTATCTGATGAACGTATTATAACAAACCGTTTTTTCTCCAATATACAAATTTTTAAACCTGGGTCTGCAAATTATTAAAGGTCCTGATGCCATAAAATTGACACCCCTCTCCCATCTGATATAATGATGCCAGGATTGTGGGAATGCGAAGCACGGAACAATCCGTATGGCATCTTTTGATCCCAACATCATCATATGAGCCAGGGGACAAACGGAAGTCAGACTTAGGAGGGATTTGTGTGAAAAAACTGTTGATTATTGATGATGAACCGATTATTTTAGCGGGACTGATGAATACCTATCCCTGGGAAGAATGGGGATTTACCCTGGTTGGTTCCGCCACCAGAGGACGCGCCGCCCTGACGCTGATCGAAAAGCAGCAGCCGGACGTGGTGATTTCCGATATCCGGATGAAGGATATGTCCGGCCTGGAGGTGCTGGAACAGACCATGGACCGTTTCCCCGATATCCTCTTTATTATGATCAGCGCCTACCGGGATTTCGAATATGCCCAGAAGGCCTGCCAGCTTGGCGCTTATTCCTATCTTCTCAAGCCTCTGGATGAAGAGGAGCTGAAAAAGACCATGCTGGATGTGGCTGATATTCTTCAGCAGAAGCAGACCGACACGGATCTTTCCAGGCGCTACAATCTTTTTTTGAATGAACATTCTTATCATTATGAACGTTCCCTGCTGCGCAGCTATGTTCAGGGCTACATGGAAATCAAGGAATTTATCGGAGCCTTTTCCTTTACCAAGCCGGACTGGCTGACCTATCACGTGGCGGCCGTCAGCATCAGTATCGACATCAGCACCAGTATTCTGCAGCACCAGTCCGGTCATTATATCCTGCTTCAGTATATCCAGACCCACAAGCAGTCCCTTCCTTTTGGCTATGCCTTTGAGAAACCGGAAAACGGCCTGTATTATCTGACTGTCCTGAAAAATGGAGAAGCCTTTCAGCGGGATCGGTTTGAAAAACTGTTTGAAGACTTTGAGAACGAATTTCATCTGGATGTGGTTTTCGCCTTTTCCAAGGAATATCCCTCTCTTCTGGACGCACGCTCCGCGGCTTCCGAGGCGGACTTTCTTTTGAAAGTAGCAGACGATGCCGGTCTGGACCAGCTCTATCCGGAAACTGCCGCCGAGGAGCTGGCCACTGTGGAATCTTCCGGCAATTACTATCCGGACCAGTGGGCTTCTCTGATTCTTCGGAGTATTCAGGCCCAGAATTATCCCACAGCCAAAAAGAATTTTGAAAAATTTGTATTTGCCCTCTCCGGCAATCACAACGTTTCCTTCCAGAAAACCTGTCTGCTGCGGCTCACCACTGAAATTTATACGGCTTTTTACGGAAGCGCGCTGCTTTCGGAGTCTCTTCAAAAAAGCTTTGAGGATTTCATCGCCTCCTTTGGAGAAATCCAGGTGCTGAAAACCATTCCCGCTATTCACCAGCTGATCCGCGGGCTGATTCCCCAGGTTCCGTCCTCCGACACGCCTGCCGCCGCCAATCCGTATGTGGAGAAGGCCAAGCTTTACGCCCAGGAGCATCTGTCCGATGAATATCTGAACATTACGGTGGTTTCCGAAATGCTGTTTCTGAACCCCGTTTATTTTGGAAAATTATTTAAGAAGACCACCGGCAAGGGCTTTAAAACGTATCTGCTGGAAATCCGCATTGCCCACGCCAAACGCCAGCTGACCTCCACAACCAAAAGTATTTCCACCATCTGTCAGGAAATCGGCATCCCCAATGCCTCCTACTTTTCCCAGCTGTTCAAAGCCTCTGAGGGCTGCCTCCCCACCGAATACCGAAAGGAGCATCTGCTGTGATGAAACGTTTTTTTTATGGCATCAAGAAGCAGTTCTTTTTCTATACTGCCTCAATTATCCTCTGCCTGCTGCTGATTATTTCCATCATTTTCGCCGGAACAGCCAGCCAGAATATCAAGGAGCTGTCTCTCCAGAGTTATTCGACTGCCAGTGAACAGCATCTGCTGAATTTTCAGAACAATTATAATTCTCTCAGCAATCTGACCCAGTCTTATGTGGTGAATACCTATATTCAGAACGCCCTGTCCTCAACGGATCTCTCCTATCAGGACAAAAAGTACATCACCAGCAGCCTGCGCTACCCCAACAATGACCTGGTGGATTTTTCCGTGTATGTCAATAATGACTCTGAAATCTTTTATTCCTCGGAAAATGCCCGGAGATTTTCCCTGAACACCGAGGTGTTCGACCTGTTTTCCTCTGCGGTGAAGGACACCTATTCCCGGCCCGTCCTTCTGGATCTTTCCGAGGAATACGGCGATTACGCCGGACTGTACATGCTCCGGAAGATCCGGCACCTGGAGGTCAATTGTCCTCCGGGACTTCTGATTATTAAAATCGCCGACAGCTTTTATTCGAGCATTTTCGCAGATAACGGCTTTCAGAAAAAGTCCATGTTTTTCCTTCTGGGCCCGGATTTTTCCTCCTGCTATGTACAGAATACCACTTCCTCTACCCTCCCTTCTCAGGAGACGCTGGAACAGTTCTGTACCGGATTTACTCTGCCGTACGGGTATCAGCACTCCAATTATTTTTTCAGCCATCAGGATCCTGAGACAGGCTTCTGGCTGCTCTCTGTGATCCCAGGCTCCATTATTTTTGCTTACTCCGCTTCCTTTTACAGAAATATTTTCCTGATCTCCATCCTGGCCCTTTTGATTTTCATACCGGTCATTTATCTGGTCAGCAGACATTTTACCGCCCCTATTCTGGAGCTTTCAGAAACCATGAACGCCTTCTCTCTGGAAAATATGGGAAAGGAGCTTCACACCCACAGCAATACGGAAATCGATACCATCTCCGAAAGCTACAACAAAATGGTCGAAAACATTCAGGAGCTTCTTGCGGCTCTGGAGAAAAAGCAGGAAATTCTCCGGGCAAATGAATACAGCCTCCTGCTCCATCAGATCAATCCCCATTTTCTGTACAACACTCTGGACAATATCCATATGCTGGCCCGTATGAATGGGGATTCCACCACGGTGCAGCTCATCTCCTCCCTCAGCAAGCTGCTGCGCATCAGTCTCAGCAACGGCCATGAGATTATTTCCCTTTCCCAGGAGCTGGAGCATATCCGCTGCTATATGGACATTGAAAAAATCCGGACTTCCGGGCTTTTCGACTATCAGATTGATGTGGAGCCCGAGCTTTGTTCCGTTCCCATTCCCAAGCTGATTCTCCAGCCCGTTGTGGAAAACTGCATCAAATACGGATTCGGCGAAATGGATGACGGAGGCCTCATTCTCATCCAGATCCGGCAGGTAGACGAAAGTATCTGGATTTCCATTTACAACAACGGGACTCCCATCGCGGACAGCGCCTTAGAGCATCTGAATATGCTGTCTGCCTTAACACCGGAGGAAATCTCTCAGGAATTTCCTCAGACCTCCGGCGGCTACGGTATCGCCAACGTAATCTGCCGTCTGAAGCTCCGGTATCAGAACCAGTTTGTTCTTTCCTACTCCGCCTGCAGAGGAACCCTCTGTACCCTTGTGCTTCCGCTTCGGCCTGGGAAAGTGCCGTCCTGACATCCTTGGGTCACTCCGTTTCCCCTCGTCATTCTGCGCAAAATGTATGCTATCATGTACAAAGTGTGCGCTTCTTTGTATGGACATCACGCCATCCATCGATTATACTATTCTGGCGAGGATTCGTATTTTCATAAATCTTTCAGTGCAACTCATTTTGTTTTTGTTAGGAGGAACATCATGAATACGAAAGAAATCAGTGGACAGCGCCAATATGATTTTGTTTCAAAATTCAATTACAGCCGTGAGGCAGGCACCATTGATGAAAAACGGGCTGCTGATGCGATTTTGGAGGAACTGGCACAGTTTGGCGCCAGGGGAGTCAGCGAGTCTTTTCCTGTAAATGCATTCCGGATTCTGAACGCACAGCTTATCATTACAGAACCCTATGAAAAAGAATATACGGTAACCGGTTACGGATTCTGCGGCAATACACCGAAGACAGGACTGGAAGCGCCTTTTCTTTACGTGGAAGACGGTGATGAGATCAGCCTTTCCCATGCCCGGGATAAAATTGTCCTGATCAACAATCGGGTGCGGGAGGATATGCTGAAAAGAATCGCGGAAGCCGGCGCGTCAGGCTTTGTCAGCATCACCGGCACACCTCTGGATACCGGTGTGGATCGCCTTCCTCTGAGCTGCCGCATTTCCAGACGCGAAGCTTCTCTTCCCCAGATTCCCGGCGTCAACCTGCACTACCTGGATGCAGTGGAAATCGTCACAAAAGGTGCCTCCCGGGCCAGACTGGTTCTCCGGCAGGAGGAAAGTGTCCATACCTCTCAGAATCTTGTCCTTCGGGTGGAAGGAACGGACAAGGCTGATGAGATTATCTCTCTTACAGCCCATTACGATTCTGTTCCTGAAGGCCCAGGCGCTTACGACAATATGGCGGGATGTTCCATCATTCTGGAGCTCTGCCGTTACTTCCGGAAGCATCCTGCCCGCCGTACTCTGGAATTTATCTTTTTTGGGGCAGAGGAAAAAGGCCTTGTAGGCAGTAAATACTATGTCACCGGCCACAAACAGGAGCTTCCCGGGCATCAGCTGAATATGAATGTTGATCTGGCCGGACAGCTTGTAGGCGGCACCGTCATCGGCGTCACCGGCGATGCCGGTATTTGTAAGCTCATGATGGACCTGGCCCGTGAAATCGGCCTGGGCCTCTCTGTTAAGCACCAGGTGTGGAGCAGCGACTCCAACAGCTTTGCCAGAGAGGGCGTTCCGGCCTTTACCATGGGACGCGACGGCTTCGGGCTTCATACCCGGCATGACACCCTGGATCTGATTTCCCCCTGGTCTCTGGAGCGGAGCGCAGTCCTGCTTGGCCATATTGCGGAACGCATTGGAAATATGGAAACACTGCCGTTCCCGCGTACGGTTCCGGAGGAGTTTATCGAAGCGCTGAAGCAGGCACCTTAAAAAAGCCTTTTGCAGGCAGATATTCGAGGTTCGCTTCGCGGCTTCTCAAAAAAAGGCGGCTGTACCAGGAAAATTTTTCCTGAATCAGCCGTCTTTTTTTCTTTCTCCTAATCTTTCAGCAGCTCCCGCAGAATATAGGTCGGCGTGCAGCTCCAGGCGTGGCAGTAGCTGTTTACCATATCCGAACCGTACGGTGATTCCGTGGGATTCTCCGGATTATACAGCTCCCAGAAGGTATCCGCGCCCTGATCCAGCATGCCGCCCCAGTACCCTTCCATGGACTCCAGGGCCTTCTCTTTTTCCCCGCATTTGATCAATGCTTCCACATAATGATGATACATATAAGGCGTCACCATGCCATAGGGCGGATTCAGCTCGCTCACCCGTTTCAGGAGAGCCGCTCCATCCTCACCGGAAACAATGTCCGCCATCACCATCCACACCTGGCTGGCATAGGAAATCTGACGATCCGGGCCGCTGACAAAAAGCTGCTCTTTTTCGTCATACAAATAGTTCAATGCTGCCTCCACTGCGTGATCGCGTTTCTCTTCCAGAATTTTTTTCTGCTCTTTCAAATCCAGCATCTCTGCCAGCTCAATTCCCGCATTTATACAGAATACATAGATTGCCTGGGCGCTGGCCTGCTTATTCAGTCCTTCCTTCCAGTCCACAAAGCACCAGAAAGCATCTCCGCCGTCGATCACCACGCCTCTCTCATCCAGCTGCTTTCCGGCCAGCTCGATCTGACGGTAAGCGCTGGGCCACAGTTCTTCTGCCGTCTCCCGGTCTCCGGTAGCCTTCAGATAATCCCGCAGAGCCGCCACATAAAACAGCGAATAGTCAAACAGGAAGGTATCATCCACCAGATGCACCGGCTCAATAAACAGACAGGCGCCTATGGCCCCGTCATCCCGGGTCTGGGCCGCAAACAGATAAAGACAGCGCTTCACCAGATCATTCTGGCGGAAGGTGGCGTAATTCGCCAGCGCCTGCAGCCGAAGATCGCCCAGCCACAGCCTTCGGTCACGCTTGGGACCGTCCTCAAATACAGACTGCATACAGTTGTGCAGCGTCCGAATGCTGACCTTGTCCATCTGCTGCATTCTGGGGTCGGAGGATACCAGAGGCTCCGGCTCAGATGCCGCGGAAGAAACACTTCTGCACACGGCTTCCTCAATCACGAGCTGGAATTTAATCGAAACATCCATGGTATAAATTTCCACATAACGGAACGCATAACGCCTGGGCATTTCCAGTGTAACCGGCAGCACGTCCAGATGGATAAATTCCTCCTGAATCCAGCTTGAACTGATCCAGCCGTCATAGTCTGCGGAATTTTCCAGAAGCTCCCCCGGACGCTCCGCAAATTTCAGCCGGATATAAACCGGCGCATCCTGGGGGCTTCCCACCGTTTTCATTTTCAGGGAAAGATACCCCACCTGATGATCCCCAAAATCCAGAATAACCGAGTCACCTTTTTTTAATTCAATCCCGGAAAGACTGTCTGCATCTCCGCGGCGTGTCACCTTTCCGCCCTTTTCCACATTAACCAATGCGGTGGGCGTTACCAGGGTCTCATGAAGAGACGGCGTAAGGGACTGGGCTTTCTTTAAAAATTCTTCGTTGGTCACACGTACCATATTTACATCACTGCTGCTTCCTGCCACGTTTCTTCCTCCTTGCTTGGCTTTTTGGATGTGATTCCGTTCGTGTCTTTTCGCTTCTATTTTACCATTTTTTCTCCGGATATTCCATAGAGAATCCAGGTCTGTTTGTACATCCCATCTGCGGATGCCTGATAGTAGATCTGAACCGCTTTCTGAGCAGCCCTGATAAATTCCGCTGTCATCCCCAGGAAAGCAGCTTTTTTCTCCGGAATATGTAATAAAGCACACCCGTCATATCTGCCAAAAACCATCCAATGGGCACTGACCACCAAATCCCTGTCACACCACAGGCCGGCACCCCGGAGAGTACATACGCCAGTACCACGCGGGTTCCCAGTGAAATAACCGTAAGAACCACACTCATCCCGGGCTTGCCCAGTGCCCGGTACAGGCCGTACAGCAGGAACAGACAGCCGATTCCGCAATAAAATGCGCCTTCAATGCGCAGATAACGGACACCCTCCATAATAATCGCCGTCTCGCCCGGCTCCACAAACATGGCCATCAGCGGACGGGCGAACAGCCATACCAGCCCGGATACGACAATACAGAAAAGCATCGACGCCAGCACTGCGCCTTTCAGCCCGGCACGAATACGCTCTGCCTTTTTCGCGCCATAATTCTGGGCAATAAATGTAGAAAACGCATTTCCAAAATCCTGCACCGGCATATAGGCAAAAGCATCAATTTTAACTGCCGCCGCGAAGGCCGCCATGACCGTTGGTCCAAAACGGTTGACCAGGCCCTGCACCATCAAAATTCCAAGATTCATAACTGACTGCTGAACGCAGGTCAAAATAGAAAAGCCTGCAATCTCTCTGACACAGCTCCATCGAACACGGCAGCTTTTCCGGGCAGCGCGAAGCTGGGGACATTTCACAAAGGCATAAACGGTGATTCCGATACCGGAAATATACTGGGAAATCACCGTCGCTTCCGCCGCTCCGGCTGCACCCCGTTTCAGCCAAAGTACAAACAGCAGATCCAGAAGAATGTTCAGCACGGCAGAAACCGCCAGAAAAATCAGCGGAATAACCGAATTCCCCACCGCCCGCAGAAGCGATGCAAAATAATTATACAGAAAGGTGGCAGCAATCCCACAGAAAATGACAGCCAGATATTCCTGCATGTACTCCCAGACCTCGCCTGGCACCTGAAGAAATATGCGGATGGAATCCAGGCAGGCAAAAGCTAGTCCATTCAGCAGAAGCGTCACGCCCGCAATCAGCACGAAGGAAGCACATATGCTTTCTCCAAGGCCCGCATCATCCCGCTGGCCGAACCGGATGGAAAACAGAGCGCCGCTGCCCATACAAAGTCCCAGGAGGATGGAAGTCAGAAAGGTCATCAGAGTAAACGCAGAGCCCACGGCTGCCAGAGCATTTTTTCCAAGGAACTGCCCGACAATCAGGGTATCCGCAATATTGTAGCATTGCTGCAGCAGGTTTCCGAAAATCATGGGAACTGCAAAAAGCAGCATGGAGCCCATAACCGGCCCCTGTGTCAAATCCTTGTTCATACTCTCATCTCCAAATCATTTGCTTTTTACCAGCAGCTCCTCAAACAGCTCCAGAAACTGCTTCTCCACCTCTGCAAAGGGACGCACCCGCAAATCCTGCTCGTGCCATACCCTGGGTTCTTCCTCCCAGAGCTTTTCACCCATAAAATGAAAAAATTCATGATACAGACAGTCATCGTCCACCGCTTTTACCTGGGCACTTTCTTCTTCTGTAGGAAGGCTTCCCAGATATTTCCGATATACCGCCTCCTGCACCCGCCGTTCTGCTTCCAGATAGACGGTCAGGCTCTTTTTCACCGGCCTTGTAATATCCGCCAGGTAAGCCTCGCTGGCATCATGGAGCAGTGCCGCCAGCACCACACGCCCGGAACAGCCTCTGGCTTTCGCTTCCTGACAACAGGCAACAGAATGCTGACCCACGGAATAAAACTCCGGAAAATGGCCATTTGCACGGGTCATAAGAGAGAGTGCGTGGGCGATATCCCGGATATCAATGTCTTCCTCCCTTGGATCCAAAGGCGTGAATTGTTTTTTTGTATAAGTAGTAATAGAATCTTTCATGGGAATAACATTCCTTTCTTCCGTGTAAAAAACGCCTGGGCTGTACCCAGGCGCCTTTCCTTTCATCAGACACTTTTTGGACAGAACTTCTTCTCAATTTTCTTCCGGCTTCTCCGGCTGAGTCCTTACCAGTTCCCTGGTCACCTGCGTCCGCTGCGGCTTCACCTCCGGATCACAGCAGGCATCCGCTTTCACCTTCTCAACCTTTTCCTTCGGGCTTTTATCAATGGGTTCCGCAGCCCCTGTTCCCAGAATCTCTGCGGCAAACCCCAGCTTTGACGCTGCCTGTGTCAGCTCTGTGGGCATAAAAATCTTTGTGGCACGTCCGTCACTGATCTCCTTAAGGGCTTCAAGCTGTTTCAGAGCCAGCACACTGCTGTCAATGCCCACCGCTTTCAGCCGCTCCAGACCCGCAGCCTCCGCCTCGTATATTTTCCGGATCGACTCCGCTTCACCGATGGCCAGCGCAATCCGGGCTTCCTGCTCCGCCTGAGCTGCCAGAACCTTTGCAGCCTTATCACCTTCTGCCCTGGTAATGGCAGACTGCTTGTGGGCATCCGCTTCCAGAAGGGTCTGCCGTTTATCACGCTCTGCCTTCATCTGCTTTTCCATGGCCTGCTGGATTTCCTTGGGCGGAATAATATTTTTCAACTCCACACGGTTTACCTTGATTCCCCAGGGATCGGTGGCCTTATCCAGAACATCCCTCATTTTTTCATTGATCAGATCACGGGAGGTCAGGGTCTGATCCAGTTCCAGATCACCCACAATATTTCTGAGGGAGGTCGCCGTCAGATTTTCCAGCGCTACAATGGGCTGCTCCACGCCATAGGTAAACAGCTTCGGATCATAAATTTTAAAGTAAACGACTGTATCAATGTTCATGGTTACGTTATCCTTGGTGATAACCGGCTGCGGCGGAAAATCAGCAACCTGTTCCTTTAAGGATACCTTTTTGGCAACCTTCTCCAGAAACGGAATCTTAAAATGAAGCCCCGGTTCCCATTTCGCCTTAAAAGTTCCAAGGAATTCGACTACATAGCATTTTGCTTCCGGAACCACCTTCACACAGGTAAGCAGAATCAAAAGAATCAGAACAATCACGATGGGTGCCAGAGCAGAAACTAAAGACAGCATTACATTCATAACATTTCTCCTTCCGCTGAATCGAATCAGCTTTTATTTTTGCATTTCCTATCTGTTCAGTACCTTCCCAGATACGATTCGCAAACCCATGAAAACCGGCTGCGCCGATGGGGTTTGCTCACACATGATTCACGTTCTTACGGCCTCATCAGCAAGCGATTCGGCCTGTTCTGAACAGTTACTGCATTTCTATTATACTATAGTCTTCCCGGAAATGCATCTTATTTATGGGACTCTTTTCTTTGCTTTTCCCTTCCTTTTATGTTACAGTAAAAGAAAACAGAAAGGATCCCTGTATATGACCACAATCAAAGTCTTTTTTGACTATGTCTGCCCCTTTTGCTATCTGGAGTTTTTTGCTCTGAAGGAAGCCATTTCCGGTAAGGACGTGAAGCTTGAGCTGATTCCTCATGAGCTCCGCCGCCCGCCTGTACCGAAGGTCGATCCCATGCACGATGAAATGCGCCTGAAACGCTTCGATGAGGTTCTGGCTCCGGAAGCCAGGAAGCTGGGAATTCCCATGGAGCTTCCCTGGATTTCTCCCCATCCCTATACCACAGACACATTTCTGGGCTTCCTTTTCTGCCGGGACCGGGGACTGGAAATTGCTTATACGGAAAAAGTATTTCTGGCTTTTTATGTGGAACAAAAAGACATCGGTGAAATGGATGTGTTAAAAGAAATCGCCGCTTCCCTGGATCTGGATCCGGATGCGTTTGAACAGGAAATCCGAAGCAGACGTCAGCTGCCCCGGCTGGATGCTCTGAATTCCCTCTCAAAGGACTATGAAATCAAGGGAATTCCCGTAACCTTCATCGGCAGCCAGCGTCTGGACGGGAACCATGAGCCGGAGGTATATTCCATTGTCCTGGAATCCGTTCAGAACCAGGAATCAGAGTCTGGTGATGTACAGCCGGAAATACCCTCTGCCGGTGCAGTACCGCCCCTTGGCATGGCCTGCGGCCCGGACGGAAACTGCGGCTGAAAATTTGACGCTGCAGTTCCGCAGGACAGCTGTCCTGCGGAATGTTCCGGTGCATTTTTGCAGCTTTTATTTATCCTGATACTCCTGCTTCTCTATTGACATTTACATAAAAAAAGTGTATCATACATATGAACGATTATTCATATGTTCATATAAATTCAGCCAACAGGGCAGGACGATCGAATCCTGCGAGGGAGGACACCTATGAAAAAGAAAGTCTATATCCTGGAAAATCTGGGATGCGCCAACTGTGCGTCCAGGATTGAGCAAAAAATCGCAGCGCTCCCCGGCGTAGAGGAAGCAACCATTACCTTTGCCACCAGACAGCTCCGGCTGACCGCGGAAGACCCGGACTCTCTGATCCCGGAAATTCAGAAAATCGCGAATGCGCTGGAACCGGAAATCGTGATTACAGAAAGAACGCGCAGAGCTGCCAGAGACACCGGCCACGGACACGATCATGCGCACGAAGAACACGAGCATCACCACCTCGAGCACGGCGACTCCTGCCCCTGCGGGCACGATCATGCGCACGAGGAACACGAGCATCACCTCCACGAGCACGGTGACTCCTGCTCCTGCGGGCACGACCATGCGCATGAGGAACACGAACATCACCACCACGGACAGAAGCCTTCCCCTGACGGAACCGTCACCAGAACCTATCTCGTGGAAAATCTCGGCTGTGCCAACTGCGCCGCCAGGATGGAACGCCGAATCAATGAGCTACCCTCTGTGGCCAGCGCCACACTGACCTTTGCCACCAAACAGCTGAAGGTCACAGGGAAAGACCCTGATGCTCTGCTGGCGGATATGCAGCAGATCTGTGCTTCCATTGAATCAGAAGTGAGACTGGTTCCGAAGAATTCCCGTCCCGGAAGCGAAAATATCCGGAAACAATCCGAAAGAAAAACGCCTTCCCCCGCTCCGGAAGCCCGGACCGCCAAACGTCGTCCCCTGCTTACCGACAATCAGCAAACGCTTCTTGGTATCGGAATCGGCGCCGTTCTGCTGATTGTCGGAAAAGTGCTGGAATACCGGAATCTGGAGACCGCCTCCCTTCTGGTTTTGGTTGCCTCTTACGTTCTTCTGGGATGGCGGGTTGTTCTGACTGCCGTGAAAAATCTTGCCCATGGGCAGGTTTTTGACGAAAACTTCCTGATGAGTGTGGCGACTCTCGGTGCTTTCCTGATTCGTGAATATCCGGAAGCAGCAGGCGTTATGCTCTTCTACCGCATTGGTGAATTTTTCGAACACATTGCCGTTGAAAAAAGCCGGAGCCAGATCATGAATGCAGTGGATATGCGTCCCGAGGTTGTCAATCTTGTGACCGGGGATGAAGTAAGGGTCATCGATGCCGAAGAGGCCAATGCAGGCGATATCCTTCTGATCCGCCCCGGCGACCGGATTCCTCTGGACGGCGTAATCATAGAAGGCGAAAGCCGGATTGACACCTCTCCGGTCACCGGAGAGCCTGTTCCCGTCAAGGCGGTCTGCGGCGATGAAGTCACCTCCGGCTGTGTCAATACCTCCGGCCTTTTAAAGATCCGCGTTGAAAAGGTTCTGGAAGAATCCATGGTTACCCGCATTCTGGATTCCGTGGAAAATGCGGCGGCAAGCAAACCGAAAATCGACCGTTTCATCACCCGGTTTGCCCGGATTTATACTCCTGTTGTTGTTCTCCTGGCCGCCTGTACCGCCATTCTGCCGTCCCTGTTTACAGGCAACTGGGATTACTGGGTTTATACCGCATTATCCTTCCTGGTTATGAGCTGCCCCTGTGCGCTGGTTTTAAGCGTTCCCCTGGCGTTCTTCTCCGGAATCGGCGCCGGTTCCAAACGTGGAATTCTGTTTAAGGGCGGCGTTTCTCTGGAAGCCATGACAAATGTGGACGCCGTTGTAATGGATAAAACCGGAACCATCACCAAAGGGAATTTCGTTGTTCAGCGCAGTGTGCCTTCCGGAAAACGGAGCGCTGATGAACTGCTCGCCCTGTGTGCGAGCTGTGAGCTGACTTCCACCCATCCCATTGGAAACAGCATTGTCACAGCTGCCAGAGAACGAAATCTGGAGATTATCCGGCCGGAAACCGTGGAAGAGATCGCCGGACACGGCATCCGTGCCATTCTTCCCGGAGGGGAAATCCTCTGCGGAAACCGAAAACTGATGGAAAAATACCACATTTCTCTGAATGATTATCAGAAAGAAGCGTTTGGCACTGAAGTTCTGGCTGCTGAAAATGGTGTTTTCATCGGATATCTGGTGATTTCCGATACCATAAAAGAGGACGCGCAGACAGCCATTGCTCAGATCAAAAAGCTCGGCATTTCCACCGTCATGCTGACCGGAGATGCGCAGGACAGCGCAGAAGCCGTTGCGGCTGCTTCTGGTATTGAAGAAGTCCACGCAAGACTGCTGCCTCAGGATAAGCTGAGCGAGCTGCAGAAAATCCGCGCTGCCAAAGGCGCCGTCATGTTCGTCGGCGACGGTATCAACGATGCTCCGGTACTGGCAGGCGCAGATGTAGGCGCTGCCATGGGCAGCGGGGCCGACGCTGCCATCGAAGCAGCCGACGTAGTGTTTATGACCTCCAGCATGGAAGCCATTCCTCAGGCTCTGGCAATTGCCCGGGCAACCAGCCGGATTTCCTGGCAGAATGTTGTCTTTGCACTGGCTGTCAAGATCTGTGTGATGATCCTGGGCCTCTGCGGCTTTGCATCCATGTGGATGGCCGTGTTTGCCGACACCGGCGTGGCCATGCTCTGCATTCTGAATTCCATCCGGGTTCTGTATAAAAAAAATATATAACTGTTCAGAGCCTGGCAAAATTTCATAGACCAGATGTAAAATGCTTGCATTTTTAAGTCTGGTTTTGAAATTTTATTTGGCGGATACGCCACACCGACGAAATGCGAAGCATTTTGGAGGTTGGCTCTGAACAGTTACAAAAATATTTAAAATGAAAACGCAAAAACGGGCGCCCTCGGGCGCCCTACTTTTTTCAAAACCAGAACCCTCCTGTCTGCATCCGGTACATTCCGGCATAGCGGCCATCCAGCGCCATCAGCTCCTCATGGGTTCCTTTTTCCAGAATTTCACCGTCCTGCAGAAACAGAATCAGATCCGAATCCCGAATCGTAGACAGCCGATGCGCGATAATAAATGAGGTCCTTCCCTTTGTAATCCTGCGCATGGCCTTCTGAATCTTCTGTTCCGTCAGTGTATCCACGGAACTGGTGGCTTCGTCCAGAATCAGAATCGGCGCGTCCGTCAGCACAGCACGGGCAATGGTCAGAAGCTGCTGCTCTCCCTGGCTCAGCGTGGTTCCTCCCTGGGACAACACCGTATCATACCCCTGGGGCAGCCTCCGGATAAAGGAATCTGCTCCGGCAGTAACCGCGGCGGCCCGGATCTGTTCAAAGGGAACGTTGCTTCTTCCATAACTGATATTGTTCCGCACGCTCATCTCAAACAACGCACTGTCCTGCAGAACAACGCCGAACACATCCCGCAGGCTTGTCAGGGTATAGTTCCGGATATCGAGCCCGTCCAGATAAATGGCGCCGCTGTCCACATCGTAAAACCGTGTCAGAAGGTTGATGATAGTGGTTTTTCCGGATCCTGTGGGGCCCACAATCGCCACCTGGGTTCCGGCAGGAATCGCCAGGTCAATCCCCTTCAATACGGTCTTCTCCTGCATATAACCGAATACCACCTTTTCAAACCGGATATCTCCCCGGGGATTTTTCAGCTGAACCGCATCGGGTGAATCCGCTGGCTCCGGTTCCTCGTCCAGAATTTCAAAAACCCGCTCCGCACCGGCAACCGCGGTCTGCAGATTGTTGTAGATATTGGCGATGTCCACAAAGGGTCTGGCAAACTGCTTTGAGTACAACAGAAAACTTGTTATCATGCCAATCTCCAGATTTCCCTTCACCGCCAGAATTCCGCTGACCGCCGCAATCACCAGATAATTCAGGTTATTGATGACATTGGTCAGCGGCATCAGATAGCCCGACCAGATCAGCGCCTTTGTGGCCACACGGCACAGCGCTTCATTTTTTTCCTCAAATTCCTCTACCATCTGCGCTTCCCTGCCGTATGCCTTTACCATGCTGAGACCGGAAATGCTTTCCTCAATATGGCCGTTCAGCTGTCCCAGAATTTTCTGCTGTCCAAAAAACAGCCTTCCCGTATGCCGGGTAACCACCCTTGTCAGAAGGACAATCAGGGATGCGGAAATCAGCGCCACACCGGTAAGCATCACATTTAACCGCAGCATCATGCAGAAAATCCCGGCAATCGTAAAGGAATAGGTCAGCAGCTGGGCAAGGGAATCGGAAATCGTACTGCTGATATTGTCCACATCGTTGGTCAGACGGCTCATCAGCTCTCCATGCTGCTTCCGGTCAAAATAGGAAAGGGGCAGCCTTTTCATTGCCCGAAAGAGGGTCATACGGATATGGCAGATCAGCTTCTGTCCGATGGAAGCCATCAGAAAACGCTGCAGAAAACGAACCAGCCAGTCTGAAAGGTAAAAGCCGGCCAGCAGCCCGATCAGCCACATGGCCGGGCTTCCGGAATCAATGGCGTTGACCGCCTTGCCGATGAGAAAGGGCGAGAGAACCGCTGAAACCGAGGACAGGGCTGAAAGCAGCAGAATCCAGCCAAAACCCTTTCGCTGTCCCCTGGTCACTCCCAGCAGGCGCCTTAATGTCCCTTTGATATTTTTCGGTTTTTCTCCCGGAACACCCCGCATATGCCGCCCGCCTCCTGACGGCGGCGGAGCCAGCACTTTATCTGCCATCCGGCTCACCTCCCATCTGCGAAACATAGATTGCCCGGTAAGCGCCGCAGCCCTTCAGCAGCTCCTCATGAGTTCCGGACCCGCGCAGGTTTCCATCCTCCAGGCAAAGGATCTGATCCGCCCGCATAACCGTGGAAATACGCTGGCTGACGATCAGAACGGTAATCCCATCCGTTTCTTCCCGGATTCCCTTCAGCACCCGGGACTCCGTATCCGCGTCAAGAGCGCTGGTACAGTCATCCAGAATCAGGATTTTCGGCTTTCTCACAAGGGCACGGGCCAGGGACAGCCGCTGCTTCTGTCCGCCGGAAAGATTCACGCCGCCCTGCCCAAGCCTCGTCTCATAGCCATGGGGAAGCGCTTTTATGAATTCATCCGCACACGCAATCCGGGCAGCCCGTTCCATCTGGCTTTCCTCTGCCTTTTCATCACCCCACCGGAGATTTTCCGCAATGGTTCCGGAAAACAGCAGAGGCTTCTGGGGCACAACCGCAATGATGCTTCGCAGGTTTCCCGGATCCATCTCCATAATATCCGTTCCGTCCAGCAAAATCCTGCCCTCCGCTGCGTCATAAAACCTGGGAACCAGATTGACCAGCGTTGTTTTCCCGGAGCCTGTGGGGCCGATGATGCCCACCGTCTCTCCGGCACGTACAGTAAAATCTATTTTTGTCAGCGCATCCCTGGAGGTTCCGGCATACCGGAAGGATACCTCCTTGAAGCAGAGAGCCCCCTCCGCTCTGATGGATTTCGGATTTTCCGAAACCTTCTGAGCCGGTTTTTCATCCAGAATCTCCTGCACGCGTCCGGCAGAGGTCACCGCCCGCACTGCGCTGTTCAGGATATTGGAAACCATGCCAAGGGAAAATAGAATCTGCGTCATATAATTGACCGACGCCATGACCCTGCCGATCCGGGCCGCATCCTGGGTCCCGGATATCCACAGCAGCACCACAATCCCCAGATTCACAGTCAGATTCAAAAGAGGCGCAAACACTGCTGAGACACGCATTGCCGAAATCCCTGCAGCAGCATATTCCTCCGACGCATCTCCAAATTTTTCTTCCTCCTGGTCTTCCGCGTGGAAGGCTTTCACGACCCGAATAGAGGAGAGAAATTCCCGGCTGACCCGGTTCAGAGCGTCAAGCTGTTTCTGCAGCCTCCCAAAACGCGGATATCCAAACCAGACATTCGCTCCGGTCAGAACTGCAGCAATGGTCAGAATCACAAACATCAGCGGAGTCTGCTCCGGCGTCCGGACAATGATCAGAATCACCGACCCCACGCACAGAATGGGTGCCCGGAGCATGATCCGCATGCACCCGTTGATAAAATTCTGAATCTGAGTCACATCATTGGTAATCCGGGTAATAATGGAGGCCGGCTGCAGACGGTCAATATTTTCAAAGGACAGCGTCTGTACCTTCCGGTAAATTTCACCTCGCAGATCCATTCCGATCAGCTGGGAGGTCCGGCTGGAATAAAGATTGCGCATGACAGCGCAAAAGGCTCCGGTCACAGCGATCAGGAGCATCATTCCTCCGTAGGAGAGGATCCGGCCAACATCCTGCCCTTTCACGCCTTTATCAACAATGTAGGACATATAGGTCGGCTGCATCAGATCCGCAATGGTTTCAAGCAGAAGAAAAAATACGGCCGTCAGAAACAGGCGCAGCCGTTTCTGAACCAGCCTGCAGATAAGTTTCACAGGTCCCGTTCCTCCATTTTAATCAATTTCAAGAAAAATCCGGCTTTCGCCGGACAGAAAAGCTTCAGAAAAATCAGGAACGCATCCTGATGACATAAGGAAAGGCTATCTGATTTTCTCGTCATCAGATAGCCTTTTTAATGAATGATCTGCAGTTTCACTTCATAACCTCCTGGTTCTGTTAATTTTTTCTCTTAGCTATGGATCTCTGCCTTTCAATGGTATCTCCTCCTTCAGATCTCATCTCTGAAAACTCTGTATTTAGAGACTTTGGGGTTTTGAATTATCTTCCCATCGGACCGTCCTCCCGAGCTTAAGATTTTTGGTTTGGTTTCTTTTTCTCTTTTGTTTTTGTGATTTTATTTTACTATTCATTTCTCGTTTTGTCAAGTATTTTTTCATATTTTTTATTTCTGTGTCTTTTTATCTGTTTATTTTTATTTATATATAAATAGTCATTCAATTCAGATAATTTATTTCTTTCAAACCGGATTGCCGCTGACATCACAATTTTTTGAAATAAGGATATCAATAAAATGCTAAGTCACAGGTTTTAATCTGTGGCTTAACACTATTTTTTAATTTAACCCGGAAAGATCTGTTTTACCGCTCATTTTCGTGATGCCAGGGTCAAAAGTCATAAACCACGATGCGAAGCACGGAACAATCCGTATGGCATCTTTTGACCCCAACATCAACGTATCCGAACATTTACGTTCCAACCGCATCAGAAACAGGCTTTACAGCGCATATCCAATCAGAACCTTCCATGTATTGACCGCTCCGTCCCGGTGGCTCCTCTCATATCCATGAGAAGCGTATACCCCCGCTCCGATCAGCCCGTGACGCACATCGTATCCGGCCCGCAGAGTCGCTTCCACATCCGAACCATAATGGGGGTAAATGTCCACCGCAAAGTCCGCATGCATTTTCTTCGCTGCTGCCATCAGGCCCTTCACCACCTCATAGGAATAGGGACCTCCGCTGTCCTTGGCACAGATCGAAACCTGACGTTCCGTGCAGGCCAGTCCCTCTCCCACACAGCCCATATCCACCGAGATCGCCTCCGTCACGCCCTCCGGCACCGACGCGCTTCCGCCGTGGCCCACCTCTTCAAAGGACGTAATATGGATGTAGATTTTCCTTTCCGGAATGATCCCTTCCTCCTTCAGATATTTGGCAAAGCCCAGCAAAATCCCCACACTGAGCTTGTCATCCAGAAAACGGCTCTTGATATAGCCGCTCTCGGTAATTCTGGTCCGCGGCTCAAAGCACACGAAATCCCCCTGGGAAATCCCCAGCTCCAGCGTATCTTCTTTGGAGCGGACATCCTCATCCAGAACCAGCTCCATGTTCTCATAATTTCGTTCTTTCTGATTATATTCGCCGTTTACGTGAATGGAAGCATTGTTCAGCTGGAAGGTTCCTTCATAGGTCCCGTCAAATTTCGTAACAACGCGGCAGTTCTCTCCTTCCGCATTGTTGGCATTCATACCGCCGATGGGCGTCAGACGAAGCCGTCCGTTCCCCTTCACCTCTGCCACCATGGCTCCCAGCGTATCCATATGAGCCTCCAGCAGCAAAGCATCCTGGGCATTCTTTCCGCCCAGCTCCGCCAGAACACCGCCCTTTCTCGTCAGAACCGACTCGTAACCCAGGCTCTTTAACTCGTCCTGTACAAACCGCGCAGCCCGGTAAGTCAGCCCGGAAGGGCTGTCTACAGCCAGCAGACGGCTGGTGACATCCAGAATATAATCCCCATATAGATTTTCCTTTTCAATCATGTGCATTCTTCCCTTCTGATTTCATTCTCAAAACACAGCGGCAGCTCCTCCTTTTCGCCCAAAGGAACCTGCGCTGTCTGTACCTCAGCTCATTATATGATGATGCCAAGGATTGTGGGAGTGCGAAGCACGGAACAATCCGTATGGCATCTTTTGATCCCAACATCATTATATAGCACCGTACAGACCGCGTCAACGAAAGTCTGCTCCTGCTCTCTTCCCATTTAGGAAAACAAAAAGAGCAGCCTAGGGAGGGACTGCTCTTCGAAGAGGGAAATTTGTATGAAAAAGTTATAAAGTGTATTGGGTTTATTTCGCTTTACGCAAGCAAGTATAAAGGATAAATATGAAGAATTTTTGTCCGATTTGTTAATATTCTCGCAACACTTTTTTCTGCAGCCGCTGTCACCACCGAACTGTCTCTGCTTCTTCTCTTTACTTTACAGCCTATTTTCTAGTATAATATGGATGAGCCAAGGGACAAATGGACATGAAAATCCGTGCTTGCATGGAGTTTCATGTCTATGGGTCCCGCAAAACATGAGCAAGCAGCCATTTTTCACAGAAAAATGAGCGGATTGCGAATGTTTTCGTCGATTTTGGAAGTGCGTAGCACGGAAAAATCGACGGAAGGCTCATTTGTCGGGTTACTCATCATATGGATGATGCCATTATCTTACAGAGAAAGAAGGAATTTTTATCAAAACATCACAAGAACTTCGTACCGCTCTACTGGCCATTGACCACAGAGGGTATCCTGCATACAAAGATCTGAAAGGGGAATACACTTTTCCCGGTTACCTTTTCTCCATTGACCATGTTCAGGGGGATCCCTTTGCCTCCCCTTCCCGGGTCAGCATCCATGTTCCCATCCGGCAGACCGGTTTTCCGGACTCCTGCTGGGCTTCTCCGGAACGGGAGACTGCTTTTCTGGATCACCTGCTGCGCCTGTTTGAAAAGGCTGTTGACCATTATTCTTTCCAGGCGAAAGGCTCCGGAAAAAGCGGCGCCATTTTCACCAGCCGACCCGGACAGGAAATCCTCCGCCGGACCGCCTGCGTGCGTACAGACAGAGAACTGATTATGCGCTTTGAGGTAGGCTTTCCGGCTAACGGCAGAACCATCAATGCCAGGGAACTGGAAAAGATTCTCTTTGACTACCTGCCGCCCTGTGCCTCCGGCACCCTGTATTACAAAAACATCAAGCCACAGCCGCTGATGGAGGTTCTGACTCTGGCTGACGAGCAGGCTGCCATCCGCCGTTTTCTGGCTGAGAAGGGTTTCTGCGCTTTTGTAGCAGACGGTGCCGTTCTCCCCAGGGCGTCCGGCGTTTCCAATGCACCCATGAAAAATGGTGTACCCTTTTCTTCTCCGGAGAATCTGAGGCTTACCATTCCCCTGCCAGGCGGAAAAACCATCTCCGGCATGGGCATCCCCCAGGGCATTACCCTGATCACCGGGGGCGGATACCATGGAAAATCCACGCTTCTGAAAGCTTTGGAGGCCGGTGTATACAATCATATTCCGGGGGATGGCCGTGAATATGTGATCACAGATGCATCCGCCCTGAAGCTTCGGGCCGAAGATCACCGCTCCATCCAAAATGTGGATATTTCCGGCTTTATTGACCGCCTTCCGGGCGGAAGAGACACCACCGCCTTCTCCACAGAGGACGCCAGCGGCAGCACCTCCCAGGCTGCCGGAGTCATTGAAGGGCTGGAAGCCGGCGCTTCCCTGTTCCTCATGGATGAGGATACCTGCGCCACCAATTTTATGGTGCGTGATGAGCTGATGCAGCGGGTGATCCACCCGGACAAGGAACCGATTACGCCCTTTATCAACCGGATCCGTGATCTCTGGGAAAACCGAAAAGTCTCCACCATTCTGGTTTCCGGAAGCTCAGGCAGCTATTTCCACGTGGCAGACCTGATCCTTCAGGCGGATCATTACCAGATCCGGGACATTACGGAAGCGGCGCGCAAAGCCGCAGAAAACTATCCTTTTGAAATTCCGGAAATTCCCTCCCTGACCTATCGGGCAGGACGCCGCAGACTGTCCGCTCCGGATGCACGCACCGGACAGCCCCAGGGACGTTTCCGTCATGGCCGTCCGTCACGCGCAGACTCCAATGGCCGCGGTGGCCGGGGAGACGCGGACGACCGTCCTGCAAAAATCAAGGTACAGGGTCGGGATCAGCTTTTCTATGGCAAGGAACTTATCGATCTGCGCTATGTGGAGCAGCTCATCGATCCGGAGCAGACAAAAGCTCTGGGGTATTTCCTGTCCTGGCTTTGCGCAAACGCAGACGGACGTTCTCTGTCGGAACAGATCCGCAGCCTGTACAGCCGGGTGGAAAAAGAAGGTTTCGGTTTTCTCTGCCCCGGAAACTGCCCGCCCTTTGTGGCACTTCCCCGTATTCAGGAGGTTTTCGCCTGCTGCAACCGTTACCGTGGGATCCGGCTGTAGCAGTCCCTGCCCGACATTATGCTCTGCATACCAGATATCTGGTTCGATTTTTGGGTACGGAAAAGATCACACAGCATGAATTTCCGGCTGTCTCCCACTCTTTGCCGTTCTCCGGATTCCAGATCTGCGCTTCCCGGATCTCGCCGTTCTCCGGATTCCGGATCTGCGCCTCCCGGATCTCGCCGTTCTCCGGATTCCAGATCTGCGCTTCCGCAGCTCCGCGGATCCGCACTCTCAGAACCTCTTCCCGTAAATTGTAATTGGTAAAATTGTAAATCCGATATCCGTCCCTGTCATACCGGCTGATTCCCATTCCATACAGATCTTCACCGCTGTGAATATAAGGATCAATCAAATGATCCGAATAGGACGGCTGATTGTGCCGGCAGGAAGAGGTTCCCTCCAGGACATCGATTCCAATGTCCGAGACCTCCTGACAGCGTTCCAGAAGCTCCTCCAGGCTTCTGCAGGAACTGTCCCTTTCAAAAGCCGTTGGAGCGTTTTCCTCTGTGCCGTCCGGAAAAAGCTTCTCCAGCTCCCCGGAATTCCAGGACAATATGCGTCCACCGCTTTCCTGAAAAGTTTTCAACAATTTCTGTACGTTTTCAGGCAGGATTTCCACATTCACCATCACAAAGGTGGAAAACGTATCGCCGTTCAGACGGTTCACCCATTTTCCCTCCCGGATTTCGAAATTTTTCGCACTGTCGCTGTTGAAAATCCGGAAAGGGATATTCCGGTCAGAAAGTCCGTTCAGAAAAATCTGATATTCCCGGTCAATCTGTGCGGCCCTGGGGCTTTCCAGCCTCCGGCTGTTCTCTCCAAAGCCGGTCCCCTCCAGGGGATCCGGCCGGTAATGCTTCCAGAAGGTTTCCACAGGATAGTAAACCAGAATATCCTCAAAAGGCCTTCCGCCGCTGGCCAGCTCCATCATTCTGGCTGCCATCCGGTTATAGTCCCCCGCTTTCTCCCAGTCCTTCCACTGGAAAAAGTACGAAGGCGGAAAATCATTCTGCCGTCCGTCTCTGGTGGAGTAATAGTATCCATGAACCGTCAGGAGATTGATTCCCTGCTGGATCAGCCAGTTGGAAGCGCGAATAACCTCCTCCATTCCGGTCTCCCATCCGGCTGCGCCAAAGGCTTCACAGCTCACCCGGTCTTTTCCGTAATTTCGCGCGGCACTCACCGCAAATCTGGCATCCAGACTGCCGATTCCGCAGCCCAGATGGTCGATTCCCGGTATATGCATGGCTTCATACTGACGCATCAGATCGATTTCGAACCGTGCATGAGCCGCCAGTGTTTCTTCTCCCAGCAGATGTGCCGTGGATAGAAGTCCATATTTCTCACACCACCGGTAAACCTGCCAAAAGGTCGCTTCCTTATAGAGCTCCGCTGCCGTATCCAGATAATCCATCTCCGCCTGGGTACGGGTTCCCTCTCCAAAAAGTTCATGAAGATGCGGCAGCAGATCGTAACCCTTTCTTTTCCGAAACTCTTCCGCAAAACGCTCCGTCCATGGATAGCAGTAATAAAACCTGGTTTCATCCATGAAAAATCCCATGACCCCGGGCAGCAGTTCCTCACCCAGGTTTTCACGATAAGCTTCATGGGTTTTCTCAATAAAAAGTGCAATGGCGTCCGGGTTCAGATAATCCACTCAGGAGCGGCCGCCCTGCTCATAGGGCCGTACATCCCAGTAAACCGCTCCGATACGTCCGGCCCCGGCCATTCCCGACGCCGCCTGTCCGGTCATTCCTTCCGATGCGGTCCAGAGAATCTGTATCTTTCCGTCCGGGGTTTCCCGCCAGATCTCCAGAAGCTTCCGGGGCTCTGCATGTCCGGCCAGCCTTCTGCAGATTCTGTTCAATGCAGCCTCTGTTCCTTCTGCTGCAGACTCTGCTTCTGACACCGCGGATTCCCGGTTCTCCGATGCATTTGGTTCTCCTTCTTCCGGGCAGACCTCCTCCATCCGCAGGAAATGTTCCCGGTACCGTTCCTCTCTCGTCACGGACTTGGAGCAGGTACCGCTGGGCCAGTTATCCTCATCATACAGCCATACCTTCTGCCCCTGTTTCATGGCGAAGGTCACACTGGCCTTCACCAGCCCCATCCATTCCTCCCCCAGATAGTCGATTTCACGGCCAAAGCGGGAATGAATCATGGGCATTCCGACTCCCTGTTCTTTCATAAGCGCCTGCTGCCTCAGCATTTCGTTTTCCTCAATGCGGTCATTCCAGAACCAGAAACAGCTCATGCTGTATTCCGGTTTTCCTTCCGGATTTCTGAAAAAATCCCGGTTCCTCATGTCCTTTTCTCCTTCCCTCCATTTTCCGACTCTGCTCCCCCTGTATCCTGCATCGGATTTTCCTCTGGTACCTGCACTGTTCCTCACAGATCTCCGTAAACCATATTCGCCTTGAGGGCCGCGCCCAGCAGGTTTGCGTCATTGCGGAACTGACACCGGTCAATGACCGTGCTGAGGAACCGTACATGATTAAAATGTTCATCGGAAATCCGCTCGTATTCCGCCTTCACCCGGTCCATAAACCAGTCTTCCTCGGAAATGCCGCCTCCGATACACAGAATCTCCGGATTGACAGCCACCACAATACTCAGGCACTGCACCGCAATCCGATGAATCCAGTCATCCACCATTTCCTTGGCAAGCGGTTCCCCTGCAAAGGCCCGTTTTGTAATCTCCTCGCCCAGAGTCACCTGCCTGTCCTCAGGCGCCTTTTCATTATAGCGGTTTACCAGTCCGATCATGCCGATAACCCTTCCGGTTTTCATGACCTCCCCGGTTTTTTCGTTATGATAGGCCATGAAATGAAATTCTCCGGCAAAGTTATCCGCCCCCGCAAAGACGTCATCCTCCAGACAGATACAGCCGCCTCCGCCCGTACCGATAATCAGATAAGCTGAAAGCTTTGTTCCTCTGGCTCTGCCCATTTTCAGCTCACAAAGCCCTGCCGCCTTCGCGTCGTTGATGGCGGCTGTGGAAATGCCGGTCCGCTTTTCCATTTCCATGGCAATATTGGTATCATAAAGGGCCGCAAGCTTCGGCGCGGCATAGCTTCGCACATGAAATTCCCGGTCCACCAGCCCCGGAGCGCTGACACCGATGAGCTCCACACCCTCCAGCGACGGGATATTGGCAGCCACATAGTCAAAAAATTCCGTCCCTGTCTTCGCCTCGATGGTAGGCGCCTTGGACCGGGAGCGGATCTGACCGTCCTCTTCCACAATACCGTATTTGATAAAGGTCCCGCCAATGTCAATCGCCAGAGTTTTCCGAAATGTCACGGCACCGGGAGCTTCCGGCTCCCTTTTCCGGAATGTCCCGGTGCGGGGTTCTTCCGCCGCCGTCATTCCAGATCCTCCCCGCAGGACGCGATGCATTTTTTGTACCAGTAGAAGGAGTCCTTCCGATAACGCCGGTTGCTGCCCTTTCCTTCCTCGTCCCGATCCACATAGATCACGCCGTAGCGCTTGTTCATTTCAATAGTACCGCAGGAAACAATGTCGATGATTCCCCACATGGTATAGCCCAGAAGCTCCACGCCGTCTTTCACCGCTTCCTTCATCTGCTTCACATGCTCCCGCAGATATGCGATCCGGTAGGGATCGTGGACGGAACCGTCCTCTTCCAGCTTATCGTAAGCGCCGATTCCGTTTTCTGCGATGAAAACGGGAAGCTGATAGCGGTCATACATCTCATTCAGGGAAATCCGGATTCCAATGGGATCAATCTGCCATCCCCAGTCGCTCATTTTCAGGTATGGATTCCGGTTTCCGGAAACCAGGTTTCCGCTGGTTTTTTCATAATTGGTATCCGTAGTCGCCACCATGGACATATAATAGGAGAACGCCAGGAAATTCACCGTATTTTCAGCCAGAATCTCGTCATCTCCCGGCTCCTTATGAATCTGAATGTGATTTTCCGCAAACATCCGCTCCATATAAGCGGGATATTTTCCCCGGGCCATCACATCCGTATAAAAATAGTTCTTATAGTTTTCCTCCAGAATACCCTGCATCACATCCTCCGGCTTACAGGTGGCCGGATAGGTGGTAAACCGGGCAATCATGCCGCCTACCATAGGATTGGGCAGCATCTCCCGGGCAGCCTGAATGGCCAGGGCATTGGCCAGGAACTGATGATGGGTGCACTGAAAAATCGCGCTCTCATAATCCTCTTCCTGATCCCTGATCAGACAGCATCCGTTATAGGGATTAAACCGGGCGCAGTTGATCTCATTGAACGGAAGCCAGTAATCCACCAGATCTCCCAGATACTGATACAGTGTTTTCGCATATTTTACATAAAAATCAATGAGCTTTCTGTTTTTCCAGCCGCCGTACTCCGTCACCAGCTTCACCGGAATCCCGTAGTGGAGCATGGTGGCAAAGACCTTCATTCCCCGTTTATGGCATTCGGTAAACAGATCGATATAAAAGTTCAGTCCCTCCTGATTTGGTTCTTCATCATCCCCGTTTGGATAAATTCTGGCCCAGCAGATAGACGTCCGGAAAATTTTCATTCCCATTTCTTCCATCAGTGCCAGGTCCTCTTTGTAGGTATGATAGAAATCAATGCCCCAGCGGAAGGGATAATGTGTCATGTCCGTATCGGTCAGCGCTTTCTCGAAAATCTCCGTAGTCATATTGATATTGCGCATTTCTGTCCGCTTTGCCTTGTCCCAGGAAGCGTCAAAATAGCGCAGATCCTGGGTATCCAGGCCCTTTCCGCCCTCCAGATAAGCGCCGTCCGCCTGAGCGGCAGCCACTGCTCCGCCCCATAAAAATGATTCTGAAAATCCCTGTTTCATCTTTTTACCCTCATCTCATGGTCTGCCGCGGTTCCCGCATGGGAATCGCAGCTACCGGTTTAATTTTGGCTTTACATCCTTCGGCATCAATGATACAAAGGGATGCTCACCCATCCGTTCCTTCAGTTCCTCTTTTGCCTCCCGAACCAGTGTCGGATCCTCGAACAGATCCACTGCCGTACAGGCCATAACTTTTGCCGCATACAGTTCGCCCTTGTGCATCAGCGGCTCTTTGCCCTGGGCAACCGCCTGCCAGGAATGCAGGGCTGTTCCCGCCGCGTAAGTGGCCGCGTGAAGCTGCACGGTCGGACAGGTCATGCTCACATCACCCACATCCGTGGAACCGAACAGCAGCGGTTCATTGGCAGACTCCGGAACAATAAAATCATAAATCTCTTTGCCCTTATGCTCCATCACCAGCGGACGTTCCGATTTGGTCAGCGAATCCAGCAGCTCCTGGAAGGTCACATCCTTTTCTGAAATGGTTTCCCGGATCCTCCGCGCCGTCTCATAATCCTCTTTGGTATATTCCGGAAGGCCGATTTCCACCATGTTCCGATGCATCACGTGATTCAGGCAGTCATTGGGCATCAGGCTGTTAACACCCCGGATATACTCAACCTCCACCTGGGTTCCGGTCATCAGCGCCGCCCCTTTGGCAATATTTCCGATCCGCTCATACATTTCCTGAACATAATGGGGTTCCGGCGCTCTCATGTAATAGAAAACCGAAGCGTGGGACTGAACCACATTGGGGGATTTTCCGCCGGTATCCGTGATGGCATAATGGATTCTCGCATTGGAAATCACATGCTCCCGGAGGTAATTGGCTCCCACGTCCATCAGCTCCACCGCGTCCAGAGCGCTTCTTTCGATATGCGCCAGACCGCCCGCATGGGCGCTGACTCCCTGAAAATGATAAATCGCGCTGATGTTTGCCAGGCACCTGCCGGTAAAAAGTCCCGTCTGATCGGAAGGGTGCCAGGTAATGGCACAGTCCACGCCCTCAAAGGCTCCGTCCCGTACCATAAAGGACTTTCCCGCTCCGCCTTCTTCTCCCGGGCATCCGTAAAAAATCACCGTTCCGGGTTTCCCACTGGTTTCCAGATACCGTTTTGCCGCAGCTGCAGCGCCCACGGCTCCCACGGCAATGGTGTGATGGCCGCAGCCATGTCCCAGCGCTGTCCCCGGTTTTTCTTTTTTCACAAAGCATCCGCTCTCCTGGCTCATCCCGTCCAACGCGTCAAATTCCCCCAGAAACGCAATCACCGGACTGCCGCTTCCAAAGGTCGCCCGGAAGGCTGTGGGAATCCCCACCAGACTTTTTTCAACAGCGAATCCTTCCTCCTCCAGCATCCCACAGAGGATTTCCATTGCCTGATATTCATGAAATGCAATTTCCGGCTGCTCCCAGATGGCATCGGAAGCCTCAAAAAGCTTCTCCTGGTAAGCATCCAGAAATGCAAGCACCTCTTTCTTCATTTTCTTCGCCCTTTCTTTCCTGTTCCTTCCTGCAGGCACATCTGCCGTCTGCTCATTTTCCCTCGTAAAGCAGGCACGCCACCTTGTGTCCCGGCCGGATTTCCTGCAGCACAGGCACTTTCTTTGCGCACTCCGCACAGGCCTTCGGACATCTTGTATGGAAGACACATCCACTGGGCGGATTCATCGGTGAAGGAAGATCTCCCTCCAGAATAATCCGCTCCTTTTTCACATGGGGATTCGTATCCGGCACTGCCGATAAAAGTGCCTGGGTATAGGGATGAAGGGTATGGGCAAACAGCTCATCCGTCTCCGCTTCCTCCACAAGATGGCCCAGATACATGACGCCGATCCGGTCCGAAATATATTTCACCACGCTCATATCGTGGGCAATGAACAGATAACTTAAATTTCCTTCCTTCTGCAGGGACTGGAGCAGATTGATGATCTGAGACTGAATGGAAACGTCCAGCGCCGACACCGGCTCGTCACAGATAATAATCTGAGGGTTCAGGATCAGCGCCCTGGCCAGTCCCACTCTCTGGCGCTGTCCGCCGGAAAATTCATGGGGATAGCGGTAGAAATGCTCCGGCCGCAGCCCCACCTTTGCCAGCATTTTCATGGCTGTGGCCATACGCTCCTGTTTCGTGCCGATTTTGTGGATTTCCAGAGCCTCCATCAGAATATCCCCCACCCGTTTTCTGGGATTCAGAGACGTATACGGATCCTGGAAAACCATCTGCACCTTCTGGCGCATGGTACGCATTTTCTTTTTGGAAATATCCGCGATGTTGGTCCCATCCAGCAGAATGGTTCCGCTGGTAGGATCCAGCAGGCGGATCAGCGTTCTTCCCAGCGTACTTTTTCCGCAGCCGGATTCGCCCACCAGGCCGTAGGTTTCCCCGGCATACAGCTCCAGAGATACCCCGTCCACTGCCTTTACCTGGCCGGAGGCTTTTCCCATTCCGCCTTTTACCTGGAAATATTTGCAGACGTTTTCCGCCTTAATGACAACCTTTCTCTCTTCCTGTTTCATGGCATCCACCTCCTACCTGGCTTTTTCGTCCGGACCCGCTGCCTTTTCTGTTTCTCCGGATAGCTGCTCATATCGAAAACAGCGTACATTCTGTGTTTCACTGACCTTCTGAAGCGGGGGCATTTCCTTCCGGCAGCGCTCTGTGGCATAAGGACATCTGGGCGCGAACCGGCAGCCCCTGGGAATTTGGCTCAGAAGAGGAACCATGCCCTCAATGGTATAGAGAGGCTTGGTCCGGTCGCCGTCCAGCCTGGGAATAGACTGAATCAGTCCCCAGGTATAAGGATGCTTCGGATTATCAAAAATGTCCGCCACCGTGGCTTCCTCCACGATCTGTCCCAGATACATGACCACCACCCGGCTGCAGGTTTCCGCCACAACGCCCAGATCGTGGGTAATCAGCATGACTCCCATATCCAGCTGATGATTCAGCTTGACAATCAGATCCATGATCTGCGCCTGAATGGTCACATCCAGCGCCGTGGTCGGTTCATCTGCGATCAGAAGCTGGGGACGGCATGCCAGCACAATGGCAATCATCACACGCTGACGCATCCCGCCGGAAAGCTCGTGAGGATACTGGTGAATCCGCTTTTCCGGAGCAGGAATTCCCACCAGCCGCAGCATTTCCACCGCTTCCTTCTCCGCTTCTTTTTTGTTCATGTTCTGATGGATCCGCAGAGGCTCGCAGATCTGGTTTCCCACCGTAAAAACCGGATTCAGGGAGCTTAACGCGTCCTGGAAAACCATGGAAATCTTCTTTCCGCGGATATTCTGCATTTCCCTGTAGGGTAGCTTCATCAGATCCTGTCCCTCCAGAAGGACTTCTCCCTGATAGCTCGCCGTATATTTTTCATCGTACAGACGCATCACGGACTGGGAGGTCACGCTTTTGCCGCAGCCGGACTCGCCTACGATTCCTAAAATCTCACCCTTATACACCTGAAAATTGATTCCGTCAATGGCCTTCAGAGGCCCTCTTTCCGTCCGGAAGGTGGTCGTCAGATCCCGGACCTCCAGGATTAATTCTTTTTCCTTTTTCATGACCGAACCTCCTTAATTTGTCAGCGGATCCAGGAAATCTCTCAGGCCGTCCCCCAGAAGGTTCAGTCCAAGTACGGTTACCGCCGTAAAAATTCCCGGGAAAATAATCAGCCACCATGCGTTAAAGATATTTGCCATTCCTTCGTTGAGGATGCTTCCCCAGCTCGGTACGGAAGCGGGAACTCCGGCACCCAGGAAGCTTAAGGATGCTTCTGCCAGAATTGCCGTCGCAAAGTTGAAGGTAAGCTGCACAATCACGGGGGACATGATATTCGGCGCCACATGCCGCCACAAAATGCGGTTTGGCTTTGCGCCCAGGGCATCCATGGCCTCAATATAGGTCTGCTCCCGCACAACCAGGGCTGCGGAACGGGCCACCCGGGCGATTCCGGGAGTGCAGACCACCGTCAGGGCAATCAGAACATTCCGGAGGCTTGCCCCCAGAGATGCCATCAGACAGATGGCCAGCAGGATGTTCGGAATGGCTTTCATACCGTCACAGACCCGCATCAGAATGTTGTCCAGGAGTTTATTATAGCTGGCATAAAGTCCGATGATGACGCCGAAAATGGCGGATACCACCGAAACCACGAAGCCTACCAGAAGGGAAATCCGGGCTCCGTAAACCACGCTGGTAAAAACATCCCGCCCCATGGAGTCCGTTCCGAAGGGATGTGTCTTGCAGGGGGCCATCAGACGGTCCTTTACCACCATTTCATTGGGTCCGTAGCCTGCCAGAACCGGAGCCAGAATCGCGATCAAGATCATAATCAGCACCAGGACCAGCCCGGTTACCGACAGCTTATTCTTTGTAAATGCTCTGATTTTGGTATCCCGCTGTTCTTTTTTCAGCCTTTTCCGGATTTCCTCCAGCTTTCCGGCATCTTCCAGAACCAGATTCATATCGTTGCTGTTCGTCTCCATAAATTCTCACCTCTTTAGTTCAAACGGATCCGCGGGTCAATCAGACCGTAAATCAGGTCCATGATCAGGCTGATTCCCACATTAATCAGTGCAATCACCAGAACGACGCCCTGGATTACCTCATAATCCCGCCGTCCGATGGAATTTACCATCAGGGCTCCCATTCCAGGAATCCCGAACAGGGTTTCAATAACGGCCGCTCCGGAAAGAATTCCGATGACGCTCTGGCCAATTACGGTGATTACTGCCACCAGAGTATTTTTAAAGGCATGCTTGGTCACCAGGAAGAACTCCTTTACCCCCTTGGCCTTCGCCATCCGGATATAATCACTGTTCAATACCTCCAGCATGGAAGCCTTTGTCATACGCATCATCAGAGCCGCATGGGTAAAGCCCAGGGCAATGGAGGGCAGAATCAGGCATTTGATATGTTTTCCAAAGCCCATCTTCAGCGGCTTATAGCCGGAAACCGGAAGAAGCTTGAACTTTACACAGATCAGCAGCATCAGAAGCAGGCCGATCAGGAAGCCCGGGATCGAAATACCTGCCAGTGTGAAACCGTTTACCGCCGCGTCAATGGCAGTTCCCCGCTTTCTGGCTGCCAGCATGCCCAGGGGCAAGGCGATCAGCACGGCAATCAGAGTTGAAAAAATGGTCAGGGAAATGGTGGGCGTAAAATGGCTGGCAATCATTTCCGTCACCGGCTTGCTGCCCACCACAGAGGTACCCAGGTCTCCATGAAGAATGCCGCCTACCCAGCGGACATACTGTACAATCAGCGGATCGTTTAATCCCATCTCCTCCTCCAGGGCTTCGATTTCCTCCTGGGTGGCATCCTCTCCCAGAATGGAAGCGGCCGGGCTTCCGGGCGTCAGATGGGTCAGGGAAAATACAATAACGGACACCACGAGGAGCACGGGTATGACAGATAAAATTCTCTTTATGATATAAGTTTTCATAGACATCACCTTATTAAAAAAGCTGCCATAAAACCCTGTTCACCTTCCTGCAGCGGAATCTGTCTGCCGGAACCGGAAGCTCCGGCCCGGCAGTGTGTTTGGTTTTACGGCAGCACGTTCTATGGGACTGACGGATTTACCTGCTTCATTTACTGGGGAATGTAGGCATTCCAGAAGTAATTGCAGTTATAGTAAACAACGCCTTCCATCTGGCTGTTCATCACATCATGGGATACATAGTGTCCCAGGTTGATGATCGGCAGGTAATCCCAGCAGTATTCCTGAACATCCACCCATGCGGTTGTTGCCTCTTCGATGGTTGTCGCATTGTTATAGACACTCCACAGCTCGTCCAGATGCTCATCGCTGGTCCATCCGGCATATTCTGCGCCGAAATAAACTTTCAGGGACGGAACCGGCACGGTGGCAAAGCTTGTGATATACAGGTCATAGATGCTGGAATCGTTCCGGTATTCTCCGAAGGTTCCCCAGTCAACGGTTGTGATTTCACAGTCGATGCCGTTGTTCTCCAGCTCCTGCTCCAGAATCTGGGCAATCTTGTCGAAATTGTTTGCGCTGGCTACCAGAATCCGCAGGGTTTCTCCGTTATAGCCTGCTGCCTCCAGATAGCTCTGGCCCGCTTCCGCATCCTTTGTATTGTAATTTTCCGCGCCTGCTTCCGAGTACCATGCACTCTGGAAGGAATCCATGTAGCAGGAATTCAGCGTATAGCTGGAGCCATAGGATACTGCCAGCAGTTCATCGGAATCCACAAAGCAGTTGATGGCCTTTCTCATGTTCTGATCCGCGCACAGGCCTTCCTTTTTGTTAAATACAATGGCAATCTGGCCGCCTTCCTCTTCATAGCCTTTCAGATCTTCATTTCCTTCTACCTGAGTTAAGGTCGCGTCGCTGATATTTGCGGCATCATACTGACCTGTCTGAAGACCTGCCATACGGGTGGCTTCCTCCGGAACTACCCAGAGATAAATATTTTCTGTATAGGCATGCTTGTAGCCTGCCCATCCGTCGCTGAGTTCCTCGGCATTGCCGTAAGGAACGTAATCCTCGAATTTCTTCAGCCATACATACTGGTCAAGCTCCCACTCCTCGAAGGTATACGGACCGGTACCAATAATATCTGCCATGTATCCATCCTCGCCCTCGCTTGCGAGGGCTTCTTCTGTGGTAATAACGGCTCTCTGAGCACCGCCTGCCAGCAGATAAAGAAGGGTCACACAGGGATTCTCAGTCTTAATAGAAACGGTCATATCATCTGTTTTTTCAAACCTGGACTCGCCTACCAGCTTCTGTACCGCGGTATAGCTTCCGATCCATCGGTTCAGGGAAGCAACCACATCATCCGCCGTCATTTCCGATCCATCGTGGAATTTTACACCCTGGCGAAGTACAAACGTAAACTCTGTGGCATCCTCATTGACTTCATAGCTTTCGCAGAGCTCCGGAACCGGTTCGCCCTCTCCGTTCAGAGTCATCAGCTGCTCATATACGGTTCCGCACAGAGCCACGCGGGAACTGTTGGATGTAGTCTTATGCAGGTCATATACAGCATTCTCCGCTGTGATTGCGATGTTGATTTCATCCTTTACGGCAATACCGTCCGGGCCCTCTGCCGCCATAGCGGGAATGGTCATGGATGTAAAAGTTGCGGCTGCACAAAACAGCGCCAGAAGCTTTTTGCTGCGGTTCTTCATATTCTTTTTCCTCCTTGTACTTCATACCTTTTATTTTCTTTTGACCCCAACGTCATTATAGGTAACTGTTCAGAGCCAGGCAAAATTTCATGAGTTCCCCGCCAAATGAGCCTTCCGTCAATTTTCCGTGCTGCGCGTCTGCGCTTCGCTGCGGTCAGTGCTTAACGCTTCCCACCGGGACACAGCACCTCAAAATCGACGAAATGCGAAGCATTTTGGAGGTTGGCTCTGAACCTCTGAACAGTTACGATTATATAAAAAAATATCCCGCCATTCTACCTCAATAGCGGAATATTTTTTCATTATCTCGCCTTTCAAAAGCCTTTTTTTATGCAGATTGCACAAACCAGTCTTTTATAGCGGTCTTATTTTGTTCTTTTTCAGACTTTTTATTCTATATCATTACATTTTACCTGTTTTCTTTACTTTTTCTACGCATTTTTTGTCTCATACAGGCTCCGATATTCCCTCGGTGTACAACCTGTTATTTTTTTGAATAGTTTTGAAAAATGCGAAAAATTCCCATATCCCAGCTCTGTACTGATCTCTCCCACCGATTTCCGGGTGGAAATCAGCAGCCGGCAGGCCTCCTTCATTTTTTCCTCAATGATATAATTTCCCAGAGACTGCCCGGTCTCCCGTTTAAAGAGCCTGCCCAGATAATCCGCGTTCATATAGAGAGCCTCCGCGATCATTTCCCTGGAAATTTCCTCCCGGATATGCTCTTTCACGTAGTTCCTGACTGCTTCATTCACGGGAACTGTCTTATTTTCCGGCATACAGTGAAACAGTGCCTCGATCCATCCCAGGAAGCTGTCAATAGAGATATGAGCATTGACCTCCAGCTCCTTCAGCCCCGGTTCCATCATAACCTTATGGGCCGGAATGGATTTTTCCTTCAGAACGCTGTAAATGATCTGAGACATGTCCAGCCGCATGGCCCGCAGATAGCTCCCCGAAATCATCCCCTTCACGGATTGCTCATTCAAAAAAACACGGATATTCTGCAGCACCTGTCCATAATGACCGTTTCGCAGAAACTCTTCCGTGTGCCCCGGAATCAGCACGTCAATCTCCTCTTTTTTCCGGATCATGGACTGTACCGCCGGGTAAACTCCCGGCTCCTCCTCCAGGTCCTCCTTCTCCGCCGCCATAATATACACCACGCTGGAAAAGATATTTTCACAGAAAATATCCGCATCATAATAAATACACAGGGGAATCTCCCGCTCCCGGCTGATCTCCCGGATCAGCCCCTTACACTGGTATAAAAATTCATCCTTTGGCATATTCCGGACAATGAGAAGAGGCCGGAGCTGTTCCAGAATGATATAGTCTGCCCTCTGTTTCCGAAACCACTTATTGGCAAAATCCAGCAGGATCGTCCTGGTCTCCTTTTCAATCTCCGTATTCCTCACCCGGATCAGCTTCCTGCTCAGCACACCGATCTGATATGTGTCGCTCAGCTTCATCTCAATACCGCTGTCCTCGGCCTCCTTCAGAAAATCCGAAGGATCCAGAGAGGTCTGCCCATTGCACAGCCGCATCCAGAACTGCTGCTGAATCAGACGCTTGTGGCTCTCCCAATAGTGGTGGTGCCGTTCCAGCCTGGCCAGATGCTGCCGTTCTCCTACCCGCTTCATGGCCGTCTCAAGAAGCCTTTCCGCCCTGGGCTGCTCCAGGGGACTCTTCAGGAACAAAACCCCGGGAAGCTCCTCCAGTCTGTCCAGAAAATCCATTTCCACATGATTCAGCAGCACAATGGTTTCCGGTCTCGCCTCCTTCCGGCAGGTTTTCATTAAAAAGTCCAGGTACTCACTCCTGCCTGCCGCAGCCTCACAGATCAGAATATCAATCTTCTGCTGCCGCAGAATCTCGGCAGCTTTGGAAGCTTCCCACTCCTGAAAAAGGGATGGCCCTTCGTCCAGCCCTTCAATCAATGTCTGAAGCTGACGAAGAGCCTGCAGATCTTTGGTCAGAATAAGAAAATTCATAAGCAGCTCCTTTCCGGATTTCTTATGGACAGCATACTCGAAATGCATGGAAGCGTCAAGAAAATCGGGACAAGAACCGCAAAAATCCCAGTCTGAAATTTTCGCTCTAAAATTTTTTCAAAAAACACTTGCTTTTTTTCCAGGTCAATGTTATACTAATGAAGCTGACAGAGCAAAGCAATTCAAACAATCAAAATTTTCGATGCGTGGCTCAGCTTGGTAGAGCGCTGCGTTCGGGACGCAGAGGTCGCAAGTTCAAATCTTGTCGCATCGACTCCTTGGCAGGGGCGCCGGCATTCGTGAAGATACGAATGCCGGTTCTTTTTTGTCTGGCTGAAAAAGCAGAAATACCCCGTGGAAATCCGTGCTTTTTCCCTCACCATTTTCCACGGGATATTTTTATTTCCAGTATTGCTTTACGTATTCCATGGCTTCCGACTCGGATATGGAAAGTTTCTCCGCAACCCGTTCCAGGGTTTCCTGCGCTGTCAGATTGAACTCTCTGCAGGTCTCAATCAAAGCACCGGCTCCTTTACACAGACCTTCCCGCAGACCAACCTTTCTGCCTTCTTTTTTGCCTTCTTTTCTGCCTTCTTTTCTGCCCTCCTCTATGCCTTCTTTTCTGCCCTCCTCTATGCCTGCTTTTCTGCCCTCCTCTATGCCTTCCGCTAAGCCTTCCTGCCTTGCATCTTCCCTTTCGAGCCGCAGATGCAGCGCCTCATCATATTCAAAAATACTCACACTTCTCACCTCTGCCCTGTTCTTTCGCAGAAAATCTTCCAGCACCCCTTCTTGAATACACGTCTCAATGGACAGCTCGACTGCTTTCTCAAAAGGCATCTCGAGGCTGGAGGAACGCACTTTGTCTACAAAAAACGCATAATCTTTCAGTGTCCGGCATTTTTTCATCAGCTCCTGATTGCAGCCCAGATTGATATTTAATACCAGAACCTTCAGCTCCAGAGCCGGGTCACCTGTCTTTCCCAGATAAGCATCTGACAATTTCAGAACAGAACGCTCCGGAAAACTTTTTGCCCCATTGTAAAACGTTACAAATCTCGGTTCCGGAATCGGAATCAGCTTGGTGCCAAACAGATTCTGATTTCGTGTCAGCTCCCGGAACGTCCTGCTCACATACATCAGATCCCGCAGGGGCATGTTCGGGTTATCTGAGGCCTGATGTTCATACAGCGTCAGCTGGTCATTCACCAGATAAGACACATCATTTTTCATAGACATATAAATCGCATTGTCCAATGTGGTCACCGTCAGATTCTCCGGATCGTGATAATCCGTTCCGTTCATGGCATTATACAGCTCCAGAAACGTTTTCTTTTCCTGAAAAATCATACGAAATACACGATCCTTGTAGTTGCGTACCGGTCTTTCTATCGTTTCTCTCATGTCGCCTCCTTGTCCGGGAGGTTTTCTGCTCCTGCGAAACCTCCCTGCTTTTTTGTTTTGAATTAAGCATTGGAAATTTCTAAGATCTGCAGGATGCAGCAGAATACAGATTGGCCAAAGCCATTAAGAAATAGAAATAAAATGCTTACCAGTATTGTAGCACTCTTTTCCAATTTTATCAACTATATTTTTATAATTGCAGCTTATTATTTTGCGTTTTTTGTCGAAAAAGAATCCTGCTTTGCAAGATTCTCTTCCTCTATTCAAACAGATATTCGCAGGCTGCGTCAGAACACTATTTAGTATTCTTCTGTTTCCACACTTCCATCTGAATACGTAATTTCGTAATAGCCATGTCCGCTTCCGTCACAGTCATCATAAGCCACTCTGCTGACCTCGTATCTGCCCTGAGGCTGTGCCGCTGCCTGGGACTGCGCTGCCTGAGCCGCCGCAGCAGCCCTTGCTTCCGCTTCTGCCTGGGCCGCGATCTGCGCTCTGGCCTGAGCCTCTGCCGCTACTGCCTGATCCGCCTGATCCTTTTCTTCGGTCACATAGGCTTTGGAAATATACCCTTCACCCTCTCCGACGCTGATCCGGTACCATCTCGGCAGCTCACCAAGCACTTTAATGGCGTTCCCCCGTCCGGCTACCGAAATCGCCTCAGAATCAGAAGCCGCCTCCGCTCTCACATACACATCATCCACCACATACATAGTTTCCGGCTCTTCGAAGGAAATTTCTTCGCCCTCTTCCACCATTTTCGCAGAATCACCGGAATCCTTTGACTGATATTCAACAGCCAGAAACTGTCCGTACAGAACCAGAACCGGAGTTTCCAGATCCTCCTTATCCACATTCAGGAAAGAATGCACCGTGCCATCCTCTGCTGTCAGGGTCAGCTCCTGCTCCTTCAGTTCTGCACCGGAAAAAGTGGTTCCCGTCCGGTTTTCCACTGTCCACAGAACCTTACCGTCCTCCTGAATATCCACGTCAGCCGCTTTTTCTGTCTCTGCCGTTTCTGTTTCTGCTTCTGTTTCGGCTTCCGCAGCTGCGCTTTCCGTCTCATTTCCGGCATCTGTCTGAACTTCGGTCTGAGCCTCCTCGGCAAACGCCGCCCCAAAACCTCCGAAGCTCATGGTCATCATAACCGCCCCGCATAAGAACTGTACAAATCTTTTTTTCATCCCTTGATGTCCTCCTTAATATAAACTTCTATCTGATTTTCCAGTCCGGAAAATTTTCCGCTTTCCAGATAAAGCACAAACCCTTCCTCTCCATTATCCCAGGTCACCGGAAAAGCTTCATAAGCCATGTTTCCGTCAACCTTTACATAAATCTTTGATCGGACATTTAATGCTTCTTTTGGAATGGTTCCGCTGATTTTTGTATAAAGCCCCTGACTGCTCACCTCCAGGCTCTCCAGCATTTCCGGATCCAGAGGCTGATCCTCCCCGGACACGATAACCAAAGGTCCCGGCATCACCGGCGGATCTCCCGCCATATCCGGCAGAAAGCGCTCTGCCCGTTCCACCACCACCGTATCAGCCAGATGCGTGTCCAGATCTGTGAGCTGATAGGGAATTCCTCTGGAGAAATAAGCGTTTCCGTAGGCCTGCGCCATATATGGCAGCAGCGCATTCCCGAAGGAATCCCGGTACATGACCAGGCTGCCGGAGCCTAAAGAACTGACTGTGGAAATCCTGGGGGCAAAATTGCTCTCCACTTCTTCCACATAGCTGTAGGTGAAAGGCTTTGCATAATAAATTTCCTCCTCCGGCGTCAATGCCTTTGGATAAAGCATTTCATCCAGATCTCCAATAAAATCCTTTCGCACCTCATAATCGCCGTCGGTATAGGAAATATACAGCTTTCCAAGTGTATCCAGAATACAGTCCGCCGCTATGGAAGCACCCTTATTGTTCCAATGGGAATCTCTCCTGTGGTAGAGAACTTCTTCCCATCCGGAGAGCGTTTCCCACAGATCTGCATAGGAAACCTGCTCCTCCTCCAGATAGCCTTCCAGACGTTCCAGATTTCCCGGATTCTCCGTTTTGATCTGGTAATAATACGGCATATGTTCTCCATACAGCGTATTTTTATTGGGCGCCACCGTAAATACAAAGGCACAGTCCTTTTTTTCCACGTAATCCTGCATGAGTGCCAGAGAATGGGCCACATTGAACAGAGAGCGCTCGCTCATGGGATTGGTTCTCTGATAGTCTTCCAGGGAATCCATATAATAAAGCCAGCCATCCGTCCC
The DNA here is from genome assembly GCA_034101475.1 of Candidatus Limivivens sp. Lineage (GTDB taxonomy): Bacteria > Bacillota > Clostridia > Lachnospirales > Lachnospiraceae > Limivivens. The sequence goes on from JAXEJQ010000106.1 coordinate 75,758, forward strand.
CTGAATCACCCCGGAGGCTGTGGAAACACCAAAAACCCTTCCATTTAACAGAGCATTGGCTGTTACCAGCTCATTGCGGTAAGCAAAATGCTCCTGAAAATAATCTCCCAGCTGTTCCAGATACCCGCTGTTCCAGCCCTCTTCGGTCTGAAGCTTCGGCAGTTCAGAAAGGTCACGGTTTTCCGTGGATTCCTCGCTTCCTCCGAACAGCAGTCCCACAGAGGGAATCAGGCAGATTCCGAAAAACAGAACGGCGTATATCATTTTCCATTTTTTCATGCTTCTGCCTCCTAGAACCGGAAATAAATAAAGGGATTATAGGTACCTCCTGCCAGCTGCAGAATGCACAGCACCAGCCCCAGAAGACTCAGCAGATACGAGAAGGTCTGATACCCTTTGATTTTTTCAAACTGATTTTTTACAGGCATGGAGGCGAGAACCCCCACCCCGAAAGCTGCCAGATTCACCGGTGTCAGGAGACCGAGCGCCAGACACATGGCCTCCCCTTCAAAATGAAAACCGCCAAACATCTGACCCAGCCAGAATACCCCCTGTCCCATGGTGTCCGCCCGGAAAAATACAAATCCGATGAGCACCACCAGGAGGACATAAACATGGCTCACTGCCTGCTTTATCTTTCCGCCTTTGCTTCGGAAAAACGGAAGGTATTCCTCCAGAATCAGAAAGCATCCATGAAAAATGCCCCAGAACAGAAAGGTCACATTGGCTCCGTGCCAGATTCCGGTACATAAAAAAACCACGAATTTATTGACACAGGTCCGGACTTTTCCCTTCCTGTTTCCGCCCAGTGTAATATACAGGTATTCTCGAAACCAGCCGGACAGGGAAATGTGCCAGCGTCTCCAGAATTCCCGGATACTTCCGGAAATGTACGGATAGTTGAAGTTTTCCCGGAAATGAAAACCAAACATCCAGCCCAGTCCAATGGCCATATCGCTGTAGCCGCTGAAATCAAAGTAAATCTGAATCATATAGGCGGCCGCACCCATCCAGGCAGTCAGAATGTTGATCTGAGACGGATCCGCTCCATACAGCGTATCCGCCACCAGTCCCATGGTATTGGCAATCAAAACCTTTTTGGAAAGTCCGGCGATAAAACGACGGATTCCCCTGGAAACCTCTTCCGGATTCTGCTTTCTCTCCGTGATTTCCTGCTCCACATCATGATATTTTACAATGGGTCCGGCAATCAGCTGCGGGAAAAAGGATATGTAAAGCAGTACCTCGCCGAAATTCTTCTGAACCCTTACTTCCTTCCGGTATACGTCAATCACGTAGGACATGGCCTGAAAGGTAAAGAAGGAAATACCGATGGGAAGCCGGATCTCCGGCACCGGAACCTGCATTCCCGTCACCTGATTCCAGGAAGTCACCAGAAATCCGGTATATTTAAACAGGATCAGGATTCCGATATTCCATACAATGGCCGCTGCCGCAAACACCCTTTTCTGCTTTCCGAAATACCCGATCAGCAGCGCAAACCCATAATTCGCAAAGGCGGATGCCAGCATCAGAAGTACATAAACCGGTTCCCCATAGGCATAGAACAGCAGGCTGGCTGCCAGAAGAATCCCATTTTGGATTTTAATCTTCCGAAAAACCAGACTGGAAAGGAATACAGCCGGCAGAAAAATGCATAAAAATACAAGTGAACTGAAAACCATGGCTTATCCCCGGGGTCCCCTAGAAGGCGACCGCTATCCTCTTCTGCACTTTATAGGTTTTATTATACAGGCTGTCCCGGTTTTTCTTATAGTATTTCAATTTTGATTTCGCGGCGAACTTATCCATATTCGGATCAAAAATATACCATTTTCCGCTGATTTTAATTTCTACCCATGCATGGGCCTGCCACCTGGCCTTATTAAACCCGTTGGTGGTTCCGATGCAGAGACGCACCGGGAAACCGGTGGCCTTCTTTGTCAGAAACGCGTACAGAGCCGCAAAATGATAGCAGCTTCCCGCCTTGCTCTTAATCATGCTCAGTGCATAGGTTTTTTCCCATCCGGCTGTATCTTTGAAACCAACCACACGCTTGTAATTATACGTCTTTTCCACATACTGGAACAGCGTTTTCAAAGCTGCCTGTTTGCTGGATCCCGTCTTTACCTTTGCCTTGACAATAGACTCCACCTTTTTCTCCAGCGTCGTTTTCTTCGCTGCTGCCTGGGCACTTCCTCCCGGCATCAGACTGCTTCCCAGCACCAGACACAGAGCCACCATCATCACTGCCGCAAATCTTTTCAGATATTTCTTTACATATGTTTTCATATTAATCTCCATTCCGCCGCCTTCGGCTAGCGGCACAAATAGTAATGAAAGTGTTCCAACTCTCTACGTTGTGCAGTAAAATAGTTTGCAAGAAGCTACACTACAAAGCACGGGAGGAGGAGTTGTAATAACTTTCTT